>JBPPMV010000492.1:0-6171 GCA_051306235.1 Mycobacterium sp. | reverse complement strand
CCCGACAAACTGCGCGCCCACGCCGAACGGTTCACCGAGCAGCGGTACGCGGAATCCCTGTATGCGGCCGTGAACGAACTCATCGATCCGCACCCGGCCGAGTAACGGCCAAACCGAGCGGCGCGAGGCTGCTCGGCTCGATATGGTTGACGCGAATTCCCGAAGGAGCACAACACCCATGACCGGAGTACCCGCGTCGGCAGATCCGGCAGACGTCGCCCGCAAGCAGGCCGCCGCTCCCGCTCTGCACATGCCGCCGCCGCCCGAGTGGATTCTCGATGAGAACAACCGGGTCATCGACTACAAGATGCAGGGGATGACGCGCGGCCGCAAGATCCGCAACCGACTCGGCGAGCTGTTCTTCAACAGCTTCATCACCTTCATCCCGTCACACACCATCCGGCAGGGTTTCCTGCGGCTGATGGGTGCGCGGATCGGGGAGCGCACCTCCATCCTGCGCGGCACCACCGTGCTGGACATCGAGTTCCTCACCGTCGGTGACGGGGTCGCCATCGGCTTCCGGTGCCTGCTCGACTCCCGCGCCGGGCTCTACATCGGCAACAACGTGACGATCGCCAGCGATGTGCACTTCATCGGCGGCGGGCATGACATCAACCATCCCGACTTCCTGCCGGTGCCGATCCCGACCGTCGTGCAGGACTACGTGTGGATCGCCAGTCGCGCGATGGTCTTGCCCTCGCTCATCCACCGCGGCGCCGTGGTGGCCGCGCACGCTGTGGTCAACAAGGACGTCGAGGAACTCGCGATCGTCGGCGGTGTGCCCGCGAAGGTGATCGGTAAGCGTCCGGCCGACTCGCTGGGCTACACCAACAATCACCGGCCGCTGTTCTACTGATGGCTGCTGGCCTCGCCGATCATCGGCTGGTGTTCGTCGCGCCCGACGAGGGCCAGACCGCGGTCGGCGATTATGCGCAGGATCTGGTCGATGCGCTGCGGCCACACTTCGGGGAGATCGTCGAACACCGCACCGCGGGCCCTGGCCAGGACAGTCTGGCCGATCTGCGCAGGCACCGTGCGCAGGTGCGGCGGCTGGTCGCCGAAGGCCCGCCCGGACGGACCCTGGTGCACGCCGAGCTGTCCACCGGTGTGCTGCCGACCTTCTGGGCCGTCGCGGGTCTCACCGGGGTGCCGGTCACCTCCACCATCCACGACCCGCCGCAGGGCCTGTGGTTCCTGGCCCGCACCCGGCTCATCGCGAAGTCCCGGCTACTCACCCACGGTATCCACTACCCGCTGCGCCCCTTGTCGCAGGCGATCGAGGGCCGGGTGCACGGTGACCGGACCCTGATCGCGCTCACCGAGACCGGCAGACAGTCCATCCAGCGCACCTATCCGCACACCACCACCCATCACGTGCCGCACCTGGTGCGTGAACGCCCGGCCATCAGGCCGGCGCAGGACCGACCCAGAGCCGTCGGTTTCTTCGGATTCGTCTACCGCGGCAAGGGTTTCGAGCAGATCGCCCGGATCCGTGCGCAGCTGCCCGACGATATCCTCATCCGGGTGGCCGGCCGCGGCACCGAAGAACTTCCCCGCGCCGACGGTATCGAGATCCTCGGCGGCGTCGACGGTGCCGCCGAGGACGCGTTCTTCGATTCGGTGAGCGCCATCGTCGTCCCCTACGGAAAGCGGCACTTCTACGCCGAGACCTATCCGGCCTCCGGTGTCGTCGCCCACTCGATGGCCTACAGCACCCCGGTGGTGTGCACCGGCTATGGGTCGCTCGCCGAACTGGGCAGCGCGCACGGCGTGCTGAACGTGAGTCCGCGCGGCGACGGGGACGATGCCGTCGCCGCCGGGCTGGCCGAGGGGATCGAATCGCTGCTCAACGATCCGGCCCGGCTCACCGAACTGGGACGCAACGCCGACCGCACCCGTGCGGAGCGTTCGGTCGCGCGCACCGCCGAGGCTTTCGTCGAGATCTGGACGCAGGTGTTGGCGGGGCAGACGAAGGTGTCCGACTAGGTGTCTGAGCCCATCGACCGGTCAGGGCCCCTGACACCCGCGAAACCGGTGCCCGCCGAGCCGGCCGCGCCCGCGCCGACCTCGCATCACCTCATGCGCACGTTGTGGGCGGTGTTCTGGCTGTACGGCGGGCGCGGGGTCGGCCTGCTGTGGACGGTGCTGCTGATCGCCCATCTGGGCATCGCCGACTACGGCAAGTACGGCATGGCCTACGCCGTCTTCTCGTTGATCGGCCCGCCGCTGGACAACCCGTTCGCGGTACGGGCGATCCGCGAATCCGAGGAACGCTTCCTCGCCGAACGCACAACCCGTTACCTGCTGGGCATCGGGCTGATGGCGGCCGGCGCCGCGCTCATCGAGGTGAGTTACATCGCCTGGTTCGGGCTGTTCGTCGCGGGCGGCGAGATCATCATCAAGGCCTACCAAAGTCATTGGGCGCGAGACGGACAGCCACAGCGGGTGGCGCAGTTGGACACCATCCGGCAGGTCGCCAGCGTGGCATGCGGCGCCGGATACCTGTTCCTCGCCGAGGACCCCGATCTGCAGACCGCCAGCCTGTGGCTCGTCGCCCCGTACCTGCTGATCGCGATCATCGTCGGATTCGTGGTGCTGCGGCACCGCCCCGGGATGCCGGGTCCGCCCAAGCTGATCGCCATCCTGATCGGCGAGATGCTGGGCCTGGCCGCCTACCTGCAGGGCGATGTGCTGCTGCTGGGTTGGCTGACCGATGACACGACGGTCGGCTACTACGCCCTGACGGTCACGGTGACCATCGCGATCGTCGCCGTCGGGCAGTCGTTCGGCATGTCCTACAACCGCACGATGCGCGAGGGTGACGGCCACCTGGCCTCCGGCCCGCCGCTGAAGAGCACGCTGATCCTCGGCGCGGTCGCCGGACTGCTGGTGCTGATCGCCGGCTTCGTCATGTTGCTCACCCCCGCACCGCGGGAACTCGCGGTGGCGATGATCATCATGAGCGCGTTCTGCGCGATGCGGACCATCACCTCGGTCTTCCAGGCGGTGCTGTACCTGCAGCGTCGCGACACCACCCGGCTGATGGCCAATATCGGCCTGTTGCCGGTCAAGCTCGGACTGGTCGCCCTGTTCGCCACCGCCGGGTTCGGTGCCGTCGGTGCGGCGGTGGCCACCGTGATCGCCGACGCGCTGCTGTTGGCCATCTACGCCTACGTCCTGTACCGAAAACCCGCCGACACACAGAACTCCGAAGAGGCTCCCGGATGACCAGAGCGACCTTCCTGCTGTCGAAGGATCCGGTCACCGAGCACGGCGGCGATGTGGAGCTCTCCCGGTTGGTGATGCGGCTGGCGGCGGACTCCTGCGAGGTGTCGGTGATCTGCCTGTCCCAGCAGACGCCGGGCCGCACGACCGCCGATCTGGTCGACGGCGGCCTCGAATTGCAGCGGGTGGCCAAGCCCGGCGTGCAACCGCTGAATTTGCTGAAGGACACCGTCCGTACCGGACGCAGCCTCGCACACGCCCGCTTCGACAATGACGACCTGGTGGCCGCGATATCGGCGAAGTCGGCCGACGCGTTCGTCGCCGAGCACAGCTACATGGCCGAATCCTTCCTGCGCAGTACACATTTCGGTGCGGCCCGGCTGTTGGTCAACACCCACGTCAGCGAATCCCTGGTCTGGCGGGCCACCCGCGGCATCCTGGGGCGGCTGCAGGAGCCCCGCCTGGTGCGCGACGAACTGCGGGTGGCCCGGGCCGCCGACGCGGTGGGCACCTACGACGCGGGGGAGGCGCAGTTCTACCGCGCCAACGGGGTGCCGTCGGCGCGGTGGCTGGATCTGACGCTGCCGCCGGCCGATCAGGTCGACGTGGCCTCGACGCCGCGGCGTCTGGTGCTGATGGGCACCCGCGATTGGGCGCCCAACCAGGAGGCTTTCCTCACCGCGCTGCGGCTGTGGCCGAGTATCTCGGCGGGGATCCCGGACGCCGAGCTCGCGGTGATCGGCGCCAAACATTCGAAGGCAGCGGCCCCGACGTATCCCGACGGTGTGCGCGACCTCGGTTTCGTCGACGACCTGCCCGGCTTCCTGGGGACGTGCCGGGCCATGATCGCGCCGATCAGTACCGGCGGTGGGGTGCGGGTGAAGATCCTCGACGCCGCCCGGATGGGGCTGCCGGTCATCGGCACCACGGCCGCCGTCGGATCGCTGGGCGACCTGCTGGAACTGGGCGTGCACGATGACGATGACGCCTTCGTGCAGGAATGTCGCCGCCTGCTGACCGATGTGCAGGCCGCGACGGACGCAGGGGACCGGCTCTACGGGCTGAACCGGCAGTACTGGCAGCAGCGGCGGCCGCATCGCGCGGTCGAGGCGCTGCTGCACGGCAGCGCGCCGCCGCCTGGCTAGTGCCGACCGGCCGGAACCGGGGTGGGCGGTGGCACGAACCTGGTGGCCTCGGAGATACGCACCTGCAGTGCCGCCTTCTCCTTGTCCTCCTGCCGGAGTTGGTCGGCGTAGGCCAGGAATGTCAGGAAAATGGTGTACAGGAACACGATCTGCGGGATGACCACCACGGGGTGGTCGAGATTCAGTGCAACGATCGAGAATCCGATGAATACGCCGCCATAAAGTGCGCCCGGTAGCGAATTGGAGCGCAGCAGCTTATAGCCAATTACGCAACCGATCACGACGACGCCCAGGAACGCCATACCGACGAAGATCCCGCCGCGGTGAATCGCGATGAGCGGCGCGTTGGACACGAAATTCTCGATGAACGCGTACGCGCCATCCTTGAACTCGCGCTGCGACCAGCCCCAGCCGAACAGCCAGTGCCCGCCCATCCGGCCGGGGAACTCCTTGATCGAGTCGACCCGGTCGGTGGCGCCGGCGTCGTTGGTGCTGAGCGTGCCCAGTAACCGGGTGCGCACCGAGGGCACCATGAAGGCCCCGATGAATGCCAGTGTCAGCGTGCCGATGAGGATCTGGCGATCCCGTGACCGCATCGGGTGGAACACGAAAACCAGTACGACACCGACCAATACGCTGACGATCGCGGAACGGCTCAGCGTCAACGTGATGGCCGCGCCGAGGATGGCCGCCAGTACGACGCGCCGCCATCCGGTGAACACGATCATGGCGATCACGAACGAAATGACCAGACCGATACCGGCGGCGTTGGGATCCAGCCACAACCCGCCGAGCCGGCTGAAGGCCTGGCTGTCGGCGGCGACCTGGAATCGTTCGGTGCGGGGCACATTCGAGGTGCCGGCGGTGAAGAAGAACCGTTCGGTATTGGCCAGCGCGTAGCCGAACAGCCGGAACGGCTGCAGCAGTACCTGATTGGAACCCAGCACGATGGAACCGATACCGAAGAGTGCATTGAAACCGGCCGCATAGACGAACACCCGCCCGAACTTGGCCAGATGTTCCCGCGGCAGTGCGAGGAGCGCGAAGAAAGCGCCCGTCGCGATAGCCCACTTGGTGTAATCGAGGATGTTGACGATGGAACTGAAGGTGACCACCATCGACACCCCGGAGATGACCACCAGCACCAGCACCGCCTTGGCGAAGGTGCTGCTCAGTACCGGGAACCGTTTGGCCGCATTCGGATGGACCAGGGCCGCGACCAGTGCGCCGCCGGCGAACGGCAGATACAGCGGCAGGTGGACGCCGGGGAAGTAGCCGAACGGCAGCGTCCCGATGGCGATGGCCATGCCCCAGTAAAGCCACAGGGGGTGGCGCAGGCCGACATACACACCGACCGCGAGCGCGATCAGACCGCCGACGGCCATGATCCCGACCTTGCCGCCGAGTGCTACCGCACCGGCGATCAACGGGACCAAGACGATGATCGCGGCACCGATCAGCAGGTCGGACCGGGTGGACGTGCCGAGTTTCATTGCGTACTCGTCTTCATTGCGGAATGATCCTCATGGCTTTACCGCACCGTCGTTGCATTTAACTATCCTTGCACCGACTTCGCCGAGCGCGCTACAGGGGGCGCGCTCGGCAAAGTGTGCAGCTACTGTTGTTGACGCTATCGTTGCATTGTTGCGGCGATCCCAAGAGCGAATGGAGTGCTCCCTTGGCCATCGGTGATTACCTGCGAATTTTTCGCCGGTTGTGGTGGGTGGTGCTCTTGGCGACTCTGATCGGTGTCGCGGTGGGTTACGCCACCACCCTGTTCTCGACCACGCAGTACTCATCG
>JBPPMV010000491.1:0-10870 GCA_051306235.1 Mycobacterium sp. | reverse complement strand
TCAACGCGCTCTCGGCCGAGAGCCTGCGCGAAGTCGGGGTCGACATCAGTGGTGAAACCCCGAAACTCGTTGATTCGCAAATGGTTCACGACGTCGACGTCGTGGTGATCCTGGGCCGGGAAGCTCAGCTGGAGCCGGTGCCCGGCACCGAATTCCAGACCTGGGACACCGACGAGCCCTCCGAGCGCGGTATCGACGGCATCGAACGGATGCGCCTGGTCCGCGATGACATCACGACCCGGGTCACCGACCTCCTAGCCCAACTCAAGGAGACCGTCCGATGAGCAAAGTTGAAGTGTTCGAGCCCGCATTATGTTGCGCGACAGGAGTTTGCGGCGAGGACGTGGACCAGCAGTTGGTGATGTTCTCTGCCGACTTGGATTTCGTCGCCGGCCGCGGCGGCGACGTCGCCCGCTACAACCTGGCGAGCGAGCCGAGCATGTTCGCCGAGAAAGAGGCGGTGCGGGCATTTCTGCAGGTCGCCGGCTCTGCCGGACTCCCGTTGGTCCTGGTCGATGGTGTCACCGCGATGACGGGCCGCTACCCCGATCGCAACCAGCTGGCCATCTGGGCCGGAGTCGACGTGGCCGCACCGAACCTGCTCGGCGACAGCTGCTGCAGCAGCGGCGACTCCGACGCCTCCGGGTGTTGCTGAACTCGTGAAGTTCCTGGAGGCGTCGCCGCGATTCCTGTTCTTCACCGGCAAGGGCGGGGTCGGCAAGACCTCGATCGCATGCGCGTCCGCTATTCACCTGGCCCGTCATGGCAAGCGGGTTCTGCTGGTCAGTACGGACCCCGCGTCCAACGTGGGCCAGGTCTTCGGGCTGACCATCGGCAACACCATCACCGCCATTCCCTCCGTCAATGGTCTGTCGGCCCTGGAGATCGATCCGGATCAGGCCGCGGAGGCGTATCGCGAACGCATCATCGGGCCGGTGCGCGGCTTGTTGCCCGACAAGGAAATACAATCGATCGCCGAGCAGCTGTCCGGCTCGTGTACCACCGAGATCGCGTCGTTCAACGAATTCACCGAACTACTTACCGATTCCGATGGTCCGATGACGCAGTTCGACCACGTGCTGTTCGACACCGCGCCGACCGGGCACACGATCCGGCTGCTCCAACTGCCGGGTTCGTGGACCGATTTCCTCAACAAAGGCAAGGGCGACGCATCGTGCCTGGGACCATTGTCCGGTCTGGAGAAGCAGCGGACCCTCTACGCCGGGGCGGTGGCAGCCCTCGCCGATCCCCAGCGCACCCGCCTGGTGCTCGTGACTCGCGCCCAAACGTCGACACTGACCGAGATCACCCGCACACACCGTGAACTCGCCGCGATAGGCCTCACCCACCAGTACGTCGTGATCAACGGGGTGCTGCCTGCCGCTGCCGCGGCCACCGGCGACCCCCTCGCCGAGGCCATCTACACCCGCGAACAACACGCCATCGCAGCAGTGCCCGATGAATTACGTTCACTCCCCACCGATCAGGTGGATCTGAAGACCACCAACATCGTCGGACTCGACGCGCTCGCATCGCTGTTCACCCCCGAAGCGGGCACGACCACCACCGATGAGGCGTTGACCCTCGACGAGACCAACGCCCCGCTGTCGCCCCTGATCGACGAACTCGCCAGGGGCGATCACGGTTTGATCATGTGCATGGGCAAGGGTGGCGTCGGTAAGACCACCATCGCCGCGGCAATCGCGGTCGCCCTCGCAGACCGTGGCCATCCGGTGCACCTGACCACCACCGACCCCGCGGGACACCTGACCGACATGCTGCACGGCACCATGGAGAATCTGCAGGTATCGAGCATCGACCCTGTTGAAGCCACCCGCACCTACCGCGATCATGTGCTCGCCACCAAGGGCGCCGCGCTCGACGACCAGGGCCGGGTGATGCTCGAAGAGGATCTCCGCTCGCCGTGCACCGAGGAAGTCGCTGTGTTTCAAGCTTTCTCGCGTGTCATCGGTGAATCGCGACGAAGGTTCGTTGTAGTAGACACCGCACCCACCGGACATACAGTGTTACTGCTGGATGCCACCGGCTCCTACCACCGCGAAGTCGCCCGACAGCTGGGCGACCGGGATTTCACCACCCCGCTGATGCGGTTGCAGGATCCCGAACTCACCAAGGTCATCATCGTCACCCTCGCCGAGACCACGCCGGTTCTCGAGGCAGCGGGGCTCCAGAGTGAACTCGAACGCGCACAGATCCATCTCTGGGCCTGGGTGGTCAACAACTCGCTGGCCGCCGCGAATCCCTCTTCGCCGCTGCTGCGTCGCCGGGCGATCGCCGAGGTGCCTGAAATCGACAAGGTGAGAGCCGACCAGGCCGATCGGGTGGCGGTGGTACCGCTACTGGCGACCGAACCTGTCGGCATCCCCGCCCTGGAAGCGCTCACCACTTCAGGCGCCCCCGCATTGGGCTAGCAACAGCCCGCGGCCACCCCGCCTTGGCATCATCGCTCGCCGGGGCCTCTCTGCCGCAGCACAATTTGCTTCCCTAACCGGAATCATTCAGCAGTTCGGCAGACGAGGAGAACAGCGGCGATCTCGCCCGCGCCCTGGGGCTCGGCGAGACGACCGTCAGTCATCACCTCTCCCAGCTCCGCAAGGCAGGCTTGGTGGACTCCCAGCTGCGCGACTATGCGCGGTGCTCGATCCCGACTGCTGCAGCTGAGCTGCCCGCGTAGGCCATATCGACGCTGTAGACGACAAACCCCAGGCGCCGATACGTTTTCACCGCGGCGGTGTTGTTGCCCTCTACGTACAGCGTGACGTCGGCCTCAGGGCCGAGCCGGTCGGCGAGGTGATGTAGCCCCAGCAAAGTCAATTCGGCACCGAGACCGCGGCCCTGCGCGGCCGGATCGACGCCGACGACATAGACCTCGCCGAGGTCGGGGCCGTGGACCTTCGTCCAGTGAAAGCCCAACAACCTGGGCCCCTCGAACGCCAGGAACAGCCCCGCGGGATCGAACCAGGATTCGCCGCGACGCTCATCGATATCGGCCTCGGTCCAGCCGCCCTGCTCGGGATGCCAGGAGAACGCCGCATTGTTGACGCGCAGCAACTCTTCGTCATCCGCGGGTCCCTGGTAGGTGCGGATCTCGTGGGTGCCGGTGGCGGGCGGTAGGTCCTTGAGCGGGCGCCGCATCTGCAGCAGTTCGCGCACCGATGCCAGGCCCAGCCCGGCGGCCAGTGCCCGCGCCGCCGGCAGATCGCCATGCGCCCAGATCCGGGTTTCCGGCCCGCCGGCTTCGAGGCCGGCGCGGATCAGTTCGGTGCCGATGCCCCGACGTCGCGCGTCGGGGTGCACGACCGCCTCGGCCATGCTCGAATCGTCCCCGTCGCTCTGGACGACCAGGTTCAGGTAGCCGACCACCGCGTCCCCCTCGAGCGCCAGCAGGTGGCGGGTGTCATCGCGGGCCAGCTCACGCAGCACCTGATCCCCCACCGGGGCCACACCGTCGACGGCAGCGCCCGCGGCGATGAGATCGGTGATCCGGGACCGCTCGTCAGCGGAAAGCCCGGTGCGCCATTCGATCACTGGCTGTGTAGCGGACCGAACGAGCCTGCGGCCGAACCGAAGTCGGATTCACCGAGGTCTGTGTCGAGCTCGCTGCCGTACTCGTCGCCGTCCTCGTCGAGTTCGTCGACGACCGGTGTGGACTGACGTCCCCGCGCGGGCCGCACGGCCTTGTAGCCGACGTTGCGGACGGTGCCGATCAACGCCTCGTACTCGGGGCCGAGCTTGGCGCGCAGCCGCCGCACGTGCACGTCGACGGTGCGGGTGCCACCGAAGAAGTCGTAACCCCAGACCTCCTGCAGCAGCTGGGCCCGGGTGAACACCCGGCCGGCGTGCTGGGCCAGATATTTGAGGAGCTCGAACTCCTTGTAGGTGAGGTCGAGCGGACGGCCTCGCAACCGCGCGGTGTACGTGCCTTCGTCGATGATCAGTTCACCGAGAGTCACCTTGCCGACGCTCTCCTGGTCGGCGACGCCACCACGGCGGCCGACGAGCAGACGCAGCCGTGCGTCGATCTCGGCGGGGCCGGTCCCGGGCAACAGAATCTCGTCGAGTCCCCACTCGACGTTGACGGCGACCAGGCCGCCCTCATTGACCACGGCGACCACCGGGATGGAGGTCCCGGTGGTTCCCAGCAGGCGGCACAGGCCGCGCGCGGCGGCCAGGTCGGTACGGGCGTCGACGATCGCGATATCGGCCGTTCCGGCCTCCAGCAGGGAAGACACCTCGGTCGGTGCGGTTCGGACGTTGTGCGCCAGCAAGGAGAGCGAGGGCAGCACGGTGTCCGGATGCGGGTCCACTGTCAGAAGTAAAAGTTCCAAAATGTCCTCCCGCGTCCTGGATCATCCCCGGGACATCGGTGTCGGAGGTCATCTTCCAGATTCATGGCTGACACGTGGCCGTTACGACCGACGATCGCATAACGATACCGTGCTACCTGCTGGTTAGCAGACCCGAACGGGTGGGTGTCGGTCCGGGCGGGCCTCGCGTGCGCCAGAATGTGCGGGTGCGCAAGCTGCTGACCGGTGTCCTCGCAACCATCCTCGCGGTGGTCCTCGGCGCCGTCGGTACGGATTTCGGCGCCGCGATCTACGCCGAATACCGGTTGGCCCGCAGTGTGCGCACCGCCGCCCAGCTGCACTTCGACCCGTGGGCCAGCATCCTGGGTTTTCCGTTCATCCCCCAGGCACGGGCGCACCGATACGGCGAGATCGAGATCCGCGCTTCCGGGGTGCCACACCCGGTGACCGGCAAGGTCTCCCTGGAGGCGACACTGCATTCGATCGATCTGCGCGACTCGACGTGGCTCATCGCGCCGGATGCCGCGCTGCCGGTAGGCGTCGCCGAGAGCCGCCTCATCATCGACTCGACCCATGTGGGGAAGTTCATGGGCATCAAGGACCTGCTGGTCGAGGCGCCGCAGCGGGAGAGCAACGATGCCACCGGCGGGACCACCGAATCCGGGATCTCCAGTGGTGACGGCGTGATCTTCACCGGGACCCCGACCGCGGCCGACCTCGACAAGCGGGTCAGCGTGGCGGTGGACATGACACTGGCCGACGCCGGTGGCAGCACCCTGGTGCTGACGGCCACCGAGGTGCTGACCGGACCGGGTACCGCCGACGAGCCGGTGGCCGAGGACAAGACGGCGGCCGTGCTGAAGGCCTTCAGTACCCGCATCCCGGGCCAGCGATTGCCGTTCGGCCTGCCACCGACCACGGTCGGCGCCCGCGGATCGGACATCATCGTCGAAGGCATCGCGGAGGGACTGACGGTGCACCTGGACGCGTTCAGACAGTCATGAGCACATCGCTGACGCTCGTCATCGTGATCGCGGTACTCGGACTCGGATATCTGATCGGAAAGTTGATCACCCTGCGTTCGGGGATGATCCGGGCCGCCGCCGAGGCCTCCGATATCGACACCAGCGGACTCGGCCTCTCCGACAGCGGGCCGACCCTGCTGCATTTCACCGCGGCCTGGTGTGGCCCCTGCTCGGCGGTGCGGCGGGTGGTCGACCAGGTCTGTGCGGAACTACCTGCGGTCGCCCACGTGGAGATCGACATGGACGACAATCCCGAGGCGGCCAAGCGGCTTTCGGTGCTGTCGCTGCCGACGACCATCATCTTCGACGCCGACGGGCGCCCGCGGTACCGCACCACCGGGGTCCCCAGAGCCGCTGACCTGCGCTCGGCGCTGGAACCGCTATTGGCTTGATGCCGGTTACTACGGGTATTGTGTGCGACGTGACCGCCCGCCGTGAGCTGCTGCTCACCAAACGCCGCGCAGTTGATCTGTGCCGCACCGCGGGTTGTTGCTGTTGTTGTCGTAGCTGCTGAGCGCTGCGCCCCTCCTTGGTGCGCCGCTCTCCGAGGCGCCATTCGTGGCCTGCCAGTCCAGCCCAGCCAAGCAACAGGAGCATTCACATGTCAGACAACTCCGAGTCGATCGCGACCCAGGTCGACGTGCGCGGACCCCGGTTCGTCGCCTGGATCACCACCGCGGTACTGATCCTGACCCTGCTCGTCTCGACGGTCAACGTCCCCGCGGCCGCCGCCATCCTGGGCCTGCAGACGGTCGTCTTCGCCGTCGGCGCCACGCTGGGCCCGCGGCGGCACCCCTACGGCAAGGTGTTCGCGGCCCTGATCGTCCCCCGGCTGGGCCCGGCCACCGAGCGTGAACCGGTCGCCCCGCTGAAGTTCGCGCAGCTGGTCGGCTTCGTCTTCGGTGCCGTCGGCACGGTCGCCTTCGCTGTGGGCGCCCCGCTGGTCGGCCTCATCGCCACCGGCTTCGCGCTGTTGGCAGCCTTTGTCAACGCGGCCTTCGGCGTGTGCCTGGGCTGCCAGATCTACCCGCTCGTCGCGCGGTTCCGCCGCGTTCCCGCTTGACCTACACGCACCACACAACCGAAAGGAACCACTTCATGGCACGCTCCGACGTCCTGGTCACCACAGACTGGGCCGAGAGCAATCTCGACGCGCCGAAGACGGTCTTCGTCGAGGTCGACGAGGACACGTCCGCCTACGAGGGCGGCCACATCCAGGGCGCCGTTCGCCTGGACTGGAAGACCGAGCTGCAGGATCAGGTGAAGCGCGACTTCGTCGACCAGCAGCAGTTCTCGAAGCTGTTGTCCGACAAGGGTATCGCCAATGACGACACCGTGATCCTGTACGGCGGCAACAACAACTGGTTCGCCGCCTACGCCTACTGGTACTTCAAGCTGTACGGACATGAGGACGTCAAGCTGCTCGACGGCGGACGTAAGAAGTGGGAGCTCGACGGACGCCCCCTGGTGACGGAAGTCGCCGCGCGTCCTTCTACTTCGTACAGTGCCGCGGCACCGAACAACGACATCCGCGCCTTCCGCGATGAGGTCATCGCCGCCATCGGCGAGAAGAACCTGGTCGACGTGCGCTCTCCCGACGAGTTCTCCGGAAAGATCCTGGCCCCGGCGCACCTGCCGCAGGAGCAGAGCCAGCGCGCCGGCCACATCCCCACCGCCATCAGCGTGCCGTGGAGCAAGGCGGCCAACGAGGACGGCACCTTCAAGTCCGATGACGACCTCGCCAAGCTGTACGCCGAGGCCGGTCTGGACGGCGACAAGCTGACCATCGCCTACTGCCGCATCGGTGAGCGTTCTTCGCACACCTGGTTCGTGCTGCAGGAGCTGCTCGGCCACAAGAACGTCAAGAACTACGACGGTAGTTGGACGGAATACGGTTCCCTGGTGGGAGCCCCGATCGAGTTGGGAAATTGATATGTGCTCTGCACCGAAACAAGGACTGACGTTGCCGGCCGGCGTCGACCTGGAGAAGGAAACCGTCATCACCGGTCGTGTGGTGGACGGCTCCGGCCAGACCGTCGGCGGCGCCTTCGTGCGCCTGCTGGACGGCTCGGATGAGTTCACCGCCGAGGTCGTCGCATCGGCCACCGGTGACTTCCGGTTCTTCGCGGCACCCGGAAACTGGACGCTGCGGGCGCTGTCCCCCGCTGGCAACGGCGATGCCAGCATCGCACCGACCGGTGCGGGCATCCACGAGATCGACGTCAAGGTCGCCTAGCGACCGATCAAGGCGAGGCACGAGCCGTTGAGGAGCTCGGCCATCCATCTCGCTTAGTCACTCCAGGTGTCACCGCGCTCGGGCCTCGGCTCGAGCGCGGTGATCCATGGCGTTAGGATTCCTACCGTGGTGTTGTTCTTCGAATTCCTGCTCGTGGCGGCCGTCGTCGTCATCACGTGGTTCGCGCTGTACGCCGTCTATCGACTCGTCACCGACGAGGGGTGACTGCCGAAGGCGACGCAGTCGCATCCGGCTCGGGCGACCGCGCAGTCGCGTCGGCGGCTGACCGTGCCAAGATCACCGCGGACCGCAACATCCCCGCGTTCGCCGACCTGCCGATCGCCGCGGATACCGCCAACCTTCGCCAAGGTGCGGATCTCAACCATGCCCTGCTGGCCCTGCTGCCGCTCGTCGGCGTGTGGCGCGGCGAGGGCGAAGGCCGTGATGCCGACGGTGACTACCGCTTCGGCCAGCAGATCATCGTCTCCCACGACGGCGGCGATTACCTGAACTGGGATTCGCGGTCCTGGCGGTTGAACGAGGCCGGCGAGTTCGTGGCCCCCGACCTCCGTGAGACCGGCTACTGGCGCTTCGTCAACGATCCGGCCGACCCCGACGAAACCCAGGCGATCGAACTGCTGCTCGCGCATTCCGCCGGCTATATCGAGCTGTTCTACGGCAGCCCGCTCAACCAGTCCTCCTGGGAGCTGGCCACCGACGCCCTGGCCCGCAGCAAGACCGGCGTGCTGGTGGGTGGCGCCAAACGCCTGTACGGCATCGTCGATGGCGGTGACCTGGCCTATGTGGAAGAGCGGGTGGACGCCGACGGCGGACTGGTACCGCACCTGTCCGCACGGCTGATCCGCTTCGTCGGCTAGCAGCATCCCCCGGAACCGAGCTGCCCCGGACATGGAGCAGCCCCCGAGCCGTTGAAACTTGGTTGGACCAACCAAGGACTCGGGGGCCGGGTGGCTGCTTGGAATTCGCCAGCGCTCGCAGGACTGCACGATGAGCGCATGTGCGAAAGAGCCAAGAGCTCCGTCACACTCCTGGTGCTGCTAGCTAGCAGCCACCTCACTTGTCCGTATGTCTATCAAATTCTCGGACCACCTCCTCTCTTGTGTACGAGCGACCGTACTCCCGGATCCGTGACCCGACAACCGATTTAGCGCAGAACTGCCCGGTCCACCAGACGGGCCAACTCGTCGGCGGCCGGAGCCTCGCCCAGCGCCACCCCGTCCAGGGTGTGCACACGGGCACCCAGCGTCACCGAGGAAAGCAGCCAAACACCTTGGGCGGCAAGTAGATCCGCGACCGTCAACCGCCGGTAGGCGCTGTGCGGCGCGATCTCGAACAGCGCGCCGACGGTGGTGCCCGCCAGGATCGGCAGCGTCGGCGGCGGGCTCAGCAGAGTTTCGCTCTGCGCGATCACGACCGAGGAGCGGGGGCCCTCCAGCACCGCACCGTCCCCGTCGACGTAGATGGCGTCGTCGGCGCCCAGTCGCGCCGCCTCCCGCAGCGCCGCGACGTGCAACGCATAGGACAGCGATTTCGCGCCCGTCACCGCGCCGCGCGGCCCGGGGTTCAGCGTCACCGCGGCCACGCCGTCCCGGCGGGCGGCCACCGCGCGGGCCGGAACGGCCGACACCATCACGAACGACGCCGCGCGTCCGCACACCAGGCGCAGCACCCCGTCGGCCGCGCCCTCGTCCACCGCCGCCCGGTCACCCCAGCGGGCCGCCGCGATATCCACCGCCGCACGCCAGCGCGACGGCTCCACCCGGGGCAGCCCGACGATGGCCGCGGACCGATCCAGCCGCCCCAGGTGGGCCTCCAGCAGGCAGGGCCGTCCACCACGCAGGAGGGTCGTTTCGAAGACACCGTCGGCGTGGGTGAGCAGCGGATCGACGGCAGAAACCAGGGGGGCAGTCGAGTCATGGACGGCGCCGTCGAGATCCACCACCACGTCCGCGGATCGGGCGACCATGTGCCAGAGCCTAACGGCCGTAGCATTGGCGGTATGTCTGCAGTTCGCGCACCTGAAACCGGACCCGACGCCGGCGCCGTCTGGCATTACGGCGACCCGCTCGGCGAACAGCGTGCCGCGGCAGGGGCCGCGGTGGTGGTGGACCGCTCGCACCGGGCCGTCCTGCAGCTGACCGGACCGGACCGCCGCAGCTGGCTACACACGATCTCCAGCCAGCACGTCAGTGAGCTCCCCGACGGTGCCGTGGCGGAGAATCTGAGCCTCGACGGGCAGGGTCGTGTCGAGGATCACTGGATCCAGACCCAGCTCGACGGGATCACCGTCATCGACACCGAGGCGTGGCGCGGTGAGCCGCTGCTGGCGTTCTTGCGCAAGATGGTGTTCTGGTCCGATGTCACCGTCGACAGCGCCGATCTGGCGGTGCTCTCGCTACTCGGCCCGGAGGTGCCTGGCGCGCTGCGCGCCGTGGGCCTGGAAGAGCTCGCCGGTCCGTGGACGGCCGTGGCACTGCCCGACGGTGGCTTCCTGCGCAGCACATTCCCCGGCGAATACGACTTGGTCGTGCCGCGTGACGCCAAGGCCGACTGGCTGAAACGGCTGGCCGGAGCGGGTGTCCAGCCAGCCGGTGTGTGGACCTACGAGGCGCACCGGGTGGCCGCGGTGCGTCCGCGGCTGGGTGTGGACACCGATGAGCGCACCATCCCGCACGAAGTGGGCTGGATCGGCGGCCCCGGGGCGGGCGCGGTGCACCTGGACAAGGGCTGCTACCGCGGGCAGGAGACCGTTGCGCGGGTGCACAACCTGGGCAAACCGCCGCGCATGCTGGTGCTGCTACAGCTGGACGGGTCGGCCGACCGGCCGGCCACCGGTGATCCGCTGTTGGCGGGTGGCCGCGCGGTGGGCCGGCTGGGCTCGGTGGTCGATCACGTCGACGAGGGGCCGATCGGGCTGGCGCTGGTGAAGCGGGCGCTGCCCGCCGACACGGAGCTCACGACCGGTGGCGAGGTGGCGGTGGCGGCGGTCATCGACGCCGATTCGGTACCGGACGTCAACGGCGTCGGGGCGGGCCGGATCGCCGTCGAACGGCTGCGCAGCGGCCGTTAGAACCGCCCCGAGGAGGGCCTGCCAGCGGTCCGCCGCCAGGCACGGTAAAGTAATGGCAGGACAATAGAGACACACACAGATCGGAGCCGCCTGCAGGTTGGGCCGCTCCGTTATTGCGCGAGGGGGTCCCCTATGGGCCGCGGCCGGGCTAAGGCAAAGCAGACCAAGGTTGCTCGTGACCTGAAATACA
>JBPPMV010000490.1:0-2241 GCA_051306235.1 Mycobacterium sp. | reverse complement strand
TGTCCGTTCAGCCCGATGGCACCGTCACGAGCCTGACGTTCCTCAGAGAGGGCGTCCCGGTCAACTAGACGGGAACTCCCCTTCGATTCCGATGGACGCGCCCCGAGGCGCGGCACGACCCCTCCTTGCCTTTGGGCGTAACGAAAAGTAAAGTCACTTTCAGTTTTGCTGCCCAGATCTGCCGAGGAGTGTCATGGAATCCTTTGTTCACCTGCGAAAAGGCAAGACGCCCAAACGCGTGCACGCCGACCTCGACGGCCTCAAGGATGACGAGCTGGGCCGGGGCGGCTTCGTCGGCCGCACCGCCAACATGTACCGGCGCAACGATCCGACCGCGTACCGCACGGTGGGACCGCTGCGCCCCACCGACGTGCTGTCCTCGGAGTTGAAACCCAGCGACGCCACCGATGCGCACGGCGGGCCGCTGCTGATGTTCTCCAACGACGACTGCCTGGTGCTGCTCTCCCGTCGCACCGAGGAGATGCCGTTCTTCGTCCGCTACGTCGACGGTGATCTGCTGATCTTCGTACACAAGGGCGCCGGTCTACTGGAGACCGAATTCGGCCCGGTGCGCTACCGCGAGGGCGACTGGGTCTACATCCCCAAGGCCTGCACCTTCCGCCAGATCCCGGACGAGGAGTCGACGTGGCTGATGATCCAGGCCACCGATGACTTCCGGGTGCCTCCGGCCGGCATCCTGGGCAGGCACTTTCCCTTCGATCCCGCCCAGATCACCATTCCCGATCCGGTACCCAGCGAATCCGGCGTTGGCCCGCAGAAAGACGGAGAATACGAAGTACGCCTCATCCATGAGGGTGGACCTACTTCGCTGTTCTACCAACATAATCCGCTCGATGTCGAGGGCTGGCGGGGCGACAACTTCCCGTTCACCTTCAATATCGAGGACTACACCGTCATCAATTCGGAGAGCGTGCATCTGCCGCCGACGGTGCATCTGTTCATGCAGGCAACCGGTGTCTACGTGATGAACTTCCTGCCCAAGCCCGCCGAAAGCGTGCCCGGCACCGAGCGCACCCCGTGGTATCACCGCAATGTCGACTACGACGAGATCGCGTTCTTCCATTCCGGCTCGCTGTACGGCATCCCGATGCCGCCGGGATTGGTTTCCCATGCGCCGCAGGGAGTTCACCACGGCGCCCCGGAGAAGGCCCGGGAGCGGGCCCGCCGGAAGTTCGACGATTACGACCGGGTGGACTGGTCGGTCATCGCCATCGACACCCGCCGCCGGCTCATCCCGTCCGCCGAAATCCTCGCCAACGATCTGGGGCAACACTAGACATGACTGCTGCGACCGAAGCACCCGTGAAGTTCGAGTACGAGCGCATCCCGTATCTGGTTGCCTACCAGAACACGTCGAGCGTCCGCGACGTCTACGGCGGCGTCGCCGAACTGGTGGTCCTGGAAAGCTATCTGCTCAAACCCAAGGCCAAGCCGAGCGATACCGTACTGGTCTTCATGCACCCGATCGGCGGCGGCGCCTATCTGCCGATGATCAACGCCTTGGCCCGCGCCGGTCACCATGTCATCTACTGCAACAGCCGATTCCGCGGTACCGACTCCGCGCTGCTGATGGAGAAGGTCGTCGAGGACCTCGGCGAGTGCATCAAGGACGCCAAGAACCGGCTCGGCTACGCGAAGGTGGTGCTGGCCGGGTGGAGCGGCGGCGGCTCGCTGTCGGTGTTCTACCAACAGCAGGCCCAGCACCCGACTGTCACCGCCAGCCCCTCCGGCGACGGCCCCGACCTGACGCAGCTCGGCCTCATCCCGGCCGACGCCATCATGCTGCTGGCCGCGCACATCAGCAGGCACGGCACCATGACCGAATGGATGGACGCCTCCATCCTCGACGAGAACGACCCGTCACGGCGGGATCCGGAGCTCGATCTGTACAACCCCGACAACCCGAACCAGCCGCCTTACACCCCGGAGTTCCTTGACCGCTACCACGCGGCGCAGATCGCCAGGAACCGGCGAATCACCGCGTGGGTCAAGGAGAAGCTCGCCGAGCTCAAGGCTGCCGGACGGCCCGACGATGAGTTCGCCTTCGTCGTGCACGGCACCATGGCCGATCCGCGCTGGCTGGACCCCACGGTCGATCCCAATGATCGCGCCCCGGGCACCTGCTATCTGGGCGATCCTCAGGTGGTGAACAACTCCCCCGTCGGGCTGGCCCGCTTCTGCACACTGCGCAGCTGGCTATCCCAGTGGAGCTTTGACGAC
>JBPPMV010000489.1:0-5027 GCA_051306235.1 Mycobacterium sp. | reverse complement strand
GGAACCTCACGCAGGTGCGTTCGAAGAACGCTGACGCAGGCGTCGGTGTCGGCGGCGCGCATCGCGGTCATGAGTTCGCGATGTTCGGTCTCGATGGTGATCAGCCGACCGGGGGCCTCGACCAGAGTGCGTGTGCCCAGGCGCACTTGACGGGGCTGCAGCGTGTCATACAGATCGGCGAGGACAGCGTTGCGTTGGTGGCGCACGATGGCCGCGTGGAACATCTGGTCGAGCTGGGCGAAGGTGTTCCAGTCGCCTGCCTGTCCGGCCGTCTCCATCTCGGCGATCAGCGAGTCGGCGGATTCGGGTGCGCCGGCCCGGCGCGCGCAGATGGTGCGCAGGGCCTCGGATTCCAGCAGGAACCGGGCCTGGTAGATCTCGCGCATCTCGACCGCGGTGACCACCCGTACCTGCGCGCCGCGCCGCGGCAAAAGCTCGATGTAGCGCTCGACCTGCAACCGCTGCAGCGCCTCCCGGACCGGGGTCCGTGACGTGTTCACCTGTTCGGAAAGCGCCACCTCGTCGATGAACTCGCCCTCGGCGAACTCACCTCGCAGAATCGCGTCGCGGATCCACTCGTAGGCGCGTTGGCCCGCGGAGGGCTTCGCCTGCCTCGCGTCGTTGCGGGGCGTCGTGGTGGACATGACAAGCATTTAACCATTTACACGCCATGCATATTTGTTGTATACAAGCTGTCTACATGTTGTGTTTCGCACTATCGCCAGGAGAGGTGCCGAATGTCATTGCCAGCTCAGAGCAAGGCGGGACCGGGAGCGCATGTCGCGATCTGGCTCACCGAGCCCTCCACGGCAGCGGTCGAGATGGGTTATCTCGCCGGTTACGACACCGTGGTCCTCGATATCGAGCATGGCTGCTTCGACCTGCGTGAACTCGACGCGATCATCCCGTTCATCCGCGCGAAGCAGATGCGTGTCATCGCGAAGGTGCTCGGCCCGGAACGCGGCCCGATCCAGCAGGCTCTCGACTTCGGCGCGGACGCGGTGGCGATCCCGCATATCACCTCCGCCGAGCATGCCGCCGAAATCTGCGGTTTCGCCAAGTTCCCGCCATTGGGTGATCGGTCCTTCGCCGGCGGCCGGACATCGGACTACCGCGGCTTCACCGACGAGTGGGTCACCGCCCAGGATCGCGACACCCACTGCTACCCGATGATCGAGGACGCCTCGGCGTTCGACGAGATCGAGGCCATCCTGGCCCTGACCGTCGTCGACGGGATCTTCGTCGGACCGTCGGACCTGTCGCTGCGGAGAGACCGCGGTGCCTACTCGGTCACCGAGGTCGACCTCGACGACCTGCGTCACCTCGCCCGCGCCGCTAACTCGGCCGGAAAGCCCTGGATACTGCCGGCCTGGAACGCCGCTGAGCAGAAGCTCGCGGTCGCCGAGGGTGCACACACCATCGTCGCGTCCATGCAGTACGGCGCCATGCTGGCCGGATTCACTGCGACCAGACAGAATCTCCGCGAGATCCAGGCCGAGATTGTGAGCGCCCGATGAACCTGACCGCTGCCATTGCACAGTTCGCACCTTCGGAGGACAAGGCCGCGAACATCGAGACCATGATCGGCCTGATCGATCAGGCCGCGGCGCGCGGCGCACAACTGGTGGTGCTGCCCGAGTACGCGGTCTTCACCGTGCCCACGATGGATGATCGATTCGTCACCACCGCCGAACCCCTGGACGGCCCGTCGGTCAGCCGGCTCGCCGCAGCCTCGGCCGACCGCGCACTGAGCATCATCGTCGGGGTCAACGAATCTGCCGCTGACGGCAGGATTCACAACACGCTGGTCGCGATCCAGGACGGTGTGATCGCGGCCGTCTATCGCAAGGTCCACCTGTATGACGCGTTCGGGTACCGAGAATCCGACCGGGTGATCGCCGCAGATCCGTCGACCCCTCAGCTGCTCGAACTCAACGGATTCAAGATCGGCATGCAGACCTGTTACGACCTGCGATTCCCGGAGACCTCCCGGAGCCTGGTCGACGCGGGCGCCGACGTCATCGCGCTGCCGGCGGAGTGGGTTCCCGGACCGCTCAAGGAATATCACTGGAACACGCTGCTGCGGGCGCGGGCGATCGAGAACACCGTCTACGTGCTGGCCGCCGACCAGATCGCCCCGGCCGGCTCGGGTAACAGCGCCATCCTCGACCCGATGGGCATCCCGCTGGCCGCACTCGGCGAGGCTGCCGGCGTCGGGGTGGCCGTCCTGGAACGCGACCGGCTCGCTCACGTCCGCACCATCAACCCGGCCCTGACGCTGCGGCGTTATCGGGTCCAGCCGGGAAACTGACATGCATCGGGTGCGGCGATTCGCCGCGGCCGCGCTGGCGGCACTGACTGCGACGGCGCTGGTCTCCTGCGCGCAGAACGACGGTCGATATGTGCTGCACTACACCACCTATTCCTCGCCGACCTCGGATCAGTCCCTCACTGTGCAGCGATGGGCCAAGGAGGTCGAGGCACTCACCGACGGCGGTGTGCAGGTGCGGTTCCACTACTCGCAGAGTCTGGTCGGGGCCGACGAATCGGTGCAGGCGACCCTGGACGGACGGGCCGACCTCGCCCAGGTCGGATCCCTCTATGCCGCTTCCGATCTGTCGATGTACACCGTGATCGAGCTGCCGTTCGAGACCAAGAACCCAGAGGTGCAGATGACGGCGATCGAACGTCTCTATGACGAAAATGACACGTACCGTGATGATTTCGACCGCCAAGGCGTACACCTGCTGTTCCCGCTGCCGCTCGGCATCGCCGTGGTCGGGCTCAAGGAGCCTGCCGCGGTACCCGATGACCTGGCCGGCCGCAGCATCCGGTCGGGCGGGTTGACTTCCCAGGCGTTGCTCGCCGTCGGCGCGAATCCGGTTGCGATGACGGCCACCGACGTCTACGAGTCGATGGAACGCGGTGTCGTCGAGGGCTATACGTCGTTGGCGATCGCCAACTTGCCGACCTTCGGGCTCGCGCGGAACACTCCGTACCTCGTCGACCCCGGTATCGGGAGCTACGGCTCGTCGATCGTGGTGATCAACTCCGAATTGCTGGCGAAGATGCCTCAGGACTACCAGAACGCACTGGCCGAGGCGTCCGAGAACGCCTTGGGCAACGGCTTGGAAGAGATGGACGCACTCGGCGACCGGGCCTGCACGGACCTTCGTGAATCCGGGACCACGCTGTCCGCGATGCCGGCCGGCCCGGTGCAGGCCTGGCAGGAGCGGGCCGGTATCGACCGGCAATGGGTCGATCGCTATACCGAGCGCGGTTATGACGCCGAGGGCGTCCTGGCCGACTACCGCCGCATCGTCGACGAGGAGTCCGCGCGTTCGACGTATGCCGATCCGTTCGTCGAATGTCTGAAAGGTCAGGGGCGATGAGTGCCGAAATCACCTTGCCGCGGCCGCTGACGCTGGCCATCCGTGGTCTCGGGCTGGCGGCCGGGGTGCTGCTGCTGTTGATCATTCTGCTCACGGTGGCGGATGTGATCAGCAGGAACCTGCGAGACCGCTCGATCGTCGGCACTGTCGACATCACGACGATGCTGCTGGTGGCCACCGCCTACCTGGGCTTGGCCTCGGCCGAGGCCGACGGCCGGCACGTCTCCGTCGAACTCGTCGAAAGCCGGTTGGGAGCACGGGCACGGCTGGCGTTCTCGGTGCTGCGCTCGGCGTTGTTGGTCGGTCTCGGTGTCCTGATGACCTGGGGGCTGACCGAGGTGCTGATCAGCGCAACCGAACGGGGTGAGACCACCAACGACATCCTGCGGCTACCCACCTGGCCGGCCAAGCTCGTCCTGCTCGTCTCATTTGCGGCCTTCTTCATCGTCGCCGTCTGGCGGGAGTTCCTCACCTTCGCAGCGGTCCGCGCCGAATCGACAGGGGCCCAACAATGACCGTCGCCACCATCGGCGCACTGGCCGTCGTTCTGATCCTGTTCTTTGCTCTGCTGTCGATCCGGCTGCATGTCGGGCTCGCGCTCATGGTGTCGGCGCTGGTGGGTGTGCTGATCCTGCGGGGGACCGGTGCCGCGGTCAGTACAGTGGCCAACCAGCCGTTCTCGACCGCAGCCGACTACTCGCTGACGATCATCCCGCTGTTCATCGTGATGGGTGTCTTCGCAGTCCGGGCCGGACTCGCTCAAGCCGCCTTCGACCTGGCCACCTCGGCGTTCCGGCGCCTGCCGGGCGGTCCGGCACTTGCTTCGTTGGCGGGGTCCGGGATGTTCGCCGCGGTGACAGGATCCAGCGTCGCGACGGTCGCGACGATGGCGCGGGTTTCCACCGACGCGATCGTCCGAGCCGGATACGACATTCGGCTGGCCGCGGGTGTCGTCTGCGCGGGCGGCACGCTCGGCGTTCTCATCCCGCCGTCGATCGTCCTCGTGCTGTACGGGGTGGTGACCGAGGAGAGCATCGGTCAACTGCTCATTGCCGGGATCGGCCCGGGACTCCTCACCATCGCGGCGTACGCGCTGACGATCGTCGCGCTGGTGGCCTGGCAGCGCCGCCGTGCCGCGGACCGGGCCGAGGCCATGGTGGGTGCTGTATCCGGTTCGGCGCCTGCCGAACTCGACGATCAGCCGGCGGAGGCGAGCAGTCGTGACATCACCGGTTTTCTGTACCTCGTCGTCATCTTCGCGGTGTCGGTCGGCACGATCTATCTCGGCGTGGCCACACCCACCGAGGCCGCCTCGTTCGGTGCCTTCGCCGCGCTGATCATCCTGCTGTTGCGCAGCCGTCCGTCGGCATGGTTGCGCAATATCGAGGAGTCGCTGCGTGAGGCGGTCGGGCTGACCGCGATGACGTTCCTGCTGATGGTCGGCGCCGGCGTGTTCACCTATGTCCTCGCACTGAGCGGCGCGAGCACGTCGCTGGTGAATGCGGTGACCGCCGCGGACCTCCCACCGTATGTGGTTCTGGTGGCCTGCCTTGCGGTGCTGCTGCCGCTGGGCATGTTCCTCGACGGCATCTCGATGATCCTCATCGCCGCACCGCTGCTGCACCCGATCCTCAC
>JBPPMV010000488.1:0-8653 GCA_051306235.1 Mycobacterium sp. | reverse complement strand
CTTGCGGGTACCGAAGTGGTACAGCAGCGCCCCGAACGGCTCCGGCCGCACCGCCACCTGGTGGTGCAGCCGCCAGCCGCGATCGGGGTCGAACGCCACTGCATCAGCAGTGGGTGCGCTCACGATCAGTAAACCCCGCACATACCGTCGATCGAGACCTCTTCGACGAGGGACTCGGTGACGAGCTGCGCTTCGGTCTCAACCTGCTGGTTCTGGTCCATGGGGATCGCACCTTTCTTGGCTGTGATACGTCTAGGTCATCGACAATTGTGACCTGGGTCGCAAGAATATGGCATCGAGTGCAGAAATGGAAGGGTGGACTTCATGGCGAAGATGTCCGGGCCTCGCGTCGGTCGCCGGCCGTCCACCACCCAGGACCACATCACCTCGGTGGCACTGGATCTTTTCGCCACCCACGGCTTCGACGAGGTCAGCGTCGACGATGTCGCCCGCGCCGCCGGAATCGCCCGTCGCACGCTGTTCCGCTACTACCCGTCCAAGAACGCCATCCCCTGGGGTGACTTCGACGCGCACCTCGACCTCATGCGCGATCTGCTCGCCGAGGGCGACCAACGCGTCGACATCGCCGCGGCCCTGCGCACCGCGCTGTTGGCGTTCAACCGTTTCGACGATGAGGAACGGCACCGTCAGCGCATGCGGTTGATCCTGGGAACGGATGCGCTACAAGCGCATTCGATGACCATGTACGCGGGATGGCGCACCGTGGTCGCCGAGTACGTGGCACGCAGGCGGGGCGAGAAACCGGACGGCCTGGTCCCCCAGACCGTCGCCTGGACGCTGCTGGGTGTGGCGCTGACGGCGTATGCGCAGTGGCTGGCCGACGGTTCGGTGTCGCTGGACAGCGCGCTCGGCGATTCCTTCGACGTGGTCGCCCGCGGCCTCACCGACTTGTGATTTGTGGAGTCCTACCCGGACTCATTGCGGGTGCGGCTCCACAAATCGCCCGAGATTGGGGTGTCGGAGTTGGGCACCGGACGGCGACGATATAGGTGTGAGCGTCGAATCGGGTTACCGCGATGCCCCGCGAGAGCTTCTCGAGCTCTACGACGAGGCATTGCCTGCGGTGTACGGGTACTTCACCCGGCGCTGCGGTGACCGCGCGACCGCTGAGGATCTGACCTCGGATACCTTCCTGGCGGCCATGGATGCGGCGCGCAAACCGGCACCGCCGCCGATGACGGTGCCGTGGCTGATCGGGGTGGCCCGGCACAAACTCGCCGACCACTACCGCCGCAGGCACGACAGGTTCAACGTGCCGGTCGCCGAGCTGCCGGAGCCCGCCGACCCCATCGACGACTGGGACACCGAACTGGATCGCATCGTCGCCGAGGCAGTGCTGGCACGGCTACCCGAACACCACCGCACCGTGCTGTCGCTGCGCTATCTCGACGACTGCACGGTGGGTGAATGCGCGGAACTGATCGGCCGCACGGTGCATGCCACCGAAACCCTGCTGGTGCGGGCCCGCCGCGCCTTCAGATCGCAATACCCGGCACCGGAAGGAGGTCCGTCATGAACGACAACCACGTGCACAACAACCACGATCCGTTGACCGTGCTGCACGGTGACGAGCTTCCGGTGGCGCCCGATCCGGCGTTCGCGGCCCGACTGCGTGCGCGGCTGGAATCGGCTCTCACCCTGCCCGCAAACACCACAGGAGTTGTCATGAGCGGCACCGATACTGCTCTCGCAGAACTGAACTCGACCACCGTGACCCCGTCTCCCCGCCCGGCGGCGATCCCCTACCTCGCGGTGGCCGGCGCCCAGGCCGCCATCGCCTGGTACGTCGACGCGCTGGGCGCCACCGTCATCGGCGACCCGATCCTGATGGGTGACGGTCGCATCGGGCACGCCGAGCTCGCCATCGGCGACGGTGTGCTCTACCTGGCCGACGAGTTCCCCGAAATGGGCCTGAAAGCGCCTGCTCCCCAGACGAACTCGGTGAGTCTGATGCTGCCGGTCGCCGATACCGACGCCGCGCTGCAGCGTGTCCGTGACCGCGGCGCCACCGTGCTGCGCGAGGTCTACGAGGACCACGGGGCCCGCGGTGCGACCATCATCGACCCCTTCGGCCACCGCTGGATGCTGTCGGGCCCGATGACCGGCGCGCGGGTGCCGATCAAGCACGGTGACGTCGGCTACGTGTCACTGTGGACCCCGGATGCCGAACGGGCGGCCGCGTTCTACGGTCACGTGCTGGGCTGGACCTATGACCGGCAGACCAACCAGGTCACCAACACCACGTTGCCGACCGGCATCTTCCAGGTCGACGGTCCGCAGACCATGTTGTGCTGCTATGCCGTCGATGACCTGGACGGCGCCCGGCAGGCCATCACCGACGGCGGTGGCGAGCCCGGCCAGGAGATCGGGTTCGACTTCGGCACCGTACTGGATGCCGTCGACCCTGCGGGTGTCGCGTTCGCGGTGTTCAAGCCCGCGCCGGGCACCCCGCGTCCGGCACTGAACGGTACTGGGCCGGGCGAACTTTCGTACATCACCTACTTCGCCGGGGATTCCGCCGATTTCCGGGCGTTCTACTCGCGGGTGCTGCACTGGACGTTCGAGTCCGGACGGGTCGAGGACGGTTGGGCCATGCAGGAGTCGCACCCGATGGCGGGCATGGCCGGTACCGCCACCACGGGCAGGCCCGCACAGCCGTCGACCGTGCCGATGTGGACCGTCGAGGACATCGACGCCGCCGTGGAACGGGTGCGCGCGGCCGGCGGCACCATCATCGAGGAACCCTCAGCGCAGTCGTACGGGAAGTCCGCGCTGTGCACCGATGACCAGGGCGGCCGGTTCTACCTCGGCGAGTTCTGAGCGATTTGAGGAGCCGCACCCGTGATGATTACGGGTGCGGCTCCACAAATCACGTGGAGGGGAGGACGTCGGCGATGGGGGCGCCGGCGGCGATCTTGCCGCGGGCCTTCATCACCTTGCCGGGCATCCCGCCACCGACCACCGCGGTGACGACACCGTCGCGCTCGTAGTAGGCCAGGAACTTACGGCCGTCGTCCTCGACGATGTGCACCACATCGCCGGCCGACGGCTCGCCCAGGCACTGGATCTTCACGTCGTACTGGTCGCTCCAGAAGTAGGGCACCGAGATCGCGGCCTTGCCCGGTTCCTGTCCGAGGATCGCGGGCACCAGGACCCGCGCCTGCTCGGCGACATTGCTCCAATGCTCCACCCGTACTTGGTGTCCGACCTCGGAGCGCCAGGACGCCACGTCACCGATGGCCCAGACGTGCTCGGCACTGGCCCGTCCGGCGTCATCGCAGACGACACCGTTCTCCACCGTGATACCGCTGCCCTCGAGCCAACCGGTGACCGGGTGTGAACCGATCCCGACGACGACGATATCGGCGTCCAGTTCGGTGCCGTCGGAGAGCACCACCTTCTCGACCTTGCCGGTGCCGGCCACCGAGGCCACGCCCACACCGCAGCGCACGTCGACGCCCTCGGCCCGGTGCAGCCGGGTGACCAGCGCGCCGATCTGCTCACCGAGCACCGAGGCCAGCGGTGTCGGCTGCGGTTCGACGATGACCACGTCGACGCCGAGCTGGCGCAGGCTGGCGGCCACCTCACACCCGATGAATCCGGCGCCGATGATGACGGCGCGCTTGGCGCCGGCGGCATGCTCGCGCAGTTCGGCGCTCTCCCCGATGGACCGCAGTACCCGGATGCCCTCCAGGTCCGGGAAGGACCGAATACGTTTGGGCTCAAGGCCGGTGGCGATGACGAGCTCGTCGTACCCGAGCGTCGAGCCATCGGCCAGGGTCAGCAGCTTCGCGGCGGTGTCCACCGACTGGGCGGCCACCCCCAGGCGCAGCGCGATATTGCCCTCGTCGTAGAACTCCTGCGGTTTGAGCACGACATCGTGATCGGGGTTGCGCAGAACTTCCTTGGACAGCGGCGGCCGGTCATACGGCAGATGCTGCTCATCGCTGACGATGGTGATCGGTCCGGTGTATTCGGCGCGGCGCAATTGTTCGGCGGTGCGGGCCGCAGCCAGCCCACCACCGACAATGACGATGCCCCCATTGGTTCCCACGTGGTGTTTCTTACACGATGAGGCGCGCGGAATGTCCACCACCCCGGCGGTACCGGTCAGGACCGGGTGCGCTCGATGATGTTCGACAACACCACGATGCTCTCGCTGCGCTCGATGTCGGCGCTCTCGCGGATGCGCTCCAGGGCGTCCTCCAGGTGGCGCATATCGCGGGCCAGCACATGCAGGATGGCATCGGCGGTCCCGGTCACCGTGGCGGCACTGACCACCTCCGGGATGTCCACCCAGGCCTGGCGCAGTGCGCTCGGCGCGATGGTGCCGTGGCAGTAGACCTGCACGTAGGCCTCGGTCGTCCAGCCCAGCGCGTTACGGTCGACCACCGCGGTGAACCCGCGGATCACCCCGCTGTCGAGCATCCGATCAACCCGCCTTTTGACCGCAGGCGCGGACAGGTTCACCTGCGCTCCGATCTCGGCAAAAGTGGCGCGGGCATCGTCGATCAGCTCGGCCAGGATGCGCTCATCGGTCTCGTCCACGTCCGCCACCTCCTTTCACACAACAGATCATCGTTTTATGCGATCTCGCGCAATGAAAGCACACTACGTACGCAACAACCGGCGATTGATTGCATCACAGGCACCGAATATCGTCATGATCATGACGGTCTCCGATCTCACCGCCACTACTACGCTCGCTCGCAAGGCCCGCACCCGCCACTTCGCCATGACGGCACCGCGACACTTCGCCGTCGACTACGCCATCAACCCGTGGATGGACACCAGCGTTCCCGTCGACGTGGATCTCGCGGTGCGCCAGTGGGAGACACTGCGCGACACCTACACCGCCCTGGGCCACACCGTCGATCTGGTGGACCCGGTCGCCGGCCTGCCGGATATGGTCTACGCCGCCAACGGTGGTCTGATCGTCAACGGCCACGCGGTGGTCGCCAACTTCACCTTCCCGCAACGTGCCGCCGAGGCCGACGCCTACGCCGCCTGGATGTCCGCCGCCGGTCATCGGCCCGAACGCACCCGCCACCACAACGAGGGCCAGGGCGATCTGCTGGTCGCCGGATCAACGGTGTTGGCCGGCTTCGGATTTCGCACCGACCGGCGCGCGCACGACGAGATCGCCGCGATCATCGGCCTACCGGTGGTCAGCCTGGAACTCGTCGACCCGCGGTTCTACCACCTCGACACCGCGCTCACGGTGCTCAGCGACGGCCCCGACCCCACGATCGCCTACTACCCACCCGCGTTCGCCGAGTCCGCACTGATCCGCCTTCGCGAGCTGTTCCCCACCGCCATCGAGGTCGCCACCGCCGACGCCTTCGTGCTCGGCCTCAACGCGGTGTCCGACGGGCGCCACGTCGTGCTCCCGATCGGCGCCACCGGATTCGCCGGTCATCTGCGCGCCGCCGGGTTCGAACCGGTCGGCGTGGATCTCTCCGAACTACTCAAGGGCGGCGGATCGATCAAATGCTGCACGCTGGAAGTACACCCGTGAGTCTCGCAAGCGACATCAGCAGCCGGACGAGGGAAGCGATCGCACTCGACGAGCACTACGCCGCGCACAACTACTCCCCGCTACCGGTCGTCGCGGCCTCCGCCGAGGGCGCCTGGATCACCGATGTGGACGGCCGCCGCTACCTGGACTGCCTGGCCGCGTACTCGGCGGTGAACTTCGGCCACCGCAACCCGCTCATCACCGCGGCCGCCCACGCCCAACTCGACGCCGTCACCCTGGTGAGCCGGGCCTTTCACTCCGACCGGCTCGGGCCGTTCTGCGCCGCGCTGGCCCAGCTGTGCGGCAAGGACATGGTGCTGCCGATGAACAGCGGCGCCGAGGCTGTCGAGAGCGCCATCAAGGTCGCCCGCAAGTGGGGCGCCGATGTCAAGGGCGTACCGGCCGGCCAGGCCAATATCATCGTGGCCCGCAACAACTTTCACGGCCGCACCACCACCATCATCAGCTTCTCCGATGACGAGACGGCCCGCGGCGGGTTCGGACCCTTCACCCCCGGCTTCCGCGCGGTGCCCTTCGGCGACGCCGATGCTGTGGCCGCCGCGATCGACGACAACACGGTGGCGGTACTGCTGGAACCGATTCAGGGCGAGGCCGGCATCATCGTGCCGCCCGCGGACTTCCTGCCGCGGGTACGCACGCTGTGCACCGAACGCGGAGTGCTGATGATCGCCGACGAGATCCAGTCCGGCCTGGCCCGCACCGGCCGGACCTTCGCCTGCGATCACTGGGACGTGGCACCCGATGTCTATCTGCTGGGCAAGGCGCTGGGCGGCGGCGTGGTGCCACTGTCGGCGATGGTTGCCGACCGCGATGTGCTGGGCGTCCTGCATCCCGGCGAACACGGCTCCACCTTCGGCGGTAATCCGCTGGCCGCAGCCATCGGCACAACAGTCATCGAGATCCTGGAAACCGGCCAATACCAGTCCCGCTCCGCCGAACTGGGTGTACACCTGCATGCCCGACTCGCCGAGCTGCCCGGCGTCCTGGCCGTCCGCGGCAAAGGGCTGTGGGCCGGGGTCGACATCGACCCACGCCTGGGAACCGGCAAGCAGATGAGCCTGCGCCTGGCCGAACGCGGGGTACTGGTCAAGGACACCCACGGTCACACCCTGCGCTTCGCCCCGCCGCTGGTCATCACGAAAGACGAGATCGACTGGGCGATGGAACGTTTCGCCGAAGTGCTGACCTCCGACAGCTGAGCCGGCGGTCTAGTACTTCATCACTCCGCGGTCCACGGCGATCTGGCTGCCCGAGAGCGTCGACGACGCGTCACTGGCCAACCAGGCCACCACATTGGCGACCTCCTCGGGCGCCATGAACGCCGCCAGCCCCTCGCTCTTGCCATCGGTCACCCGGTGATACGGCATCGGCGCGAAGCTGTGCAGGAAGCTGGGGTGCTTGCCGAACAGCGCGCCCATCGCCTCCGGCTCGATCATCGGGGTGTCGATGGAGTACGGATGGATCGAGTTCACCCGGATGCCGAACTCACCGACCTCCAGCGCCAACGAGTTGGTCAGTGCGGTGAGGCCGTGCTTGGACGCCGCGTAATGCCCGTTGCCCGGAGTGGCTTTCACCCCCGCCGAGGAACTGACGATGATGATCGACCCGCCGTTGCCTGCCTCGATCATCGCCGGCACCGTGGCCCGGATGGTCCGCCAGGTGCCGTTCAGGTTCACATCGATGACGGTGTCCCACTGTTCGGGGGTCAGCTCCCACAGTCGGCCCCAGCTGAGCACCCCGGCGTTGGCGACCACGATGTCGAGCCTGCCGAACTGTTCTTTCGCATCGGCCACCAACTGCTGCTGGGCCTCGAGATCACGGATATCGACGGCCCGGGCGAGCACCTTGCGTCCGGTGGCTTCCACCGCGCGCACCGTCTCGGCCAGGTCCTCGGCCGTCGCCGGCGGATAGGTGATGGAGTCCGAGACCGGAGCGCAGATATCGGTGGCGATGATGTCGGCGCCCTCGTTGGCCAAGCGGACAGCATGCGCGCGTCCCTGGCCTCGAGCGGCCCCGGTGATGAAGGCCACCCGGCCCTCAAGTGTCTCGCTACCCGCCGTCATGAGCCGGTCCTTCCCGAACAAACACCCCGTCAACCCCGCGTCAGGCTAGCAGTCAGACTGGAACGTGTTCTAGTAATTGCTCCTGCAACTAGAACACGACCGGATCCCGGATGATGGGGCAGGTCATGCAATGCCCGCCGCCGCGGCCGCGGCCCAGTTCGGCGCCGACGATGGTGATGACCTCGACACCGGCCTTACGCAGCAACGAGTTGGTGTGGGTGTTGCGGTCATAGGCAAACACCACGCCGGGTTCGACCGCGACCAGGTTGTTACCGCTGTCCCATTGCTGGCGCTCCGAGTCGTACTGGGTGCCACCGGTCTCGACGATCCGCAATTGCGACAGACCGAGTGCGGCAGCGACGACTTCGGTGAACGGTTTGGTCTCTTCGATGACGTCGACACCGGGTTCGGAGTCGCTGGGCAACAGGGTGAACGGAACGATGTTGTCGACGATGTCCGGGTAGATCGTGACCACGTCACGGTCGGCGAAGGTGAACACCGTGTCCAGATGCATGGCCGCGCGAAGTTTCGGCATCCCGGCCACGATCACCTTCTCGGCCCCGCCGTGCGCGAACAGTTCGGCGGCCACCTGGGTGATGGCCTGTCGCGACGTGCGTTCGCTCATCCCGATGAGCACCACACCGTTACCGGGGATCATGACGTCACCGCCCTCGATGCTGGCCAGTCCCCACTGTTTCTCGGGGTCGCCCCACCACACCTTGGACCCCACGTAGTCCGGGTGGAACTCATAGATCGCCTTCATCAACAACGTCTCGTCTTGACGGGCCGGCCAGTACAGCGGGTTGAGCGTCACTCCGCCGTAGATCCAGCAGGTGGTGTCCCGGGTGTAGAGCGTGTTGGGCAGCGGCGGCATCAGGTACTCGGTCACCCGGGAGTCCTCGCGGGTGAGCGCGCGGTACCCGGACTTCATGTCCGATGGCAGATCCAGGGTCGACATCCCGCCGATGAGCAGTTCGGCAAGTCGGCGCGTCTCAAGGGATTCCAGGAAACCGCGGGTGTCGTCGACGAG
>JBPPMV010000487.1:0-7175 GCA_051306235.1 Mycobacterium sp. | reverse complement strand
AAGACTTATCACCCAGATCAAAGGTAGGAAGACGAAAAACCATGGCAGAGTTGACAATCTCGGCTGCTGATATCGAAGGTGCCATCGAGGGTTACGTATCCTCGTTTTCCGCCGACACCGAGCGGGAAGAGGTCGGCACCGTCGTCGATGCCGGTGACGGCATCGCCCACGTAGAGGGCCTGCCCTCGGTCATGACCCAGGAGCTGCTCGAATTCCCGGGCGGCGTCCTCGGTGTGGCGCTCAACCTCGACGAGCACAGCGTCGGCGCCGTGATCCTGGGTGAGTTCGGCAAGATCGCTGAGGGCCAGCAGGTCAAGCGCACCGGCGAGGTGCTCTCGGTGCCGGTCGGCGACGCCTTCCTCGGTCGCGTGATCAACCCGCTCGGCCAGCCGATCGACGGCCAGGGCGATATCGAGGCCGAGACCCGTCGTGAGCTGGAACTGCAGGCTCCTTCGGTGGTCGACCGCCAGGGTGTCGGCGAGCCGCTGCAGACCGGCATCAAGGCCATCGACGCCATGACCCCGATCGGCCGCGGTCAGCGTCAGCTGATCATCGGTGACCGCAAGACCGGCAAGACCGCGGTCTGTGTCGACACCATCCTCAACCAGCGTGAGGCATGGGAGACCGGCGATCCGGACAAGCAGGTCCGCTGCGTGTACGTCGCGATCGGCCAGAAGGGCACCACCATCGCCAGCGTGAAGCGCGCGCTGGAAGACGGTGGCGCGATGGAGTACACCACCATCGTCGCCGCGCCCGCCTCCGACGCCGCCGGCTTCAAGTGGCTGGCGCCCTACACCGGTTCGGCCATCGGCCAGCACTGGATGTACAACGGCAAGCACGTTCTCATCGTGTTCGACGATCTGTCCAAGCAGGCCGACGCCTACCGCGCGATCTCGCTGCTGCTGCGTCGCCCGCCGGGCCGCGAAGCGTTCCCCGGTGACGTGTTCTACCTGCACTCCCGCCTGCTGGAGCGGTGCGCCAAGCTGTCCGACGCGCTCGGCGGTGGATCGATGACCGGGCTGCCGATCATCGAGACCAAGGCCAACGACATCTCGGCCTTCATCCCGACCAACGTCATCTCGATCACCGACGGCCAGGTCTTCCTGGAATCCGACCTGTTCAACCAGGGCGTGCGTCCGGCCATCAACGTCGGTGTGTCGGTCTCCCGTGTCGGTGGCGCCGCGCAGATCAAGGCGATGAAAGAGGTGGCGGGTTCGCTGCGTCTGGACCTGTCGCAGTACCGCGAGCTGGAGGCCTTCGCGGCCTTCGCCTCCGACCTCGATGCGGCGTCCAAGGCCCAGCTGGACCGTGGTGTGCGTCTGGTCGAACTGCTCAAGCAGCCCCAGTACAGCCCGCTGGCCGTCGAGGACCAGGTCGTCGCGATCTTCCTCGGTACCAAGGGCCACCTGGACTCGGTTCCGGCCGAGGACGTCTCGCGCTTCGAGGCCGAACTGCTGGAGCACGTGAAGGCCAGCCACGGCGAGATCCTCACCGGGATCAAGGATTCCAAGAAGCTCTCCGAGGAAGCCGAGGAGAGCCTGGTCAAGGTGATCAACGACTTCAAGAAGGGCTTCTCGGCTTCCGACGGCAGCTCGGTCGTCGTCAACGAGGCCGATTCCGACGCCCTGGATCCGGAGGACCTGGAGAAGGAATCGGTCAAGGTCCGCAAGCCTGCTCCCAAGAAGGCCTAGGTAACCAATGGCAGCCACACTGCGCGAACTACGCGGACGCATCAAATCCGCCTCGTCGATCAAGAAGATCACGAAGGCACAGGAGCTGATCGCCACCTCGCGGATCGCCAAGGCGCAGGCCCGGGTCCAGGCGGCCCGGCCCTTCGCCACCGAGATCACCAACATGCTCACCGAGCTGGCCAGCGCCAGCGCGCTGGACCACCCGTTGCTCGTCGAGCGGGAGTCACCCAAGCGTGCCGGCGTCCTGGTGGTGTCCTCGGACCGTGGGCTGTGCGGTGGCTACAACGCCAACGTGCTGCGCCGGGCCGAGGAGCTCTTCGCGCTGCTGCGCGACGAGGGCAAGAATCCGGTGATCTACGTCGTCGGCCGCAAGGCGCTGGGCTACTACAACTTCCGTCAGCGTGACGTGGCGGAGTCGTGGACCGGCTTCTCCGAGCGACCGACCTACGAGAACGCCAAGGAGATCGCGGACACCCTGGTGACCGCGTTCATGTCGGGTGTCGACGATGACGGTGACGACGCCGGCGACGACGGCATCCTCGGTGTCGACGAGCTGCACATCGTCTCGACCGAATTCCGGTCGATGTTGTCGCAGACCGCCGCGGCACTGCGGGTCGCCCCGATGGTCGTCGAGTACGTCGGCGACGACGAGCCCGAAGACGGTCCTCGCACGCTGTTCTCGTTCGAACCCAACGCCGAGAACCTGTTCGATGCGCTGCTGCCTCGCTACGTCGCGACCCGTGTGTACGCGGCGTTGCTGGAAGCGGCGGCCTCGGAGTCGGCATCGCGCCGACGGGCCATGAAGTCGGCGACCGACAATGCCGACGATCTGATCAAGGCGCTCACGCTGGCGGCCAACCGCGAGCGTCAGGCTCAGATCACCCAGGAAATCAGCGAGATCGTCGGCGGCGCCAACGCGCTGGCCGACGCGAAATAGAACTTAGAAACACGCCTCGTTAGGAAGCGAAGAAAATATGACTGCTGTCGCTGAGACCAAGACAGACACCAAGACCGCGGGTCGGGTCGTCCGCATCACCGGCCCGGTGGTGGACGTCGAGTTCCCGCGGGGTTCGGTACCCGCCCTGTTCAACGCCCTGCACGCCGACATCACGTACGGCGCGCTGGCCAAGACCCTGACCCTGGAGGTCGCCCAGCACCTGGGTGACAACCTGGTGCGCACGATCTCCATGCAGCCCACCGATGGTCTGGTGCGCGGCGTCGAGGTCACCGACACCGGTAAGTCGATCTCGGTGCCCGTCGGCGACGGCGTCAAGGGCCACGTGTTCAACGCCCTCGGCGACTGCCTCGACGAGCCCGGCTACGGCGAGGACTTCGACCACTGGTCGATCCACCGCAAGCCGCCGGCCTTCGCCGACCTCGAGCCCCGCACCGAGATGCTGGAGACCGGCCTCAAGGTCGTCGACCTGCTCACCCCGTACGTGCGTGGCGGCAAGATCGCCCTGTTCGGTGGTGCCGGCGTGGGTAAGACCGTGCTCATCCAGGAGATGATCAACCGCATCGCCCGCAACTTCGGTGGCACCTCGGTGTTCGCCGGCGTCGGTGAGCGCACCCGTGAGGGCAACGACCTGTGGGTCGAGCTCGCGGACGCCAACGTGCTCAAGGACACCGCGTTGGTGTTCGGCCAGATGGATGAGCCGCCGGGCACCCGTATGCGGGTCGCTCTGTCGGCGCTGACCATGGCGGAGTACTTCCGCGATGAGCAGAACCAGGACGTGCTGTTGTTCATCGACAACATCTTCCGGTTCACCCAGGCCGGTTCCGAGGTGTCGACCCTGCTCGGTCGTATGCCTTCGGCCGTGGGTTACCAGCCGACGCTGGCCGACGAGATGGGTGAGCTCCAGGAGCGCATCACCTCGACCCGTGGTCGCTCGATCACCTCGATGCAGGCCGTGTATGTGCCCGCCGACGACTACACCGACCCGGCGCCGGCGACCACCTTCGCCCACCTGGACGCCACCACCGAGCTCTCCCGTGCGGTGTTCTCCAAGGGCATCTTCCCCGCGGTGGATCCGCTGGCATCGTCCTCGACGATCCTGCACCCCAGCGTGGTCGGCGACGAGCACTACCGCGTCGCCCAGGAAGTCATCCGGATCCTGCAGCGCTACAAGGATCTTCAGGACATCATCGCCATCCTGGGTATCGACGAGCTGTCCGAAGAGGACAAGGTGCTGGTCTACCGCGCCCGTAAGATCGAGCGCTTCCTGAGCCAGAACATGATGGCGGCCGAGCAGTTCACCGGTCAGCCGGGCTCCACGGTGCCGCTCAAGGAGACCGTCGAGGCCTTCGACAAGCTGGCCAAGGGCGAGTTCGATCACCTGCCCGAGCAGGCGTTCTTCCTCATCGGTGGTCTGGACGATCTGGCGAAGAAGGCAGAGACCCTCGGCGCCAAGCTGTGATTCGGCTAGCGCGAAAGGTGGTGTGGCATGGCTGAACTGGACGTCGAGATCGTCGCCGTCGAGCGTGAGTTGTGGTCCGGCAAGGCGACGTTCGTCTTCACCCGCACCACCGCGGGCGAGATCGGGATTCTGCCGCGGCACATCCCGCTGGTAGCCCAGTTGGTCGAGGACGCCATGGTGCGCGTCGAACGCGAAGGCGAGGACGATCTCCGGATCGCGATCGACGGCGGATTCCTGTCCGTCACCGAGGGTGGCGTCAGCATCCTGGTGGAGAACGCCCAGTTCGAGTCGGAGGTCGACGCGGACGCCGCCAAGCAGGACTCCGAGTCCGACGATCCATCAACTGCAGCCTGGGGCCGTGCGCGTCTGCGCGCGGTCGGGCAGATCGACTAGTAGGCACCGCCGATGAGCGCGTCCATGTTGTTCATGGCCGCGCTCGTCGGCGTTTTGCTGGTAGCGGTCGCCGCACTCGGCTACCGCTTGTGGAAGCTCCGTCAGGTGGGCGGCACTGCCGCCATCCTGCGCGACTACCCGGCCCACGGAGGTGCCGGTTGGCGGCACGGGGTGCTGCGATACCGCGGTGGTGAGGCCGAGTTCTATCGGCTCTCGAGCATGCGGTGGTGGCCCGATCGCCGGCTGAGCCGGCTGGGCCTCGAAGTCGTATCGCGGCGTTCCCCGCGCGGTGACGAGTTCGACATCATGACCGAAGAGATCGTCGTCCTGGAATTACGTGATGTGGGCCCCGAGCGCGGTCGCGGTTACGAGGTCGCTCTGGACCGGGGTGCGCTGACCGCCTTCACCTCTTGGGTGGAATCCAGTCCGTCGCCGCGCGCTCGCCGACGCAATTAGCGCTTGCCGCCCGGCTGCCACTTGACGTCGCCGGCCGGATTCGCGACGCGGGACAAGATGAACAGCAGGTCGGACAGTCGGTTGAGATACTTCGCCGGCAGCACGCTGATGGAATCCCCGTGCTGGTCCACGGCACGCCAGGCCGATCGTTCGGCGCGCCGGGTTACCGTCCGTGCGACATGGAGCAGCGCCGATAACGCCGTGCCACCAGGCAGGATGAACGAGTCGAGTTTCGGCAGATCCTCGTTGAACTCATCGCACCAACCTTCGAGCCGGTCGATGTAGTCCTGCAGAACCCGCAGCGGCGGATACTCGGGGTTTTCCACCACTGGTGTGGACAGATCGGCGCCGGCATCGAACAGGTCGTTCTGAATTTGCAGCAGGACCTGCAATATCCGCTCATCGGGCCGGCCCAGGGACACCGCGACGCCGATGGCCGCGTTGGCCTCATCGCAGTCCGCGTAGGCCTCGAGTCGGGCGTCGTTCTTGGAGACTCGGCTGAAATCACTCAGGCCCGTCGTACCATCGTCGCCGGTCCGGGTGTAAATGCGGGTCAGGTGCACAGCCATGGTTAAACCGTACCGGCCAGGTCCCGGGCCGTGTGGCCGCAGCGTTCTGTAACTGACGCCGGGTCTGCTTACACTGGCCCGCGTGAGCGATCGTTTCGTGGTGACAGGCGGAAGCCGGTTATCGGGCGAAGTCGCCGTCGGGGGAGCAAAGAACAGTGTTCTCAAGCTGATGGCGGCGACGCTGTTGGCTGAGGGCACGAGCACCATCACCAACTGTCCCGACATCCTGGATGTGCCGTTGATGGCTGAGGTCCTTCGCGGCCTGGGCGCCACCGTCGAGATCGACGGATCGACGGTCCGGGTCACGTCGCCGGATGAGCTCAAGTACGACGCCGATTTCGCGGCGGTGCGACAGTTCCGCGCGTCGGTTTGCGTGCTGGGTCCCTTGATGGGGCGCGGTAAGCGGGCCAAGGTTGCGCTGCCCGGCGGTGACGCGATCGGTTCCCGTCCGCTGGACATGCACCAGTCCGGGCTCCGACAGCTCGGCGCCCGGTGCAATATCGAACACGGATGTGTGGTCGCCGAGGCCGATCACCTGCGCGGCGCCGAGATTCAGTTGGAGTTCCCTTCGGTGGGAGCGACGGAAAACATACTGATGGCCGCGGTGTTGGCCGAGGGTGTCACCACGATCTACAACGCCGCCCGTGAACCAGATATCGCCGATATCTGCACGATGCTCAACGAGATGGGCGCGCAGGTCGCCGGTGCCGGGTCATCGACATTGACGATCACCGGGGTCGACAAACTTCATCCCACCGAACATCGCGTGATCGGGGATCGGATCGTCGCGGCCACCTGGGGGATAGCCGCGGCGATGACCCGGGGGGATATCTCGGTCACCGGGGTGGACCCGGCGCACCTGCAACTCGTGCTGCACAAATTGCATGACGCAGGGGCGACGGTCACACAGCACGACAACGGTTTCCGGGTGGTCCAGTACGAACGGCCCAAGGCGGTGAACATGGCGACCTTGCCGTTCCCGGGTTTCCCGACCGATCTGCAACCGATGGCGATCGGGCTGGCGTGCATCGCGGACGGAACCTCGATGATCACCGAGAACGTCTTCGAAGCGCGGTTCCGGTTCGTCGAGGAGATGATCCGCCTCGGGGCGGATGCACGCACCGATGGTCATCACGCGGTGATCCGCGGGCTGCCGCAATTATCGAGTGCACCCGTTTGGGCGTCGGACATCCGGGCCGGCGCCGGCTTGGTGCTCGCCGGCCTGGTGGCGGATGGCGATACCGAGGTCCACGACGTTTACCACATCGATCGGGGCTACCCGCTGTTCGTGGAGAACCTGGTCAGTTTGGGCGCCGAGGTTGAGCGCGTAAGATAGGCCGTACTGGCTGGTGCAGCGACGCCAAGCCTCTGACCTGCAGATTTGACTTCGTAACGACCGAAGTTCTAATCTAATCGAGTTGCCCCGGACACGGGGAACAGAGAAGTTTGACTCTCCGGTTCAGATAGCTTAAGCTGGTAGGGTTGCCCCGAAACGGGAAACTTCACAACAATCTAGTCTGTTGTTTGAGAACTCAATAGTGTGTTTGGTGGTTTTTGTTTGTTGTTTTTTGCCACTCATTTTGGGGGACTTCCCGTCTTCCCGAGTTTTGTGGGTGGTTTGTTTTTTTGATGCCAGTTTGTTGGTGTCT
>JBPPMV010000486.1:0-4733 GCA_051306235.1 Mycobacterium sp. | reverse complement strand
GGTGAGCACCGGCCGCAGCCCGGCGGCTACCCAGCAGGGAATCCGGCGCCGTTTGACCAGCAGGAAACTCAGCAAGCGCAGGTGTTTCCGCGGCCGCCGCAGCCGCCTGCGTACCCGCAGGCGCCGCAGGGATACCCCTCGCCTCCGCAGTACACACCGCCGCCACCACCACCCAGTGCACCGCCAGCGTCATCGGCGCCGCGGCCCTCACCTGAGCCGCCGCGCAACACCTGGGTGCAGCAGTTGCAGCAGCGCCAGTGGTGGGTTGCCGGTGTGGTGGTCGTGATCGCCGCCGCACTTGTGGCCTACGTGATGTTGACCGGCGATAAGAGCGCAAACGAGGACGCCACCACAGCGTCGACCACCGTCGCGCAGGTTCCGGCGGGCCCAACCACCACGGTGCCCTCGGAGCCCAGCGCCGAGTCCACGCCCACCAACCCGCCACCACCCACTGGGTCGCCGGCCCCGCCGCCACCGCCGGCGCCGGCAGGGCCCACGCTCGCGCCCGAAGCGCTGGCCCCGCTGCTGCTGCCCGGTGCAGAGATCGACAAGCAACTCAACATTGCCGGCGCGGCCTCAGTGGGCCCGGTCGAGAGCCAGCCGCTCGGCGGTGATGTGCAGCCACCGCACTGCACTGGGGCGTGGGGCCCGGCCTATGCCGCGACATACGACGGCACCGGCTTCACCGGTTTGGCCGTCGGAGTTGTCGCCTTGGGCCGCGAACACCGTGTCGGCCAGGCGGCACTGGCTTTCCCCGATCCCGCAGCGGCCCGGCGCATCTACGACAAACTGCTCGCCGACTGGAACGCCTGCCAGAACACCCACGCCGTCTTCAACTACCAGGGCGCGGTCACCGAGATCGACATCAAGACACCTCGCCCGATCGGCGACATCAACACCCTGATGCTGGTACCAACCACCTCGACGGTGCCCGGGCAGCAGTGCGAACGCGGTATGGCGTTGCGCGGCAACGTCATCGTCGATGTCCGGGTCTGCTCGCCGACCGTCGGCAGCGCCGGATACTCGATCACCCGTGCCATCGCCGACAAGGTCCGCTGACCCACACGTCACGGGGACCCGCCACGCAACGCATCCTCACACGAAGATCGCGCCCTGGGGGCGCAGTCGCTGACTCGCAACCGACCGGCAGTCATAGGAGAACACCGTGAACAACCAGAACCCCCACGGCGGGTGGCCAGGTCCCGAAGACCCCACCGTCGTAACGCCCCAATTTCAGCGCCCGAACCCAGCACAACCGCCGCCGGCCCCGGCCGCGGGCTGGGGACAGCAGCAGCCTGCCCCGCACAGTTCCTGGACCAAACCAGCGCCGCAACAACCCCAGCCGTGGGCCGCCTCGCCCCAGGCGCCTGGGCCAGGTGCCCCCGCCCAAGGTTGGCCCTCCGCCCCGGGTTGGGCCAACACCGCACCAGGCGGACCGCCGGCCGGCCCTAAACGCAACCGGAAAAAGCTGATCATCGCTGCGGCGGGCGCTGCAGTGCTGTTAGCCGCCGCGGTGTTCGTAGTGCCCCGGTTCACCGGCGGCGCCGGCGGTGGGGACCTGTCCGCGTCGGAGACCGTGACCGCCTATCTGGAGGCACTGAGCACCGGCGACGCCGAGAAAGCACTGTCCTACAGCAAAAGTGAACCCGCCAACGCCGATCTGCTCACCAGCGACATCCTCAGCAAGCAGATCGCCAAGATGCCCATCACGGATATCCGCATCCTCGATGACGGCGAAGAGATGGCCGGCATCGGGATGACCTCGGTGAAGGTGGCGGTGAAGTTTGGCGAGCAGCTTTCCGACTCGACTGTGCGGCTGTCCAAGGTCGAAGACACCTGGAAAATCGACGAAGCGATCAACAAGATCGAACTTGTGAGCCCCAGCGCCGCTGACGAAACACTCACCCTCTTCGGCAAAGAGTTGAAAAAGGGCGAGGCGTTCTACGTGTTCCCCGGTTTCGTTGAGGTGGGTAGCTCCAACGACTACATCGACGTCACGGCGGATTCCCCGCTACTGACCGGCACGATGTTCTCGTTCCGGCCGACCTACGAACTCAACGACGACGGCGCCGAAGCAGTGTCCACGGCGGTAGCCGACGCATTCGCCGCCTGCGAGACATCCAAACTGCTCGACCCGCCGGATTGCCCGGTCAAGCTCAACGAGTACGGCGCGGTCGACGGGACCGTCACGTGGGGCAAGGCCGATCTCAGCGGTGTGACCATCGGCGAACTCAGCCCGTACGACCTGACCGTGCAACTGAGCGGAACAGTGGCCACCCCGGTCTCCTTCCAAAACCGTGACGGCGGGACCGAAAGCGGCACCGCAGAGAGCAATCTCTACAACTCCGTCGACATCAGCACCTCCCCGCCAACCCTCGGCCGATGAGCTGAGGTCCCGGGTCATGCTCGTAAACGTGTGCGCCCGAGCGCCACATTTCGCGGCCAGATAGAGGAAAGGAGGTGGATCGGCATGACGAACTGGCCTGGCGACCAAAGCAATACGCCACCCGACCGCGGCTGGGGTGACCCCGACGCACCCACCCGTAACGTACCGCGGTTTCAACGACCACCGGCCGCACCCTCCAACGCCTCCGGGGCACCGCCACAGCCGCCGCCCGCCCAGCGCGCCTGGGCCGCGCCGCCGAACATCCCCGCGGCCGGCTGGCCGCCGCCCACAACTCCTGGCACCCCGGGACCGGCCACAGCGGGGTCGAGTCAACGACGCGGACCGCTGCTGTTGGCGCTGGCACTGGTGGTGATCCTGGCAGGCGCCGTGATCGCCTACCTACGGGTCACAGCAGTCGACGAACAGAGCAGCGCGGGAACCGATCCGTCGCCCACAGCGCCCAATGCCCCGACAGCGAGCGCCCCGCCATCGGCAGCCGCCCAGACAGTCACCGACTACCTAGAAGCGCTGAGCCGCGGCGACGCCGCGAAAGCCCTGTCCTACAGCAAGTCTCCGCCCACGGACAATCAATTCCTCACCGATGAGGTGCTGGCCAAACAGATCGCGCAATGGCCGATCTCCGATATTCGCGTCGGTGAGATCAAAGGCAACGAGAAGACCGCCGCGAAGCTCTACGTGACGGTCTCGGCGAAGTTCGGCGACAAAGTCCACACCGACACCATCGCCGTGAGCAGAAGCCTGCAAGGCGGCTGGTGGATTGATCATGTTGCCAACGAGTACGCGCTGCACTCAGCTAATTCCGCCTACGCAACGCTCACCGTCTTCGGCAAGACACTGGGCCCGGGCCAGTCGTTCTTCGCATTCCCCGGGTACCTCCAGATAGAGACTTCCAACCAGTATCTTGATGTCGCCGTCGACGAGCGTCCGCTGTTCAGGAACTACCTGCTGTCGAGCGTTTTCCTTGTCAGTGCGGACTTCGACCTCAACAGCAAGGGCGCCGACGCCATCGCCCCCCTCGTCAGGGAATCGTTTGAACGGTGCGAGCAGTCCAACCTCATCGCTCCCCCCTCTTGCCCTGCCGACCTGAACGGTACGTCCGCTGTTGAGGGCACCGCGACGTGGGGACGCGCCGATATCGAACCTCTGTCATACGTCCTGTCCACTGAGGACCTGTCCGTCTCAGTCCACGGCAACGCCAGCATTCCGGTGACATTTCAGACCACCGACGGCCGAACAGTCAGCGACACCCAACTGATGGTGATCCAGGAAAAGGCGGACATCACCACCACTCCCCCGCGGATCGTCAATTGACCATGCGCAGCCGTTCAACCACCGGAAAGAACCCCCGCGTACCAGGGAAGGCCGAGGCAATGCTAGAGAGGCACCCGTGACACCTACCATCGCCGTTCTGAAAGTAGCGACTGTTGTGGGTGCGTGCGCCGCGCTGATCACCGGATGCTCCTCCACCACACCGGGGACCCCGACAACGGCCACCGCGGGCCCGGATTCGGGGGCCAACGTCGCCTTGATGGACACCGGCACCTACGACACCGCGTCCAGCAAACCGTTCGGCACCGTCGGCGACGATGTGGAGGGCGGCAACCTGCTCGAAGCGCACCGCATGGCCAACTTCGTGGTCGGACCATGGGAAGTCGACGCCGAGCTGAACAAGCTGCCGGGGGCATTGAGCTTGGGGATGATTGGCCCGATCCCGTCGATCCAAATCATGCGCACCAACGGCGTGCTCAAAGACGACCTGATCGCCATCGTCGAGAAGCATCGCTTCATGACGGCATTCTCCACGGTGCGTGTGGCACCGGAAACAGCCGGCCAGCCGCGCAGCCTGCACAACTTGGTGCTGCGATTCCCCGACCCTGCCGCCGCCGAAGCCGCCGCCGCCGAGATGGCCACCACCGAGGCGTCCCGGCCCGGACAACCCCCGACAGAAGCCGTCACCATCGGGAACACCCCAGAGGCCCGCGCAACCAAATCCACACTCGACGGCGCAGTCAACGTGGTCAGTTTCACCGCCCGTGGCCCATACCTGCTCTACCAGCAGGCCCAGACCGCCGAGGCGTTCCTGGGCGCCAACGCACTCAACCTCGTTGACGGTGCCCTGATCAGTCAGAAGCGCCGCATCGACGAATTCACCCCCACCGAACCCGCGGCGATGCGCGATCTGCCGCTGGATCCCAGCGGACAGCTTCTGGCTCGCACCCTCGTCGCGCCCGACGGCGGCGCTCCGTTCATGATCGGTGTCTGGAATGCTCGCGGATGGCTGCATTTCGAGCTCGATCCGTTGCAGGCCAACGCGATGTTCAACACC
>JBPPMV010000485.1:0-13754 GCA_051306235.1 Mycobacterium sp. | reverse complement strand
AGGGCGCGGGCCAGGCCGGCACGCTTGCGCATACCGCCGGAGATCTCACCGGGGAACTTGTGCCCGTCATTGGGCATACCGACGAGCTCAAGCTTTTCCATCACCACATTGCGGATCTCGGACTCGGACTTCTTGGTGTGCTCGCGCAGCGGGAAGGCCGTGTTGTCGTAGATGTTCATCGAGCCGAACAGCGCGCCGTCCTGGAACAGCACACCGAACAGGGTCCGGATCTCGTAGAGCTCCTTGGCCGAGCACTGCAGAATGTCCGTGCCATCGATGATGATCTGACCGCGCTCCGGACGAAGCAGACCGATCAGCGACTTCAGGAACACCGACTTACCGGTACCCGACGGGCCCAGCAACACGCTGACTTCACCCTCGGGAACCGTCAACGTGACGTCTTCCCAGATCTTCGACGACCCGAACGATTTACTCAGACCGGTCACGTCGATTTGGACGCCCATGCATGTTCCTTCCGCTGACAGCCCCACACGTGCCACCTGCTACCCCGCCTGTGGCTTGAGTCACTGTAACCTACACAGATTTTCAGCAACGACGAACCGCACACTGAACGCCCTCGTAGACGACTGTGGGCCGGGTCGAATTCGACCCGGCCCACAGTTCGCAGAAAATTACTTGACGGTGACCGATGCGCCGGCGGCCTCGAGCTTGGCCTTGGCGTCCTCGGCGGCTTCCTTGTTGACCTTCTCCAGCAGCGGCTTGGGGGCTGCGTCGACCAGGTCCTTGGCTTCCTTCAGACCCAGGCCGGAAACGATCTCGCGGACGACCTTGATGACGCCGATCTTCTTCTCGCCGGCACCCTCGAGGATGACGTCGAATTCGCTCTGCTCTTCGGCGGCCTCGGCGGCGGCCGGGGCTGCGCCGGCGGCGGCAACGGCGACCGGAGCGGCGGCGGTGACGTCGAAGGTCTCCTCGAACGCCTTCACGAACTCAGAGAGCTCGAGCAGGGTCAGTTCCTTGAACGCGTCGAGCAATTCTTCGGTGGACAGCTTTGCCATGGTGGTTCCTTATCTCTATGGGTTGGTGATGTGGTCTCAGGCGGCGGATTCTTCGCCGGCCTTCTTCTCTTGCAGAGCTGCAGCCAGTCGAGCGACCTGGGACGCGGGCGCAATGAACAGCGCAGCGGCCTGGGACTGCTTCGCCTTCAGTGCACCGGCGACGCGCGACAGCAGCACCTCGCGCGACTCCAGATCGGCGATGCGCTCGACCTCGGAGACGGACAGCGCGCGGCCGTCCATGTAGCCGCCCTTGATGATGAGCGCCTTGTTGTCCTTGGCGAACTTCTTGATCGCCTTGGCGGCGTCGACGGGTTCACCGTTGATGAACGCGATGGCGGTCGGACCGGTGAACAGGTCGTCGAGACCCTCGACTCCGGCATCGGACGCGGCACGCTTCACCAAGGTGTTCTTGGCGACGGTGTACGACGCTCCGTCACCCAGCGACCTGCGCAGCTCGGCAAGGTTGGACACCGTCAGGCCGCGGTACTCGGTGACGACGGTGGCCGTCGCCTCCTTGAACTTCTCGGCGATGTCGGCGACCGCGGTGGCCTTTTCAGCCTTGGCCATGCTTGCCTCCTCGTGAATAGATGGGACGTCCACCTGGGGACGCCGGGCACGAGGGGCCGGAAGATACGAAACGCCCCGACACAGACAGGTCGGGGCGCGCAAGAATGCTCTACCTCGTCCTCCTGCGTGGGCCGTCCGGATGATCCGGACCTTCAACCGATTGCTCGGTGACCGACGGTCTTCGGTGGAACCGGGAAAGAATAGCCTGCCGGGGGCCGATCAGCCAAAACGGCCCTCAGCAGGGACGCCCGGCACGACGCGGGGCCGATAGACCTGGGGCGAACGTAGTACTACCGGTAGTACTACGGGCCCTTGCCTGTGTTCAGTTCCCGCGGTCCAGTGCCAGTGCAGCGGCCCCCACCAACCCCGCGTCCCCGCCGAGTTCGGCGGGCAGCACCCGCAGACCGCGGATGAAGTCCAGTCGGGTGTACCGCGTCAGCGCCTCGCGCAGCGGGTCGAACAACACCGCACCGGCCTTGGCCACCCCACCGCCGATCACCACGAGGTCCAGGTCGCAGACGGCCGCGGTCGAAGCGATCACCGCGGCCAGCGCCGTCGTCCCCCGCCGGAACGCCTCCAGCGCCACCGCATCGCCTGCCGCCGCGGCGGCCGCCAGTTCCTTGGCATCCGCCCCGGCCCAGCCCTGTCGTTGCGCCCATCGCGTCATCCGCGGGCCGGAAGCGATCGTCTCCACGCAGCCGCGGCCACCGCACACGCAGGGCTCGCCGTCGGGGTCGGCCACCATGTGTCCGACGTGCCCGGCGTTACCGGTGCGGCCGTCGTAGGGGGCGCCGTCGAGCACCAGACCGCCGCCGATACCGGTGGACACCACCATGCCGAGCAGGAACGGCGCGCCCCGGCCGGCGCCGCGCCAATGCTCGCCGAGCGCCATGCACAGCCCGTCACCACCCAGGCGCACCGGCAGGCCGGTCAGCTCGGCCACCCGGTCCACGATCGGAAAGTCCTGCCACACCGCGATATTGACCGGGCTGATGGTGCCCTCGGCGAGGTGCACCGGGCCGGCCGACGCAATACCCACGGCCCGCACCGGCGCGGCGGCCCGTGCCTCCCCGATCAGTTCGGCACTCACCTGCCAGGCCGTCTCCGCCGAGTCCTGCGGTGTCGGCCGCTGAAAATGGTGCAGCACGGTGCCGTCATCGGCGATGACGCCGACGGCGATCTTGGTGCCACCGATATCGACGGCCAGAACGTTCGAATCCATCAGTGCAGTTGCCTCTTCGCGCAAGCGCTCATCAGTGCCGTTGCCTCTTCGCGCAAGCGCTCATCAGTGCCGTTGCCTCTTCGCGCAAGCGCTCATCAGTGCCGGTGGATGTTGTCGGGTTGACGAGGGTCGCCGGGGTGCTCGTATCCGGGTGCCAGGTCGACGAGTTCGGCGCACCGGGTGTCCAGCCACAGCCGGAAGGCCCGCCGCCGCGCCGCAGCCAGGAGATGCCCGGCGATCAGCGGGCGGGCCGCGATGAAGTCCAGGGCATCGGACCGGCGCGCCGCGAACCTGCCGGGGTTGCGCCGGTGATACCCGACGATCTCGATATCGGAGACCTCGACATCTGCGGTCACCCGCGCGAACGCCGCCCGGCCTGCGGCGGTGGCCAGCACCGCCGCAGCGATACTGCCGATCTCCAGGCGCGCAGTCATATCGGGCAGCACCTCGACCAGGGCCGGAACCTGTTCGGCACCTTCGCTTTCCAGTGCCGCCACACGTTCGGCGGTGACCAGCTGGGTCAGCCAACGCCGGAGCTGGCGCCCCTCGCTCGTACCGGGCCGCGGGAGCGCCGAATCCCTGTTCCCCGCCCGCAGGGCCTTCTCCCGCTCGTCGATCTCGGCGACGGTCACGACCTCGCCGGCGACCAGCGCCGCGGTCACGTGACCACCACCGACACCGCAGGCGAGTACACCAGTTGCCCGGCGCAGGCCACCCGGATCAACGCCCACCACTGCCCCGGCTGCACCCAGGGCGGCGGTGCGGCCTCGAAGTCGAGGCGGACCGTGCCACCGGCGGGCACCTCGGCCCCGGCGGCGGCCGGGCCCAACCATTCCCAGGTACCCCACGGGCTGATCAGGTGGGCTTCCACGGCCAGATCGGCACGCGCATCGGTGCCGACCGTGACGCCCACGCGGGCCGTCTGGCCCGCGGCCACGGTGATCTCCGAGGGCCCGGACACCAGCCGTAGCAGTTCGGTACCGGGTTCACCGACCTGGATGACGCACACATCCTCGACGACCTGGCGCCAGGACGGGGGCAGTCCCCCGCGGCCGTTGAGCGCGAGTTCCACCCGGACGGGATAGAGCCCGGGTGACGCCCCAGCGGGCATCGTGACGGTGACCTCGGCCTCCAGGTAGTTCCCGGGCGGCAGCACGAAGGGCAGTTCGTCGGGGTCGGCGGTCCAGCCGGGCGGGCAGACCACCCGGACCCGGCCCCGCACGGCGGTATCGGTGCAGTCGCTGGCCACCGTCAGGCGCAACCGCACCGGTGTACCCGGCTCCACCCGCACCTGGTCCGGGTGCAGATGGGCGACGGCGGGCAGGCCGCCCAGCGGCGCCGGCCCACGGTTGTGCAACCAGTACCGGGCGTAGAGCGGTTGTGCTGCTTCGGCTTCCGGCCCCAGCGGCTCGTTGTCGGCGTTGAGGATCTTCACCGCGTCCAGGTGGGTAAGCATGGTCGCGATCTGATAGCCGTGCAGGGTGTGGCCGGTGCTGTCGTCGAGGCGGTGCTCCAGCAGATCGGCCGCGGCCAGCGGAGCCACCGTGCACAAACCGGATCGCACCACGAATTGTGCGGTGCGCCCGTGTGTTTCGACGAGTCGAAGCGCCACCGAGGCAGGATCGACGGCCGCGACGCTGCCCGCCGCAATGGGATTGCCCGCAGCCTTCAACGCCCCGAGTTGCACGCCCCCGCCGATGGAGTCGACATCGAGCAGGGCGCCGTGCGCGGGCAGTCCGTCGGTGCCCGCGCGCCGGTTCGGCACCGCCAACAGCGGATGGGAGAACGCGGCACTGCGACTGGGGATGTCACCGTCACGCCAGTCGCCCTCATCGGCGACCACAGCGTAATCGAAGGTGTGCGTCCAGTGTTGAAGCTGAAAGTTGGACCCGTCGGGCGCGACGCGTCGCGGCGGGTCGATCCAGGTGCCCGACGGCCAGCCGGGACAGGAGCGCATCAGCGAGGTGTGCAGCGTGCCGTCCGGTTCGACCGCGAAACCGGGCACCCCGCGGTTGAACACGGCCACGGTCGCCGACTCGAACGGCTCCAGGCCGGCCGGTGCGTGCTGGTTCACCGCGATCTCGGCGTCGGCGATATCGTCGACCAGCGCGTCGACCCCGCCGACGACGATGAGCACCGGCAGCGTCCGGGTGCCCTTGAGATCCGCTCCGGGCACCCATTCCTGGGCCAGGGCGGCCGCGGCGGGGACCCACACCCGCGCCGCCCCGGTGGCCCCGACCTGGCGGTCCAGTTCGGCGCGGTACTCCGGCGCATCGGCCAGAACTGCTGCAGTGAAAGCATTTTCATCGGGGTGTCCGATGGCGATACGGGCATCGGGCAAGTTGGAGTCGACCGACAGGTCGCCGTAGCGTGGGCGCCCGGCGATGCTGCAGGTGGCGGTGACGCCGGCCCGTACCAGTGCCACCATCACGGCACGTTCGTCGAAGTTGGCATCGGGGGTGATCACTTCGGCGACCGATACCGCGCGCACTCCCGCGCCGATCCGCACCCGCAGCATCGATGACAGACCGAACCAACCGTAGGCCGGATTGTCCAGCGTGGACGGGTGCACCGCGGAGTCCACCGCGTCCACCGCCCCGTGGTGATGCAGTAATCCGAAGCCGCGGCCGATCACCGCGTCACCGACCTCGCTGACCGGCATGGCACCCGGGACCGGGCACGGCCAGCGCAGCCGCAGCAGTTTGTCCGCACCGGTGAATTCGTCGATGGTGGTGCGGCATTCGACGCGTTCGACACCGTGCCAGAGCGTGAGGGTCTGGGTGTAGCGCAGCACATCGGTGACGTGGCCGGTGATCACCAGTCGTTCGCCCAGCGGGCAGCGCCACGCCGCTACGTCCGCGCCGAAGGCCGAGGAGCCGACCACCGGCCCCTTGGGCAGCAGATGCCAGGGCCCCTCCCCCGCCTGCGGATGAGCGGAATACTCGTCATAGACCGCCAATTCGTTGCCGACCCGGCCGTCGGCGATGAGTTCGCGACCGTCGGCGACCAGTGAGCTGACACCGCCGCCGCGGGCCGGATCGACCGTCAGTGCGTAGTGCGCGTTGGCGATCGTCACCCCGTCGATGGGCTGCCACTGGGAGCCCTCGGCGTCGTCGTCCCACTGGTAGCCCTGCCAACCCAGTGAGCCGATATCGTCGACCAGCCAGGTGACGGTGTGATCGTCGATGAGGGTGGGCAGCGGGTTGCCGTCCATATCGCGCACCACACCGGTGAATTCCTCGTCCAGGTGGGCGGTCACCACATCGGTGCGCCCGTGCGCCAACGGATTCCACACCACGACCGCCGCGTCGACGGCGCCGGTCAACAGCCGCAACGCGTTGTCCCGGGCGCCTCGGCCGATCTCCCAGGCGTCCCGCCAGCAGGTCAGCAGGTCGAGGTACACCTGATCGGATTCCGAACCGGTGATGGCGTCGTGGTGTGCACCGTAGGCGAGCTGCACCCAGGCCTTGGCCAGCGCGGCCTGCGGATAGGTTGCGCCACCGAGCAATCCGGCGAACACGGCGAACCGCTCCGCTTCTAGCACGGCGTTCTCGGCGGCCCGGTTGGCCTGCTTGGTGTCGATATAGGAGACGTCCTTGCCGGTGTAGATCGGGTTCATGTCCCGGGTCTGCGTGGACGGTCTGGCATCGCGGTCTGCCAGTTCGGCACGGACAGCCCCGAAGAACTCCTTGGGTAGCGCACAGACGAATTTCGGCCAGGTATAGCGGCTGTTCCAGTCGCGGTGGATCTCGGTGACCCATTTGTTGGGCGGGGTGTAGTCGGTGCCCACGGGCAGCAGCACATTGCGGGTCAGCGCGACCTTCTTCAGCCCGGCGAACAGCTTGTAGGTCTCGGCTTCCGCATCGGCCAGCGAGGCGGCCGAATCCATCCACCAGCCGCCGGCGTAATGCGCGGGCATGTAGTGGGTCAGCAGACCCCGTCCGGACGGCGCCGTCCACTCGAATTCGCTGGCGAACTGCATGCGCTCCGGATCGCCGTCGCCGGCCATCGGACCCCACTGGTGGTGCGGCCCGCGGGCCCAGGAACTCGATGTCAGTCCGGCGTCGGCGGCCATCCCGGGGAACTGCGGATCATGCCCGAACACGTCGAGCTGCCACGCGGTGGCTGGGTCGCCGCCCAGGACGTCGCGCTGAAAACCGATGCCGTGCACGAAGTTCCGGATCGCGGTCTCCGGGCTGGTGAGGTTGGTGTTGGGCTCGTTGTAGGTGCCGCCCATGATCTCTATGCGGCCCTCGCCGATCAGCCGGCGCAGGTCGGTGCGATCTTCGGGATGGGTGTCCCAGAACGGTTTGAGGTAGTCCACCTCGGCCAGCACGAACTTGTAATCAGCGTCGCGGCGCGCCATCTCCAGATGTGCGGTGACGAGGTCGAATCCGTTGGTCTGCCGGCACGCGCCGGGCGGCTCCTCGGTCCAGAGGCTGGTGTAGGCGGCCTGGGTGTTCCACCACACCGGGTCGTAGTGGAAATGGCTGATCATGTGCATCGTCCAGCCGGGTTCGGCGTCGACGAACGTGAAGGCCGTGTCGCCGATGCTCGCCTCGCGTTGCCGGCCCGGTTCGGGGTCGGTGACCTGCATCGGCACTTCCACCACGTCAGCACCCGGTTGGGCGACGGCTTCACCCTCGATACCGGTGCCGGTCACCCGGACCGGTGTCGGTGCGGCGCAGTCGGCGTAGGTGATGCGGACCAGCTGAACCGGTTCATCGGGTGACCCGACGAACAGGTCCGTCGATTCCGCACCGGTGACGCGCATCCTCAGAACCCTACGTTCGGGCGCCCGCCCTGTGGAGCCGTTCGGCGGCGGTTCGCACCGCGTCGATGACCTCGACCGGTTCGAGCACCTCGAACTCGCAGCCCGGCATGGCCAGGTAGAGCGCCATTTTGTCGGGATCGTCGGCGCCGGTGGTGAGGATGCAGGCGTCCGCTCCGTCCGGTTCGATCTGCACCGATGCCGCCGAGAAGGTCTGCGCCACAACATCGTGGGCGGCGTGATAGCGCACCCGTGCCACGTAGCGGTAGGGCGAGCTGGTGATGGCGCGCTGCACGTACTGGGCTGCATCGGGGGCCTCGCGGGGCGCGAAGGTGCTGCCCAGCGCACGGACCTCGGCCATCCGGTCCAGTCGCAGGCTGCGCCAGTCGTCACGGTCTCGGTCGAAGGCCAGCAGGTACCAGCGCCGCCCGGTGGTCACCAGCTGGTAGGGCTCCAGGCGCCGCGCGGTGACGTTGCCCCGGATATCGGTGTAGCCGGCGTTGACGTGCTCATGGTCGCGGCAGGCCCGGGCCAGGGTCATCAGCACCTCGGGGTCGACGGGGGTGTCGCTGTTCGAGGACACCGTCACGGTGCTCTCGTGGATGGCGGCGACCTGGGAGCGCAGCCGAGCCGGCATCACCTGGTCGAGCTTGGACAGCGCCCGCAGCGCCGACTCGCCCACCCCTGCGACGCTGCCGCCGGCGGCCAGCCGCAGGCAGACCGCCATCGCCACGGCCTCCTCGGGGTCCAGCAGCAGCGGGGGCAGTGCGGCACCGGCGCCGAGTTGGTAGCCGCCGCCGTGGCCGGTGCTGGCGTGCACCGGGTAGCCGAGCTCACGCAGACGTTCGACATCGCGCCGCACGCTGCGGGTGGTGACGTTCAGGCGGGCCGCGAGTTCCTCGGAGGTCCAGACCCGCCGGCCCTGCAGAAGGCCCAGTAGCTGCAGTACGCGGGCGGTGGTTTCGGACACGCCACCATCTTGGCGCACTTTTAGGACAGAACCTGTCCCAATGCTCTGCCAAGGTGGAGTCATGAACAACGACCTCCTCGCCGACCAGCTGGAGTTCCACTGGTCGAACCAGCTCCGGCCCCGGCTGGAGAGCCTCACCGATGACGAGTACTTCTGGCAGCCGGTGGCGAACTGCTGGACCGTGCATCGCGTCCGGCGGGCAGGAGCGAAGCGACCGGGGAATGTCCCAGCCGGCGTCGACTTCGTCTACCCCGAGCCGGAGCCGGCCCCGTTCACCACCATCTCCTGGCGGCTGGCCCACGTGATCATCGGCGTGTTCGCGATGCGCAACCACTCGCATTTCGGCGGGCCGCCCGCCGACTACGAGAGCTGGCCGTACGCCACCGACGCCGCGACCGCACTGGCACAGCTCGACACCGAGTACCAGCGGTGGACGGCCGGGGTGCGGGCCCTCACCGACGCGGATCTGGACCGCCCCTGCGGGCCTGCCGAGGGCCCGTACGCCGACCACCCGATGGCGGTGCTGGTCCTGCACATCAACCGCGAGGTCATTCACCACGGCGCCGAAATCGCTCTACTCCGAGATCTGTACACCCATATGAAGGAGAACTGACATGCCCGCAATGCCCCCTCCCATCGCCGATGAACGTGCCGGTCTCAAGGAGTACGTCGCCGCCCAGCAGTACGCGTTCCACGCCATCGCGTTCGGGCTCACCGATGAGCAGGCGCGGTCTGCGCCGTCGGTCAGCTCGTTGTCGATCGGCGGCCTGATCAAGCACGTCACGTCGTGTCAGGCCGGGTGGATGGAACGGGTGGCCGCCGCGCCGGACATGACCGAGGGTGACAAGCGGCCGATGGAGGAGCAGGCCGCCGACTACGGCGACGAGTTCATGATGGGCGAGGACGAGACGCTGGCCCAGATCCTGGAGAAGTTCGACAAGCAGAACGCCGAGACCCTACGGCTGATCGTTACGGCGGACCTCGGTGCGGCGGTCCCGATCCCGCAGCACGTGCCATGGTTCCCCAAGGATGTGCCGGCCTGGTCGGTGCGCTGGGTGATCTTCCACATGATCGAGGAGCTGGCCCGGCACGCCGGTCAGGGCGACATCATCCGGGAGAGCATCGACGGCGCCACGCTGTACGAACTGCTGGCCGGTATCGAGGGCTGGCCGGCGACCGAGTGGCTGACGCCGTGGGGCAAGGAGCCCGTTTCCTGAGGTTCGCATTTCGACGTAATGGCTGCTCTTGGGCGTCATCAGCAGCCACTACGTCGAATTTCAGGGCCGCCACCCCCGTGAGAGCAGGGTGGCCCTCGCGTGCGCGACGATATCGTCGCCGCGATCCTCCTTGATGACGTGGACGACGTGCCACTGCAGTCGTTGCAATTCGCGGCTCACCCGCACGTCGTTCGCGTACTGGTTTCGGTCGGTGAGGTGCTGCTGACCGTCGTACTCCGCAGCGACCTTGAATTCCTCCCACACCATGTCGAGTCGGCGGAGATACCTGCCGTTCTCCGCGCGAACGACGTATTGCGTTGCCGGCTTTGGCAATCCAGCCTCGACGAAGAGCAGCCGCAACCAGGTCTCCCGCGGAGATTCTGCGCCGCCGTCGACGAGCGGCAGAGCCGTCCGCAGCTTCGGAAGACCCGGCACTCCTCGGTGCACCTTCGCGAGCAGTTCGACGTCCGCGATCGGAAAGCGGCTGGCCCGCATCAGGGCGTCCATCCTCGCGACGGCCGGGCCCGTTTCGAGGCGCCGACCCAGGTCGAACGCCGTGCGGGCCGGCGTCGTCACCCGAATACCGTCGACGTCGACGACTTCGCCGGCAGCCAGCGTGTCGTAGCGGAGCAGGAGCCCACGTTGGTGCCTGCACCGGCCGATCAGTTCGATCGGCACATCGTCGTCGACCCACAGCGCGCCATGCATCGCGGATGCCGCGACCCCGCTGATGACCCCAGTCGGCGCGGCCAGCACCGCGCCGTGGATGCGAGTGCGAAGAGTCGGTTGCACCTGCTTGGGCACATAGATTCCGCGGAAGATCGGCTTGTAGCGGTGACGCAACTCGGCTCTCGTCAGAAGCCCGCCCGCGACGGCGTCGCCGCCCACGAATGGAATCTGCATATTGGTTGGACGCAGCGGAGCGGCGATCGGCTCCATATGCGTGCGAAGTTCGACGTATTGGTCGCTCGTAGGCTTCGAGAGCAGCCATTGCGTCGAATCCCGAGGCGCACCCCGGGCCTCAGCGGAAGAAGGCCAACGCAGAGTCGACGACGACGTCGAGGTCGTCGCCCAGCGCTCCGGAGAGCCACTGCTGGGCCAACTCCGCCATCGCTCCGGTGTACATGGCCGCGCCGATGCGGGTGGCGACCGGATCCGAGCCGGGGTGCAGCCGTGAACCCTCCTCCAGGACCGCGGCGAGCAGCTGATCCTGCAGGGCGGCCCGGCGCGCGGTCAGCACCGGGTTCGCGCGGGCGTCGGTGAACAGGATCCGGCCGCGTCGTGGGTCGGCGGAACTGAAGCCGAGCACCGCCGCCATCCCGGCCCGGGTGCGTGCGGTGGGTGACGCCCCGACCGTCGTCATGGCAGCGTCCACCTCGGCGGCCAGTTCTATGGACACCTTGTCGAACATGGCACCGAGCAGCTCGTCGGTATCGGCGAAGCTCTCATAGAAGTAGCGGGTGTTCAGGCCGCACGCCCGGCAGACCGATCGCACCGTCAGCGCGGCCTCTCCGCCATCACCGAACAGCGCGTAGGCGGCGTCGACCAGGAGACCGCGCCGCTCGACGCGCCGGTCGTCCAGAGCGACACCAGCCCACCGAGTCATCCGACCAGGATAGAACTGGTCACACCCGTGACCAAAATGTATTCTGGCTACAGACGTGACCAGAACGACGTGACCAGATAGGGGCTCGGCGTGGATATGCCGCACCAGGTGCTCGAGCAGATGCTGCAGCGCAAGTTCGACGACAACATTCGCAAGCACTACTTCCGCGGTATGGAGTTCGCGGAACCGGCCGGCGATCCTGGGTGGTTCGGCCCGGGCAGCGCCGTCTGGCACGTGCACTCGCATACCGAGGCGCTGATCTTCGGCCTGCAGTGCGCGGCGTATATCGAACGCCTGGACCCGTCCATCTACTGGATGGGCATGCACCATTCCCGGTTGGTGAAACGCGATGACCAGGGCAACGCGATCCCGGTCATCGACCCGGCCGGCGCCGCGGTGCGACTGGGGCATTCCATCGCGTTCTTCATCGGCACCGCGTACGGCAACACCGAGACCGCCGAACGCATGGCCAAGATGGTGCGCGCCATGCACCACACCATCAAGGGCACCCGTCCCGACGGGGCGGTCTATGACGCCGACGATCCCGACTGGCTGCGCTGGAATTACGCGACCGTGGTCTGGGGGATCGCCACCGCCCATGAGATCTACCACCCAAATCCGTTGCGCGGCAAGAAACTCGACCGCTACTACGGCGAGTTCATCCGGGTCGGGCACGCGTTGGGCGGAACCGACCTGCCGACCACGAAGGCCGAGACGCTGGAATGCCTGCACTCCTACCTGCCGCGACTGGCGCTCACGCACGGTGCGGCCATGGCGACGGGGTCCCACCTGCCGATGCCGCAGAGCGCGGTGGATTGGGCCATCCGCGACACCATGCCCAAGTGGGCCAAGCAACTGATCTCGCACACCGACCCCAACCCCATCGAGCGTGCCGCCCGCCGGGCCACGGTGTGGTCGATCATCAACGGCCTGCACACTGCGGCGGGCAGCACTCCGGAATTCCGTCAGGCCCAGGCCCGCGTCGCGCACGGCACCACCTCGGCGCACACCGAACCGGCATATGTCCTCGGCAGCGACCCGCAACTGAGCCGCGCCGAGGTCGAGCACAGCTTCGCGCGACTGTGATCCGGGACACATTTTTGGGTCCCACCTCGGGTTTTGAGACACTGCAAGGATGAGTTCCACGCCAAAGGTCAAGCATCGCGAGCCCGCCAGGCTGGATCGGGTGCCGTTGCCGGCAGAAGCCGCCCGCATCGGAGCGACGGGTTGGCAGATCACCCGCACCGGGGCGCGGGTGGTCGGCAACCTGTTCGGTAAGGGGTCGCTGCAGCAGAAGATCGCCCAGCAGGTTCCGCAGACGTTCGCCGATCTGGGCCCCACCTACGTCAAGTTCGGTCAGATCATCGCGTCCAGCCCGGGCGCCTTCGGCGAGCCGTTGAGCCGCGAGTTCCGCAGCCTGCTGGATCGGGTACCGCCGGCGGACAAGAACCAGATTCACAAGCTGTTCGTCGAGGAGTTGGGCGACCAGCCGGAGAATCTGTTCAAGTCCTTCGACGTCACGCCGTTCGCCTCGGCGTCCATCGCGCAGGTGCACTACGCGACGCTGCACTCGGGTGAGGAGGTCGTGGTCAAGATCCAGCGGCCCGGTATCCGCCGTCGCGTCGCCGCAGACCTGCAGATCCTCAAGCGTGGCGCGCGCCTGGTCGAGTTCGCCAAGCTGGGGCAGCGACTGTCCGCGCAGGATGTGGTCGCCGATTTCGCCGACAACTTGGCCGAGGAACTGGATTTCCGCCTCGAAGCGCAGTCGATGGACGCCTGGGTGGCACATATGCACGCCTCCCCGCTGGGCGCCGATATCCGGGTGCCGCAGGTCTACTGGAATCTGACCAGTGAGCGCGTGCTCACCATGGAGCGGATCCAGGGGGTGCGGGTCGACGATGTCGCTGCCATCCGCAAGAAGGGCTTCGACGGCGAGAAGCTGGTGAAGGCGCTGCTGTTCAGCGTGTTCGAGGGCGGGCTGCGCCATGGCCTGTTCCACGGCGACCTGCATGCCGGCAACCTGTATGTCGACGACGACGGCAAGATCGTGTTCTTCGATTTCGGCATCATGGGCCGCATCGACCCGCGCACCCGTTGGCTGCTGCGCGAACTGGTGCACGCGTTGCTGGTCAAGAAGGACCACGCCGCGGCGGGCAAGATCGTGGTGCTGATGGGCGCGGTGGGCACCGTCAAACCCGAGGCGCAGGCCGCCAAGGATCTGGAGAAGTTCACCACCCCGCTGACGATGTCCTCGCTCGGCGATATGAGTTATGCCGATATCGGCAAGCAGCTTTCGACGCTGGCCGATGCCTATGACGTCAAGCTGCCGCGCGAGCTGGTGCTGATCGGTAAGCAGTTCCTCTATGTGGAGCGCTATATGAA
>JBPPMV010000484.1:0-12283 GCA_051306235.1 Mycobacterium sp. | reverse complement strand
GTGGTGGTGGTCGTGGTGGGCGATTCTTCGGGCGTGTCACTGTCGCTGCTGCACGCTGCGCTGAAGCCGATCATCGCGATGATGGCTGCACCGCCAACCGCAGCCGAAATCCGACGACGAGCCAGACGATTCAATGCCATCTTCCGTCCTTCTCCTGGTGCCAATGTGATGGAAATTCGGTAGCCGCGATGTCCGCGAAAACCGGGTGCAACAGACCCATTTTACGCCTGGATCTGATCACACAAACTGTAACGCAGCGCCTGTATCAGTGCATTCCCTTGCTCCGGCTTTGTCGAGGCGTTTGACATCAGGGCGTTGACGTGGCCGGAGTCGATGTTTCCGAGACTCTCGGTGAGCCGACTATTCGGTCGCCGTCGACACATACAGGTCGTGGACGGCGCAACCCTGGGGATAACCCCCGGGGAGGTGTCGGGCTTCCTACCTGGACAACACCCCTGGAAAAATCGGACGATGAACACGGAATGTTCCACGGATGAGAAGTGTTGGTGTTTCCTATGAGTCCCGTGACAGTGCCAGTTCGGGGTCATACGTTGGAAGACATGCAGAGGTCTACACCACGGAAGGCGGGTCTTGTGCCTGAGACCAACTGAGATGCAATCACATAACTCGTAGTACGCGCCAAACCTATTCATAAACAGCACGTTTCGCAAGACACTCATACGCCACATCCCGGTCCGCTACAGGTGCGCTGCCGGGTGGCTGAATACTGCCAGAAAGGCATTCGACATGCATAAAACTCGCCTCGTCACCGCCGGCTTGTTCGCCGTGACAGCAACGGTTCTCGGTACCGCGCCGGCGGCCTTCGCAGCCCCGTCCGGAACGGCGTCGGCCGCCGAAACCGTCGAGGACCTGCGCGCCCAGGGCTACAGCGTGCAGGTGAACGGAACCCGCAACGGACCACTGTCCAATTGCTCGGTGGAGTCCATCCGCGGGATGTCCGACGATCCCGGCGCGACGGTCTATGTGGATCTGTCCTGCCCTGCGGAGTACCAGTACTGATTCCCGTTCCGATGACGATGGTGGCGCCACGGACCGTGGCGCCACCATCGTCACTGCGGGTCAGGCGTCGTGAGACCGTTCACGACAAGATCAATGACCCCGTCGGCGACCTCGCGCACAGCTTTTCCTGAGTGAATGACGTTGTGCAGCATGGCGGTCATCATCACGGTGCCGAAGATGCCAACCGCTCCGGACTGCACATCCGGCAGGCGCCGCAGCGAGCCGTCGGCGGCTCCTGCCTCGAGTACCCGGGTGATCGGGTCGTAGAACGCATCCTGGACTGCGGTTGCGAGTTCGGGTAGCCGGATGGCGCGGCCGAGGTCGCCGACGAGCGCGCGGCTTGATCCCGGGCGGTCCATGGTGTGTTCGATCTGCACGTTGATCACCGCTGCCAGCCGGTCCCTGCCGGTGCCCGGTGTGTCGGCGGCTCGGGCCACCTCGCGGGCGAGCGCGGCCAGCGAGTCGCGCAGCAGGAAGGACAGGATCTCGTCCTTGCCCGTGAAGTAGTAGTACAGGGTCGCTTTCGGAACTCCCGACGCGGAAGCGATGTCCTCGATTTTGGTGTTGGCCAACCCGGCGCCGGCGATCAAGTCGGCGGCGGCATACAACTTGTCTGCCACCGATGCCGGCACAGCCCGTCCGCCCTGTTCAGCCACGGCCCAAGTGTAGGGACCGAAACTAGAGTTTGTACTTAAAGTACAAACTGTTAGTTTGAGCCATGCTGAGCAGCGAAGCCGACGTGGTCGTGGTGGGTTACGGTGCCGCGGGGGTGTGCGCCGCTTTGGAGGCCCGGGCTCAGGGGGCGGACGTGCTGGCCATCGACCGCTTCAACGGCGGCGGCGCCACCGAGATGTCTGGAGGCATCATCTATGCCGGCGGCGGCACCTGGGTGCAGCGGGAGGCCGGTCTCGAAGACAGCGCCGACGCGATGTTCGCCTATCTGCAGGCTGAGGTCGGCGACGCCGTGCGACCGGAGACCCTCCGTCGTTTCGTCGACTCCAGCCCCGCGATGATCGATTGGCTCACCGACCACGGAGTTCCGTTCGAGGCCTCGGTCTGTCCGTACAAGACGTCGTATCCGAACAACAAGTACTACCTGTACTACTCCGGAAGCGAGAACGCCGGGAAGTTCCGCAGCATCACCGCACCCGTGCAGCGGGGCCATCGGGCCAAGGGGCCGGGTGCCTCGGGAAAGCAGATCTATCAGCCGCTCGCGGCGACTGCCGCGCGCAACGGCGTTCGCACCCAACCACATACCCGGGCACTGTCGCTGCTGACCGATCCGGCCGGCAGGGTCATCGGAGTGCGGGCCGGCACGATGGCCGGTGCACCGGAAGGGGTGCGGCGGCGCTACCGCGCGTACGCGGCCCTCGCGGTGAAACCCGGCATCTACTACCCGCCGCTGCGGGCGGCGATGGAGCAGCTGCTCGCGGGTCTGGAACGCCGCTATGCCCGGCCCGTCGACATCTATGCGCGCAAAGCCGTGATCCTGACCGCCGGCGGTTATATCGCCAACAAGGAGTGGATCGCCGAGCATGCGCCCGCCTACCGGGTCGGCCTGCAACTCGGGACGACCGGTGACGACGGTGCCGGTATCCGGATGGCCGCCGATATCGGTGCCGTCGTCGATCGACTCGACAATGTCTCGGCGTGGCGCTTCATCACACCCCCGAGCAGTTTCCTGACTGCGTTGGTCGTGGATGCGCACGGGCGGCGAATCATCGACGAGACCCGCTACGGAGCCGCGCTGGGTCACGCCATGATCCAGAATCACGGCGGTCAGGGGTGGATCCTGACCGACGATGAGCTGCTCTCGCAGGCGCGCGGACAACTTGGCCGACAAGCGATCTGGTTCCAGCGGCTGCAGATGGAAGCCATGCTGCGCACCGACAGATCACGGGGGAGCACCCTGGCCGCGGTGGCGACCGCGGCCGGTGTCGATCCGGCGGGATTGCAGGAGACGGTCGCGGCCCACAACAGTGCCGCCGCTGCCGGTTTGCCCGACCCGATGGGGAAGCCGGCCGAATTCGTCCGCCCGGTCGGTGACGGGCCCTATTCGTTGATCGCCATCTCGGTCAAACCCAGTGTCATCAACCCGACGCCGATGTTCACCCTGGGCGGGCTGGTGGTCGACGAACTCTCCGGTGCCGTGACATCGGTTACCGGAGAACCGATTCCCGGCCTCTACGCCGCCGGGCGGACCGCGGTCGGGATCTGCGCGAACTCCTACGTCAGTGGGCTGTCGCTGGCCGATTGCGTGTTCTCGGGACGGCGCGCAGCAGCACATGCCGTGCTCGCCGAAACCGCCGGCGGCGGCGCGTCGACGCCCGGGTGAGTGCGCAGACTCAGGTGGTCAACGGCACCGCGACCTCGTTGCGGCGCCGGAACGGCAGCGTCCACGGCGGATCGTAGAACCACGCCACCGGTGGCCCGTCCGAGGTGAACTCGCTGTTGTACAGGGCCTGGAGCAGTTCCGCCGATTTCGCGGTGATGGTCGCGGGGCTAGGGTCACCGCTGAACCGCAGGACGGCAAACCGTTGCGCCGGCACCTCCAACACCGTCACCGAGCTGTCGTCGGGTTCGGGCAGCGTGTCCATCGACCACTTGGACGGCATGTAGAACCGGATCACCGAGTTGCCGGTGCCGCCGGTATTGCTCTGCGCGACCGGGGCCGTCATCGCGATCTTCTCGCCGTGCTGAGCCACCGGGGCCGTCATGGCGATCTTCGTGTTGCGGTGATTGGCGCCGAAGATGTAGCCCGCCAGTCGCCGGAAGCCCGCCCGCCGCGCGTCCTCGCCGTCGCCGCTGACGCTGGTCTGTGCCGCGATGCGCGGACCGTACCGACGGATCTCGATCTCGCCGACATTGTCCTCATGGACATAGAACGGCTCTTCGGTGCCCAGGCGGATACCGACAATCCCTCCGAGGCCTTCGGCAATCTGGGCGGCGGTCCCTGCGATCTTGGTGAACATGACCTAGGAGGTACCCACTGGCGCGCCCGTCACACCACCCGTTTACCGTGCCGCGCCCGGGCCCGCATATCCCTCAGGTACAGCTGATAGCCGAACAGCCAGATTTCGCGCGGGACGATGTGGTCGGCCACCCGTAGCGCGGCGACGAGTCCGTCGAACGCGCGCTGCTGCCGGGTGGACCAGGGAAACCGCATGAGGGCGCGAAACTCCGCAGGCAGGAAACCGGTCGTCGCGAACAGGTTCAGCGGCCCGGCCAACTGACGCAGCGGGAACGGCAGGAACACCAGCGCGGCCACCCCGCGCAGATGCGTGCGCACCGGGTCGTCGATCCGTAGTTCGTCCAGGGAGCTTTTCCAGTAGTCCTCGAATGCGGCACGGTCCGCCGGCCACATGTCCTCGCGCACCTGCAGGGTGGTGCCCAGCCGGGCGGCATCTTTGTACACCGCATCGGCGGACTCGTCATCGAGCGGGCCGTAGAGCAACTCGTGCTGATCGATGAAGTAGCGGTACAGGCAGGCCGCCACCCACAGTTGCAGGCGAGGATCGAAAGCGTTGTAGCGCACCGGACTGTCGGGCCGGGACCGCACCTGCCGGTGTGCGCCGTCGACGGCGCTGCGGATCAACGCCCGGTCGGCATCGGTGCCGATGGTCGCCGCGGCCAGATAGGTGCCGGTGGTGCGGGCCCGTTTGAACGGATGCCGGTAGACGTTGCCGCTGTCCACCGGGCTCTCCAGCACGCCGTATCCCACGCCCGGCGAGGCCAATTGCATGATGACGTTCGCGGCCGGCGCCAGCGCCGCGGCGGGGTTGATCAGGTCGGCGACCCGCCTCGGGTGACGCGGTGGACCCAGCCTCATGGAATCGAGTACACACCCTGTGAGACGCTGCCGACGTGTTTGCGCCCAGATTCTCTGCCCGCGCCCTCGGACTGGCGACCGGCTATCTGGCCGATGTGTGGCTGGCCGACCCGCGGCGCGGTCACCCGGTGGCCGCGTTCGGCACCGCCGCGGCGGCATTGGAACGCCGCACCTATGCCGACAGCCGTGCTGCCGGGGCCGCACACACCGCGGTGCTGCTGGGCGCGCTGGGCGCGAGCGGGGTGGTCGTCGAGCGCGCCGCCCGGCGCCGCGGACCGGTCTGGACGGCCGCGACGACCGCGGTCACCACCTACGTGGTGCTCGGGGGAACATCGTTGGCCCGCACCGGCGCCCAACTGGCCGGCCACCTGGAACGCGGCGATATCGACGATGCGCGAGCGCTGCTGCCGTCGCTGTGCGGCCGCGACCCGGCCGCGCTGGACGCCGACGGCCTGGCCCGTGCCGCGCTGGAGTCGGTCGCCGAGAACACCTCCGATGCCCAGGTGGCGCCGATCCTGTGGGGTGCGGTCGCCGGAGTGCCCGGCCTGCTGGTCTACCGCGGCGCCAACACCCTCGACGCCATGATCGGGCACAAGAATCCGCGATACTTGCAGTTCGGTTGGGCCGCAGCACGATTCGACGATATCGCGAACTATCTCGGGGCCCGCGCGACCGGACTAATCGTGTTGGCGGTGAGCGGTGCGCCGAAACCGGCCTGGCGGGCCTGGCGACGTGACGCGAGCGCACACCCCAGCCCCAATGCCGGGGTGGCCGAGGCGTCGTTCGCCGGGGCACTCGGGGTCCAGCTCGGAGGTGCGACCCAGTATGCGCACCGGCTCGAGATGCGGCCCACCCTGGGCGACGGGCCAGCCCCGAAGGCCGGCGATCTGCGTCGCGGCGTGTGGCTCTCACAAGCGGTACAGGCGGGCGCGACGGTGCTGGCGGTGGCGCTCAGTGCCGCTTGCCGTACCGGTCGGCCAGTTTCTGCTCGGTGCTGACCGGTGTGGGGGCTGCGGTGTCGGGCTCCGGGTCGGCCTGCGCCTTGGCGAGCTCCTTCTCCCGGCGCCGGACCTTCACCTCGGCGAGGATGAAGTAGCCCACCCCGATCGGGGCGATGATGCCGAACGCGATCCACTGGATGCCGTAGGACAGGAACGGGCCGGCATCGAGGATGGGCAACGCAATCACCCCGAGCCCACCGGGCTGATCCTCGACCAGCTGCAGATAGGACCCGGTCAGCGGAACGCCGGTCACCTGCGAGATCTGCCCGGGGTTGATCGAGTACACCTGCATCGCACCCTCGGCCCGGAACGGCTCCCGGCCGGCCGCGAGCATCTCGGGGTCCCGCAGCCGCGCGGTGATGCTGACCGGTTCGGTGGGGGCGCCTGCAATCGGCGGCACCGCGGTGCCCTGGTCGGGTTTGACGTAGCCCCGGTTGACCAGCACGGTCGGACCGCCGTCGACGACGAACGGCACCAGCACCTCATAGGCCGGTGCACCGTCCACCGACCGCAACCGGGCCAGCACCTGCGCCTCGGGCAGGTAGTGACCGGATGCGGTGACCCGCTGCCACTGGTGTTCGGGGGCCGACGAATCCTGCTGTGGCAGATAGTCGGTCACCGGCACCGGATCGGTGTTCAGCGAGTTGGCGATCTGGGTGTTCTCCCGGGAGGTCGTGGTGTTCTTGCCCAGCTGCCACGGTGCGAGCACCGTGAAGCACAGCCAGGCGAACGCCGCCACCACTACGTAAAGCGCCAGCCACTGCGGCCGGAACAGGAAGGCCCAGCGCTTCATGACTGCCCCAGCCGTTGGTCGATCCAGTCGTGCAGGCCCGGGAGTGAGGCCTCGATGACGGTGAAGACCGCCTCGAACTCGTCGGGGCCGCCGTAATAGGGGTCCTCGACATCCAGGGTGAACGCGGCCGAGCGCGGGTCGAAGGAACGCATCATCCGCAGCCGCTCCGGTGGGACGCCCATCTCGGTGAGCATCCGGGCGTGGTTGCGTCCCATCGCCACCACCATGTCGGCGGCCAGATGGTCATCGTCGAGTTGTGCCGCACGGTGGGTGGTCGGGTAGCCGTGCGCATGCAGCACCGCGTTGGTGCGATGGTCGGCGCCGTCGCCGGCATGCCAGCCACCGGTACCGGCACTGGTCACCCGGACCTGCCCGGCCAGGCCCCGCCCCTCGATCTGGTGGGCCAGCATCTTCTCGGCCATCGGGGACCGGCAGATATTGCCCGAGCAGACGAAGGTCACATGCAGTGCCTGACTCCCCGGTCGTTGCGCTCCTGCCCGCCGGTCAGACACCCAGAACCCTCCGCAATTCCGCCATCGTCGCCACCCGGGCCAGTGGCGCGGGGGTGTCGGGCCCGTCGAAATCGGCACCGCCGTACCCCCAGTCGACCACCACGGTGTCGATGCCGTGGAACGAGGCGCCTTCCACGTCATGCGAACGGTCACCGACCATCAGCAACCGCTCCGGCAGTGGACCCAGCTGGGCCAGCGCATAGGCGATCACCTCGGCCTTCGCCGCCCGGCTGCCATCCGGACTGGCTCCGGCGATGACCTCGAAATAGCCGTCCACCTCGAAGTGGGTGAGGATGCGCTGCGCGGTCGGCTGCGCCTTGGAGGTGGCCACCGCGAGGCGCACCCCGGCGCGCTTGAGGTCCTCCAGCAGGTCGGGGATGCCGTCGAACAGGCGGTTCATCGACCATCCGCGGGTGGTGTAGTCGGCGCGGTAGGCGGTCATGGCCTCGTCTGCGCGTTCGCCCAGGCCCATCGCTGTCAGGGTGTGGTGCATGGGCGGGCCGACGATGCGGCCGGCCAGATCTCCGTCCGGCACGGTGGCGCCGATGCTCTCCAGCGCGTGCCGGAAGCTGGCGACGATGCCGTCCGCAGAGTCCGTCAGGGTGCCGTCGAGGTCGAACAGCACCAACTGCGGAGCTCGGGTCACGGTTTCAGTCACCGCACCATTGTCGCCGATGTTCCGGTGCTGCTGGTCGGCGCACTACTGTCGTGCTGTGGTTGATCAGGTTCGGCAGGCGGCGCGCTATCACGGTGACCAGGCCGTGACGCCCGGGATGCTGGACTTCGCCGTCAACGTCCGGGCCGCCGGGCCGCCGGCCTGGCTGGTACAGCGACTCGGGGAGCGGCTCGTCGACCTCGGCCATTATCCGAGCGCCGCCGACGTCACCCGGGCGACGCGGGCAGTGGCCGCGCGGCACGGGCGCGCCGAGGACGAGGTGGCGCTGCTGGCCGGCGGTGCCGAGGGCTTCGCGCTGCTGCCCCAGCTACAGCCGTGTCTGGCCGCGCTGATCGCGCCGTCGTTCACCGAACCGGAGGCGGTACTGAGCGCCGCCGGGGTGCCGATCCACCAGGTGATCCTCGATCCGCCGTTCACGTTGGCCGGCTCGGTGGTACCCGCGGACGCCGATCTGGTGGTCGTCGGTAACCCCACCAACCCGACCTCGGTGCTGCACCCGGTGCGCGACATCCTCGCGCTGCGCCGTCCGGGCCGAATCGTGGTCGTCGACGAGGCCTTCGCCGACGCGGTACCGGGTGAGCCGGAATCGCTGGCGGCGATATCGCTGCCCGATGTGGTGGTGCTGCGCAGCCTGACCAAGACCTGGTCGGTGGCCGGTCTGCGGGTCGGATATGCGCTGGGCGCCCCGGACGTTCTGGCCCGACTGACGGCACGGCGGGCGCACTGGCCGTTGGGCACGTTGCAGCTCGAAGCCATCGCGGCCTGCTGCACACCGGAGGCGGTCGCCGAGGCGCAGGAGGGCGCGCGCCGGCTCGCGGAGCTGCGCGACGAGATGGTCGCCGGGTTGCGTGCGGTCGGGGTGGACGTCGTCGACGGCTTTGCGCCGTTCGTGCTGCTGCGGGTCGCCGATGCCGAGCTGGTACGAAAGCACCTGGACTCCAAGGGGATTGCCGTGCGTCGATGTGACACCTTCATCGGGTTGGACGGGGAGTATCTGCGTGCCGCGGTGCGCTCCGAATGGCCGCAGCTTGCCGCCGCCCTGGTGGAGGCGGCACGGTGAGCGTGTCCCTGGCCGAGGTGATGGACGTTCTGGACGGCGCGTACCCGCCTGCGCTGGCACATGACTGGGATTCGGTCGGGCTGGTGTGCGGGGACCCCGCCGAGCCGGTCTCGTCGGTGACGATCGCGGTGGATGCCACCGATGCCGTGGTCGCGGAGGTGCCCGAGGGCGGTCTGCTGTTGGCGCACCATCCACTGCTGTTGCGTGGGGTGGACACCGTCGCCGCCTCGACCGCCAAAGGTGCTTTGCTGCACAGGATGATCCGCGCCGGTCAGGCGTTGTTCACCGCGCACACCAACGCCGATTCGGCATCGCCAGGGGTCTCCGATGCGCTCGCCGACGCCCTGGGACTGGTGGTCGAGGATGTGCTCTCGCGCGGGCCGTCCGGTCCGGATCTGGACAAATGGGTGGTGTTCGTTCCCGCCGATCACGCTGTGCAGGTGCGGGATTCGCTGTTCGCCGCGGGTGCCGGGCAGATCGGGGACTACTCCTGCTGCAGCTGGAGTGTGCGTGGCACCGGGCAGTTCCTGCCTCAGGACGGCGCTCGGCCGGCCATCGGCGAGGTCGGTACCGTCGAACTCGTTGCCGAGGACCGTGTCGAGGTGATCGCCCCGGCCCGGCTGCGTGGCCGGGTGCTGGCCGCACTACGCGCTGCGCATCCCTACGAGGAACCGGCCTTCGACGTGCTCGCCCTGGCACCCCTTCCTGCCGATGTCGGGATTGGCCGCATCTGCGTGCTGCCGGAGCCAGAACCGTTGTCGGCGTTCGTGTCCAGGGTGCGTGGGGCGTTACCCGCCACCACCTGGGGTGTGCGGGCCGCCGGTGTCGCCGATGCGCCGGTGTCCCGGGTGGCCGTCTGCGGTGGAGCGGGGGATTCCCTGCTGGGCGCGGTGACCGGCGCCGGGGTGCAGGCCTATGTGACCGCTGATCTGCGGCACCACCCGGCCGACGAACATGGCCGGGTTTCAGACGTGGCACTCGTCGATGTCGCGCATTGGGCAAGCGAATTCCCCTGGTGTCACCAGGCGGCATCGCTGCTGCGCGGCAGCTTCGGCGAGGCTCTACCGGTGCGCGTCAGTACTGTGCGCACCGATCCGTGGAATATCGATGGAGGACCGCAATCATGAAAGCCGAAGTAACCCAGCAACGCTCCCTGCTGGACTTGGCAGAAATCGATGCCGAGCTGCGCCGTGTCGACCACCGCGCCGGCAATCTGGCCGAGCAGCTGGAGTTCGACCGGTTGCAGGGCCTGTACCAGGTGGCCAACGACGCGGTCGCGGTCGTCGGGATCGCCCTGGAGGACATCGACAGCGAGATCGCGAAGCTGGAGAACGAGATCGACTCGGTGCGCCAGCGCGAGGACCGCGACCGGTCGCTGCTACAGGGCGGCACGGTCAACGCCAAACAGCTCAGCGAACTCCAACACGAACTGGAGACCCTGGAGCGCAGGCAGGCCTCCCTGGAGGATTCGCTGCTCGAGGTCATGGAGCGCCGCGAAGAGTTGCAGCGCAAGCAGTCCGAGGAGGCGGCCCGCGTCGCCGCCCTGCAGAACGAGGTGTCCGCGGCGCAGTTGGCCCGAGACGCGGCGCTGGTCGACATCGAGAATGTCCGCCAGGTGTCTGCGGGTCGACGCACGGAGTTGGCATCGCTGCTCAACGACGACCTGCTGGCGCTCTATGAGAAGCAACGCGCCGGCGGTGGCGCCGGGGCCGGCCTGCTGCAGGGAAAGCGTTGCGGAGCATGCCGTATCGAGATCGATCGCGGCGAGGTGGCCAGGATCGCGGCCGCCGATGACGACGAGGTCCTGCGCTGCCCGGAATGCGGGGCCATCCTGTTGCGGATCAAACGATGAAGGTGATCGTCGAGGCCGACGGAGGTTCCCGCGGCAACCCCGGCCCCGCCGGGTACGGCGCCGTGGTGTTCAGTGCGGACCGCGCGGCGGTGCTTTCCGAGCGCGGCGAGTCGATCGGCCGCGCGACCAATAATGTCGCCGAGTACCGCGGACTGATCGCCGGACTGACCGCCGCCGCCGAACTCGACGCCACCGAGGTCGTGGTGTTCATGGATTCCAAGCTGGTCGTCGAGCAGATGTCCGGACGCTGGCGGGTCAAGCATCCCGACCTGTTGGAGCTCAATCGTGAAGCCGCGCAAGTGGCCCGGCAGTTCGATCAGGTCGAGTACGGCTGGATTCCGCGGGCACAGAATTCGCATGCCGACCGGCTCGCCAACGAGGCGATGGACGCCGCCGCGGGCAAGGCTCCTGCTGCCGCCCCCGCGTCGCCGGGTTGGAGTGGGGCACGCGGTGAACCGACCCGCCTGCTGCTGCTGCGCCACGGGCAGACCGAACTCTCGGTGGACCGTCGCTACTCCGGTCGTGGCAACCCGTCGCTCACCGAACTCGGCCGCAGCCAGGCCGAGGCGGCGGCAAAGTATCTGGGCCCCAGGGGTGGTGTGGACGCGGTGCTGTCCTCACCGCTGCAACGCGCTCAGGAGACGGCTACTGCGGCCGCGAAGGAACTCGGCCTGGACGTCGTCACCGACGACGACCTGATCGAGACGGACTTCGGGCAATGGGAGGGCCTGACGTTCTCCGAAGCGGCGCAACGTGATCCGGACCTGCACGGCAGCTGGCTGCGCGATACCAGCGTGACACCCCCGGGTGGGGAGAGCTTCGATGCGGTGGCACAGCGGATTCGGCGCGCCCGCAATCGGATCGTCGAGGAGTACGCCGGATCGACGGTGCTGGTGGTCTCGCATGTCACGCCGATCAAGACCATGTTGCGGTTGGCGCTCGACAGTAGCGCCGGGATTCTCTACCGACTGCACCTGGATCTCGCGTCGCTGAGCATTGCCGAGTTCTATCCCGACGGGCTGGCCTCGGTGCGCCTGGTCAACCAGACGTCCTATCTAGACTGAGCTGTGTAGGTGCAGACGTTCCCCGTGGACGTCAAAGATCATGATCGCCTCGACAGGTCCGTCCACGGTGCCGAACCAGTGCGGCGTCCACGTCGAGAACTCCACGGCTTCACCGGGTTTGATGGTGAAATCCCGTTCGCCCAGAATCAGGCGCAGCCGCCCGGAGAGCACGTACATCCACTCCTGGCCCTCGTGGGTGGGTAGTTCGGCCGGCGGCGTGTTGCGTTTTGTGCTCACCCGCACTTTGAATGTGTGCCGGCCCCCGGTCGCCCCGTGGCGGGTCAACGGCCAGTAGGTCACCCCGTGGCGGGTGTGTGAGCTGCCGCGGACCCGCGGGTCGTCGGATTCGGGTTCGCGCAGCAGTTCGTCGGTGCTGACCGATAGCGCGAGGGCCAGTCGGGGCAGGTGATCCAGGGCCAGTCGCCGCTTCCCGGATTCCAGCCGGCTCAGCGTCGAGACGTCGATGCTGGCGCGGG
>JBPPMV010000483.1:0-2757 GCA_051306235.1 Mycobacterium sp. | reverse complement strand
CTGGACCAGGCGGGCGGCGAATGCAGCCTGCGCGGTCTGTACACGGCGGGCACCAGCGAGCATGTGGATTTCCATACCCGCATCGAGCACATCGCCCCGCACTGCCGCAGCGAGGAGACCTACAAGGGCCTGATCGGCGGCACCGGCCGGGCCGTGTTCAACGGCCGCGTGCACGTGCATCCGGGCGCCGACAAGACCGATTCGGCCATGACCTGCGCCAACCTGCTGCTGTCGAATCGCGCCGAGGTGGACGCCAAGCCGGAACTCGAGATCTATGCCGACGACGTCAAGTGCAGCCACGGCGCCACCGTCGGTCAGCTCGACGAGGCGCAGGTGTTTTATCTTCGGTCCCGCGGCATCGCCGAAGCGGCCGCCCGCGAGTTGCTGATGACGGCGTTCGCCCGCGACGCGCTAAGCGGCCTGGATGCCCGCCTGCAGGATGCGGTCGCCGCCTTGATCGACGCGCGCCTGCCCCAGCTCTGACCGGTTTCGACTCATGACCATTGCAACTTACAGCGCCCACCGGCAAGACTTCCCCGCCGCCCGCTGGCGGGCCGACTTCCCGCTGTTGCAGCGCAGCGTGCGCGGCCAGCCGCTGGCGTACCTGGACAACGCCGCCACCACGCAAAAGCCGCAGGCGGTCATCGACGCCGAGGCGCGTTATTACCGCGAGATCAACGCCAACATCCACCGCGGCGTGCACTGGCTGTCCGAGCAGGCCACCGCGGCGCACGAAGGCGCGCGGGAGCGCGTGCGGCGCTTCCTGAATGCCCGCGAGACGGCCGAGATCATCTTCGTGCGCGGCACCACCGAGGCCATCAACCTGGTGGCGCAAAGCTACGGCCGGGCGAATCTTGGCCCCGGCGACGAGATATTGATCACCGGTCTTGAGCACCACTCCAACATCGTGCCCTGGCAGCTGCTGTGCGCGCAGACCGGCGCAGTGCTCAAGGTGGCGCACATCGACGACACCGGCAGCGTGCGCATGGACGAGTTTCGCCGGCTGCTGGGCGGGCGCACCCGGCTGATGGCGGTGGTGCACGTGTCCAATGCGCTCGGCACCATCAACCCGCTGCGCGAGATGATCGATCTTGCCCACGCGCAGGGCGTGCCGGTGGTGGTCGACGGCGCGCAGGCGGTGGCTCATACGCCGGTCGACGTGCAGACACTGGACTGCGATTTCTACGCCTTCTCCGGCCACAAGCTGTATGGACCAACCGGCATCGGCGCGCTGTACGGTCGGCGCGCGCTGCTGGAGGCGATGCCGCCCTGGCAGGGCGGCGGCGACATGATTCGCACCGTCAGCTTCGAGGGCAGCACCTGGAACGACCTGCCGTTCAAGTTCGAGGCCGGCACGCCGCATATTGCCGGCGCCATCGGCCTGGGTGCCGCCATCGACTATGTGAGCGAGGTCGGTCTGGAGGCAGTGGCCGCCTACGAGCATGACCTGCTGGTCTACGGCACGGCGCTGTTGCAGGAGATTCCCGGCCTGCGGATGATCGGCACGGCCCCGAACAAGGCCGCCATCCTGTCGTTCGTGATCGACGGCCTGCACGCCCACGACATCGGCACAGTGCTGGACACCGAAGGCGTCGCCATCCGCGCCGGCCATCACTGCGCCATGCCGGTAATGGAGCGTTTCGGCGTCCCGGCCACGGCGCGTGCGTCGCTGGCTTTCTACAACACCCGCGAGGACCTGGACCGGCTGGCACAGGCCCTGCGCAAGGCGGTGGAGATGTTTGCCTGATGAACAGCCTGCGCGACCTGTATCAAGAACTGATCGTCGATCACAACAAAAACCCGCGTAACTACGGGGTGCTGGCCGACGCCACCGCGAAGGCCCACGGCTACAACCCGCTGTGTGGCGACAAGATCACCGTCACCCTGCACCTGGACGGCGACCGCATCGCCGATGTGCGTTTCGAGGGCGCCGGCTGCGCCATCTCGACCGCGTCGGCGTCGCTCATGACCCAGGCCGTCAAGGGCAAGACCGTGGCCGAGGCCGAGGCCATGTTTCGGGATTTCCACGGCATGGTTACCGGCGAGGATCAGCGCGAGGAAACCGCCGAAAAACTCGGCAAGCTGGCCGTGTTGGCCGGCGTGCGCGAATTTCCGTCACGCGTGAAATGCGCCACCCTGGCCTGGCACACCCTGCACAACGCCGCCCACGGCCAGACCACGCCGGCCGTCACCGAGTGACTGTCGTGTCCACCCCCCACCCAAGAGCCCTGCCGTGACCGAACGCGAAACCGTTGTCCTGAGCCGTGACTGCAAGGCCCTGTTCGTGCCACTGGGTATCCAGGTCAACGCCAAGAAAGGCACCGAGGTCACCCTGCTGCAACAACTGGGCGGCAGCTACACCGTGCTGCTGGAAGGCCAGATGGCGCGCATCGACGCCAAGGACGCCGACGCGCTGGGCAAGACCCGCGTGCCGCTGCCGGCCGAGAGTTTTCGCGGCGCAGTCTCGCAGGGGGCGGTCGAGGAACTGGTCTGGCAGCACCTTCGCACCTGCTACGACCCGGAAATCCCGGTTGATATCGTGGAACTCGGCCTCATTTACGGTTGTGATGTCGAGTCGATCGGCAAGGACCGCTACCGTGTCGAGGTCAAGATGACCCTGACCGCGCCCGGCTGCGGCATGGGCGATGTGATCGCCGAGGACGTGAAGGAAAAACTGCTGGTCATTCCGGGCGTGGCCGATGCAGCCGTGGAAGTGGTGCTCGACCCGCCGTGGACCGCCGACATGATGAGCGAAGC
>JBPPMV010000482.1:0-4750 GCA_051306235.1 Mycobacterium sp. | reverse complement strand
GCCGAGACGGACGCCGTGATGATCAACTCCGAGCGGAACCTGACGCTCTTGCAGCAGTCGGTCCCGCCGGTCGGGGAGGCCCGCGCGGACTGGGAACTGATCTGCGGTGTCGCCGAATACCTGGGCTTCGGGGACGATTTCGCCTACAAATCCGGCTCGGAGATCTTCGACGAGATCCGCCGGTTCGCCAACCCGCGCACCGGTTACGATCTGCGTGGCGCCAGCTATGAGCGGCTGCGGGAGACCCCGCTACAGTGGCCCTGCCCGCCCGAGGGCGAGGCCACGACCACACATGGCCGGAGTCCGATCCGCTACCTGAACGACGGCATCTCCCAGACGCTGCACGTCGAGGAGAACGGCCACCGGCCACGACTGGCATTCGCCACACCGTCGCGACGGGCGAAATTCTTTGCCCGTCCGCACATGGACGCCCGGGAACTGCCCGACGACGACTACCCGATGGTGCTCAACACCGGTCGTCTACAGCACCAGTGGCACACCATGACCAAGACCGGGCAGGTCGACAAACTGAACAAGCTCAACGCCGCGCCGTTCGTCGAAGTCCACCCCGAAGACGCTGCCGCGCAGGGGATCAGCAAGCACCATCAGGTCGAGCTCACCTCGCGGCGCGGACGCGCCGTACTGCCGGTGATCATCACCGACCGGGTGCTGCCCGGCAACGTCTGGGTGCCGTTCCACTGGAACGACGAACACGGCGAATACCTGACCATCAACGCGCTCACCAACGACGCCGTCGACCCCGATTCACTGCAACCCGAACTCAAGGTGTGTGCGGTGCGGCTCCGACCGATCGCCGTGGCGTCACCGGCGGCGGACGGGGGACTGGCCGCGCTGGGCCTGTCCACGGCGCCGCCGCAGCTCAACGAGGACGAGAGTTACTACCTGTCTGGCTTTCTCGCCGGGCTGGACGCAGGTACACCGGGAGTGCCGGTGCTCCCGGCCTCCGCTCCGGTGCGGGCGCCGATCCGGTTGTGGGTCGACGGGCTGCTCGCGGGAACGTACTCGCGGACCCTTGACGCGCCGGCACCAGCGGACGACAGCGGGCCGATGGTGCTGTGGGCCTCGCAGACCGGTACCGCTGAGGACTTCGCCGCGCAGCTGGCCGGACGGCTGGCGGGTTCCCGGCTGATCTCGATGAACGACGCGTCGCTGGCGGACCTGACGGCAGCCGGTGAGATCGTGTTCGTCACCAGTACCTTCGGGGACGGCGGGCCACCGGACAACGGCGCCGAGTTCTGGGAGCGGTTGGAGGCCGCGGACGCGCCAGAGCTCTCGAATGTGCGGTACGCGGTGCTCGGTATCGGCGACAAGTCCTACGACAACTTCTGTGGCCACGCCAAGTCCCTGGACACCCGACTGGCGGCGCTGGGCGCCACCCGAATCCTCGACCGCGTGGATTGCGAGGCCTACGACGACAAACCCATGGCGGTCTGGGCCGATCGGGTCATCGCCGGTGTGGCAGCCGAACCCGCAGCCACGACCACCCAGCGGCCCGCAGTCCGCGCCCCGACAAAGCCCGCGGTTCCGTTGTCCCGCAACGCCCCGGTGCTCGCGCCGCTGAGCCGCAATACCCTGCTGACCCCACCGTCGGCCGCAAAAGAGGTGCGGCAGTTCGGGTTCGACATCTCCGAACATGTCGCCGAGCACGGGCCGGGCTATGCCGTCGGTGACTCACTCGGGGTGTTCGTCACCAACTCCGATGAATCGGTGAACGCGTGGCTGACCGCGACGGGGCTGTCCGGCAACGAGATCATCGAGGTGGACGGCGCCGACACTGATCTGCGCACCGCCCTGACATCGTCCTATGACATCTGCCGAATCACGCCCAACCTGCTGAGCTTCGTCGCCGAACGGAGCCGGGAGGCCAAGATGCTGCGCAAACCGCGCGAGCGTCTGGAGGGTTGGCTCGAAAACCGCAACGGCCTCGACATCGTCGAGGAATTCACGTTGAGTGCCGACCCCGCCGAGTGGCAGGACGCGCTGGTCCGGCTGACGCCGCGGCAATACTCGATATCGTCGAGCCCGCTGGTCAGCCCGCATGAGGTGCAACTCACTGTGTCGGTGGTGCGCTACCTCAGCGCCCGGGGCGCGACCAGGGGCGGTGTGGCGTCGACCCATCTGGCCGACCGGGCGACCTCGGTCCCGGTGTTCGTACAGCGTTCGCCGAACTTCCGGCCGCCCGTCGATTCGGAGACACCGATGATCATGGTCGGACCCGGCACCGGGATCGCCCCCTTCCGCGGTTTCCTGCAGGAACGCCGCGCGCTGGGCCATACCGGCCGCAACTGGCTGTTCTTCGGCGATCAGCACCGCGCCGAGAATTTCTACTACCGCGATGACCTCGAGCACATGGTGGCCGACGGGCTGCTGAACCACCTGGACCTGGCCTTCTCACGGGATCAGGCCGGCCGGATCTATGTGCAGCACAAGATGCTCGATGCCGGTGCCGAGTTGTGGCGCTGGATGGAGGACGGCGCGCACTTCTACGTCTGCGGTGACGCCACCCGGATGGCCAGGGATGTCGATGACGCGCTGACGAAGATCATCCGTAAGCACGGATCGATGTCGGCCGAGGCCGCGCACGACTACAAGAAGGAACTCGTCGCCACCAAACGGTATGTGCGAGACGTGTATTAGTAGTCTGCGGGCACCGCGCGCACGGCCCCCTTGTCGGCCGACAAGGCCAGTGCCGCATACGCACGCAGGGCGGCGGAGACGACGCGCTGCCGGTTCGCGGGCCGGTACCCGCCCGCGGCCAGCAGCGCTGCGCGGCGGCGTTCCAGCACGTCATCGCTCACATCGACGAGAATGCTGCGGTGCGGGATGTCGATGGTGATCAGGTCGCCGTCTTCGACCAGCGCGATGGTGCCGCCCGCGGCAGCCTCGGGGGAGACATGCCCGATCGACAGACCGGACGTCCCACCGGAGAAGCGGCCGTCGGTGACCAGCGCGCACTGCGCACCGAGCCCGCGGCCCTTCAAGAATGCAGTCGGGTAGAGCATCTCCTGCATGCCGGGGCCACCCTTGGGCCCTTCGTAGCGGATCACCACGACATCGCCGGGCCGCACCCGCTTGTTGAGGATCGCGTCCACCGCATCCTCCTGGGATTCCAGCACCACGGCGGGACCGGAGAATTTCCAGATACTTTCGTCGACCCCGGCGGTCTTGACGATGCAACCGTCCACCGACAGGTTGCCGCGCAGCACCGCCAACCCGCCGTCGGCGGAATAGGCGTGCTCGAAGCTGTGGATGCAGCCGTTCTCGGCATCGGTGTCCAGACTGTCCCAGCGCTCCGACTGCGAGAACGCCGTCGCCGAGCGCACACATCCCGGGGCGGCGTGGAACAACTCGACCGCCTCGGCCGAGGGCGATCCGCCGCGGATATCCCACGCGCGCAACCACTCCGCCAGCGAACCGGCGTGCACCGAGTGCACGGTCTCGTGCAACTGGCCGCCGCGCCACAGTTCACCGAGGATCGCCGGGATGCCACCGGCGCGATGCACGTCTTCCATCAGAAAGTGGCCGTTGGGCGCGACCTTGCACAGGCAGGGCACCATCTGGCTGCGCTTCTCGATGTCCTCGAGGGTGTAATCGAGTTCGGCCTCGCGCGCGGCCGCCAGCAGGTGCAGCACCGTGTTGGTGCTGCCACCCATCGCGATGTCCAACGCCATCGCGTTGTCGAAGGCGTCGTGGGTGGCGATCGAGCGCGGCAACACGCTGTCGTCATCGCGCTCGTAGTAGGCCCGCACGATGTCCATGACGGTGCTGCCGGCCTTCTCGTAGAGGGCGCGGCGTGCGGTGTGGGTGGCCAGCGTCGACCCGTTGCCGGGCAGGGCCAGGCCCAGTGCCTCGGTGAGGCAGTTCATCGAATTCGCGGTGAACATGCCCGAACACGACCCGCAGGTCGGGCAGGCCGCCTCCTCGATGAGAGCGATATCGGCATCGGAGACCTCGGTGTTCACCGCGTCGGCGATCGCGGACACCAGATTGAGCCGGGTCTTGACGGTGCCGTCCACCAGCACGGCCGTGCCGCCCTCCATCGGGCCGCCGGAGACGAAGACAGTCGGGATGTTCAGCCGCAGTGCGGCCATCAACATACCGGGAGTGATTTTGTCGCAGTTGGAGATACACACCATGGCATCGGCGCAGTGTGCGTTCACCATGTACTCGACGGAGTCGGCGATGAGTTCGCGAGACGGCAGCGAATACAGCATGCCGCCGTGACCCATGGCGATGCCGTCGTCCACGGCGATGGTGTTGAACTCGCGGGGGATTCCGCCGGCGGCCGTGATGGCCTCGGACACGATGCGCCCGACCGGCTGCAGATGGGTGTGGCCGGGGACGAATTCGGTGAAGCTGTTGGCCACCGCGATGATCGGCTTGCCGATATCGGCAGAGGCGACACCCGCGGCGCGCAGCAGCGAGCGTGCTCCCGCCATGTTGCGACCGTGGGTGACCGTACGTGACCTCAAATCGGGCATGACGCCTACAGTCGCATCGAACGCCGCAATGGAGAAGACGGCGCTGATGCTAGTACCGGTACTACCAGTCTGCGGTCCGGGAATAGGCTGGCGACCGTGGACAAGCGCGTGCAACAACGGCTCGCTCTGGGCGCGTTCCTGCGTGCCCGCCGAGAGGCCGCGCCGCGCGACGAACTGGGTTTTCCCGAGGTGCCCCGGATGCGGACCAGCGGCCTGCGCCGCGAGGAAGTGGCGCTGTCGGCCGGGGT
>JBPPMV010000481.1:0-5706 GCA_051306235.1 Mycobacterium sp. | reverse complement strand
CAGCCGAGCCCCCCGAGGTGACTCTCGCCGGGCAGCACCGTCATCTCGGCGTCCGGCAGCCGGGAGACCACGTGCGCGCCGTGCGCGAACGGCACGATGTGGTCCTTGTCGCCGTGCCACCAGTGCACCGGGACCTTCACCTCGTCGAGCCGGAATCCCCAGTCGCGGACGAAGTCGACGACGTCATAGAACGGTGCAGACAATTGCTTGCGACCGCCATTGAGCAGGTCATCGAGGAACATCGCCTTGAACTCGGGGCGTGCGAGCAGGCGGCGATCGCCCTCCGGCGAGATCCTGGCGTAGATCTCCAGTGCCGGCGAACCGAATGGTGCGATGATCTTGATCAGGGTCGCGGCTGCGAGTCGAATCGGGGCACCGGCGAACTCGAGCAGCGGGGCCACCGTCGAGCCCAGATTCATCAGGCCGCTGGCGATACCGTCGGGTCCCACGTAGGGGGCGACGCCGCCGAGCACACCGGCGACCACCACCCGGTCGGGCATGGCCGCCGCGGCGGCCAAGGTGTAAGGCCCCCCGCCGGACAACCCGACGACGGCGAAGTTGTCGATTCCCAGGGTGTCGGCGATGGTGCGCAGGTCGTCGGCGAAGGCCAGCACGTTGGGATACTGGTGCGCGGTGGAGGACCCGATACCCGGCCGGTCCACGCCGATCAACCGGATCTTCTCCAGCGCGGCGTACGCCCTGGCCTCGGCGGGAATCTGCCGGCGGGCGCCGGGCGTGCCGTGCAACCAGAAGATTGCCCGGCCCTGAGGATCGCCGAACTCGGCGAACCCGAGTTGGCGGTCAGCGCTGACGGCAACGTTGCCCTCGAGCTTGGGGCGCGCAATGGAGGGAACCATGAGCAAAGTGTGTCATGGCTTACAGAACGGAAATTTCGTGCCCTCTGCCACGCGGACCGTGTCGCCGTGGCATGGTCGGGCGGAGCTGGTTTCGTTGTGAGCACCCGCGATCGAGGAGGATCCCATGGACGATGCGTTCGACCGCGGCGCCGTCGGACTTGCGTTCTCCACCCATCGTTTCGAGGAGTCGCTGCCGCATCTGGCCAAGGACGTGCAGTGGACGATCGTGGGCTACATGGTGCTCGAGGGCGCCGACGCCGTGATCCGCACCTGTCGCGAGACCGGCGAGAGTCTGGCCGATACGGCCACCGATATGGAGCGGTGTGTCGTGGCGGCACAGGGTGATGTGGTCGCGGTGGACACCGTCGCCCGTTATACCGGTCCCAATGGTGTCACGGCCGTCGCCGGTTGCGACATCTTCGAGTTCACCGGGAACCAGATCAGCGCGATCACGTCCTACGCGGTGCAGGTGGACCCCGATTGCTCGGGCGCACCGCCTAGGTAGGACGCCCCTTGCCGCAGTTGCGCTCGGCCAGTGAGCGCAACTGCTTGAGCGCGAACTGCCGGCTACGGCCCGCCGGCGGCAGCACGATACCGGCCCACAGGCCCTCCGCCCCCGGAGTCACACAGGCCTCTTTGGCGCACTGCCAGCGGCGTGGGCAGGCGCGGCACAAGGCCTTCGCCCCCTCATCTGCCGTTGTCGTCCACCGGTCGGGATTCTGTGTGCACGGTGCCGTCCACACTCCGTCTTCGATCGATAACGGATACACGTCCCCCCACCATCCCTTCCTTGCTCGACAACAAAAAACCCACCATACGGCTGTACTGTATCCACGATACAGACGTATCGAGAAGCCGTGGCAGGGTGAGATTGACTACCCTGGCAATTGTGAATTCTGAGGCTGGCGGGACAGGCGCTGCTGCATCGCGCAGCATCGTGAAAATCCGTGCCGCGGCATTGCAGAGTTTCGCGGCGCAGGGGACCGCTGCGACGACACTGCGCGGGGTGGCGGCGGCGGCCGGAGTGTCATTGGGGCTGGTCCAGCACCACTTCGCCACGAAAGCGGGTTTGATCAAGGCCGTCGACGAATATGTCGTGGATGTCGTGATCACGCCGATGGCGCAGCCGATCTCCGAGCGCGCGACGGATTCGGTCTCGGAAGTCGGCGACCGCGTCAATCAGATCGTCGCGCAACACCCCGAGGTTGCCGCCTACCTCGGCCGGGCCGTGGTGGACGGCAGCGAGTTGGGTGCGAAGATTTTCGACAGTTTGCTGGAGGTGGGCATCGCCCGGTGGCAGCTGCGCGGTGAACGCGGAGAGACCCGCCCCGATATCGACATGCTGTGGGCGGCCATCAACAGTCTGGTGCTGGCGCTCGGCGCGATCAGCCTGCGGGCACATATCGACCGGCACCTGCCCGCGCCGTTCATCGACCCCGAGCAGCTGGAGCGGTGGCAGGAATCTACGAGTTCGCTGCTGCGCGAGGGATTGTTCCGGCCGCTGACCGACGGTTGACCGGGCGTCGCCGACGCGTCAATCGCGTTCGCCGGCAACCCTTTTACGGTAGGTCGACGGTGTCTCGCCGCAGAATTGGCTGAAGCTCCGGGTGAACGAACTGAGGCTGTCGAACCCGACCGCCGATGAGGTTGCCTGCACGGACTGCCCGGGTGCGGCCAGTAAGGCCATCGCGCGCAGCATCCGGGCGTGCAGCAGGTAGGTCCGCCAGGACAGCCCGAGGGTGTCGGAGAACAACCGGCGCAGCGTCCGCTCCGATACCGCCACCGCCCGGCTGACGTCCTCGGCGGTCACCGATGCGAGGTTCGCCTTGGTGTAGGCCAGCGCCGCCGCGACGATCGGGTGCTCGGAGGTGGGCAGGCTCAGCGGCGCCTCGTGGTCGAGCGCCTCGGTGACCAGATGGGCCAACGTGCGGAAGAAACCGTCGGAGACGCCGTCGTCCTCGGCTGCGCCCTGGCTCCTGTCGATGGGCCAGCGCAGCGCATAGATCATCATCTCGCGGATCAACGGCGATACCGCGATGATCCGCGCGCGATCGCCGGTGCCGGGGATCATCTGGGCGTCGAACATCACCGCGACGGTCTTGACCTCGGGGTTCATCACCGCCTGATGTTCCAGGCCGGCCGGGATCCAGGCGGCCTGCTGGGGCGGCAACAGGTAGTGGCCCGCGTCGGTCTCCACCTCGACGACACCCTGCAGCGCATATTCGATCTGATGCACTTCGTGGGAGTGCCAACCGGTAATCAGGCCGTCGCCCTCGTAGAGGTAGCTGCCCGCAAGAGCCCGCCCGCCGCGGCGCAGCTCGATGACCGGCCGAAATTGTTGTTCCAGGTTGGCCGAAAAGGTCAAACCTCTGTCCGATAGCGCAGAGACGGTCACGGAATCCGAGGGTACTAGTTGTAAGCATGGAGACCAACGACCTGATTCTGGTGAGCATCGACGACCACGTCGTGGAACCGCCCGACATGTTCCTCAACCACGTGCCTGCGAAATACAAGGCCGATGCGCCGATCGTCGTCACCGATGAGAAGGGCGTCGACCAGTGGTTCTACCAGGGCAGGCCGCAGGGCGTCAGCGGCCTGAACGCCGTGGTGTCCTGGCCGCCGGAGGAATGGGGCCGTGATCCGGCCGGTTTCGCCGAAATGCGCCCGGGTGTCTACGACGTGCATGAGCGGGTGCGCGACATGAGCCGCAACGGCATCCTGGCATCGATGTGCTTCCCGACCTTCACCGGATTCTCGGCCCGCCATCTCAACATCACTCGCGAAGACATCACGCTGGTGATGGTGTCGGCCTACAACGACTGGCATATCGACGAATGGGCAGGCAGCTATCCCGACCGGTTCATTCCGATTGCCATCATGCCGACCTGGACTCCGGAGGGCATGGTCGCGGAGATCCGCCGGGTTGCCGCCAAGGGATGCCATGCGGTGACGATGCCGGAACTGCCTCACCTTGAGGGCCTGCCCAGCTACCACGACGAAGACTACTGGGGTCCGGTATTCAGGACGCTGTCCGAGGAGAACGTGGTCATGTGCCTGCACATCGGCACCGGGTTCGGGGCGATCAGCATGGCGCCCAACGCGCCGATCGACAACCTGATCATCCTGGCCACCCAGGTTTCGGCGATGTGTGCCCAGGATCTGCTGTGGGGCCCCGCCATGCGCAACTACCCGGATCTGAAGTTCGCCTTCTCCGAGGGCGGCATCGGCTGGATCCCGTTCTACCTGGACCGCAGCGACCGGCACTACACGAACCAGAAGTGGCTGCGCCGCGACTTCGGCGACAAGATGCCCAGCGACGTCTTCCGCGAGCATTCGCTGGCCTGCTATGTCACCGACAAGACGTCGCTGAAACTGCGCCACGAAATCGGCATCGACATCATCGCCTGGGAGTGCGACTACCCGCACTCGGACTGCTTCTGGCCCGATGCTCCCGAGCAGGTGCTCGCCGAGTTGAATGCCGCCGGTGCCTCGGATTCCGATATCAACAAGATCACCTGGGAGAACTCCAGCCGGTTCTTCGGCTGGGATCCGTTCAAGCTGACCCCCAAGGAGAAGGCGACCGTCGGTGCGCTGCGGGCCACCGCGACCGATGTCGACACCTCGATCCGGCCGCGCGCGGAATGGGCGCGACTCTACGACGAGAAGCGTTTCACTCAGGTCTGAGGTTCTGATGTGTGGGCCGGGGCGGGATCCCGGCGCACCGGGCGGTGGTTGATCTAGGCTTGGTCCATGACCGATTTGGATCGTGCCGCCGCCCGTCGTGAAATCGCAGATGCGTTGGTGAACGCGCTCGACCGCCGCCACGAGGTCCTCGACGTCATCGTCGACGCGGCCGACCGGGATGCCGCCGTCGCCGCGATCGCCGAACTGCTCGGGACCACCCACGCCGGTAGTGAAGCGGTGATCGGACTGTCCTTCGACCAGCTGACCAAGGACTCCCGCCGCGGTATCGCCGCCGAGTTGGAAGACCTGAACAGCCAGCTCACCTTCACCCTCAAGGAGCGGCCCGCAGCATCGGCCGAAACGCTGGTACTGCGCGCCTTCTCGGGTGAGACCGATCGTGACATCTTCGCCGCCCGCGTCGACGAACTACACACCGCCGGCGACGGAAAGGGTGGCCCGGCGGGCAGCCTGGACCACGAAATCACCGCTGCGCTGGGCCGTTTGGATCTGGAAGAAGCGGCTTGGTTCGTCGCGCTCGAAGGTGAGCAGAAGGTCGGCCTGGTGCTCGGTGAGCTCGTCGACCACGAGGTCGAGGTGCGGGTCTGGATCCGACCCGACCTGCGTAAGAAGGGGTACGGCACGGCCGCGCTCCGCAAGTCACGCTCGGAGATGGCCATCTACTTCCCGGCGGTGCCGGTGGTCGTGCGCGCTCCCGCACCCGGAGCCTGATATCACCCTCGGGGGCAAGATCTTTCAGCTCTCTCAATACCTTTTCGGCTCCTGCTGAATCACCAGTCGGCGCGTCCGGATCCCTCCGGCCCGCGCATCGGCTGTTCTGCCGGCGCGCCCGGCTGATCCTGCGGCGCGGTGACCGACCATGCGGTGCCCTCACACACCAGGTCGGTCGGTAGCGAGATCTCACTCGGCAGGGTCACCGGTAGGCCGGGCACCGTGGGCAGGGTCAGCGGCGGTGGCGGCGTCGCCGCCAGCACGGCCGGAGCCGATGCCAGCATCGGGAGGACATTGCCCGCGGTCTCGGTGGCGATTGCGGCGGCGGCCGGTGCGCCGATGCCGACAGGTGGCGCAACCGCCGCCTCGATCGGTGCGACAGCGGCAAGGGGTACTGCGGCCTCGGCCGGCACATCCACCGGAGGCGGCGGCACGT
>JBPPMV010000480.1:0-3008 GCA_051306235.1 Mycobacterium sp. | reverse complement strand
CGGCTGCCCGGGATGCCGGGGCAGTCCGATCAGGTCGAAGGCCAGGTGCACCCCGAGCAGCGCCGGGATATGCCACAGATACAGCGTCATTGCGCCGCTGTTGCCGATCGCCGCCCACCACCACACCCGGGGCCGTTGCGCCCACCGGCCGACGGTGGGTGCCAGGGCAATCGCGAACGCGCACATCATCATTGCGTGGCCGGCCAGCAACAGGGACGGCGGAGTCATGTTCTTGAGCTGCTGTCCGTCGATGCCCACCAGGCTGGGCTCATACGGACCGAACCGCACCAGGACGAGATTGACCACCAGCATGAACAGTGCGAGCGTGGCCGCTGCCGGCGTGGTGACCAGACGGTACCGGTAGGCGACACCGAACATCGCGGGTATGAGCCAGACTGCCAGGTTGGCGTAACCGAGCCAGTTCCAGGTCGGGTCGGCGATGCGGAGCGCGTCGACGATCGCGGCCATTCCGTACAGCGTTGCCACCGCTGCCGTCAGGCGACCCACGGTGTCGATGCGGGCGAGCACCGGAACCGTCGCCAGCACAAGAACATAGGCCCCGATAAACCACAGCAACTGGATGGAGATGCCGGCGACCGGTTCGTAGACGTGCACGGGAAGCACGCGGTGCAGTACAACGAGCGCGACCGCCCAGAACGCCAGATAGTAGAAGACCGGCCGGTACAGCCGGGTACACCGGCGCAGCAACCAGTTGCCCCAGCTCGTACCGGGAACCCAGGACTGGACCGAGGCGGCGACCCCGGCGAAGAAGAACAGCGGCATGATCTGGAACACCCAGGTCAGTGCCTGGAAGATCACCGATGTGGTGAGCAGGTTTTCCCAATAGAACACGTCATCGCGAATGATGCTGGTGGCCATGACCGTGTGCCCGATGATGACGCCCAGGAGCGCACTGATCCGGATGACGTCGATGGCCCGGTCGCGATCGGGCGGTGTCGAGGCGGCGATGTCGGCGACCGTCGGAAACGCGGCGATGGGCATATCCCGAATGTAGGGGTGGCGGCCTGAGTGGGCCTGAGTAGAACCACTCAATCAGGCGCGCGCCTGGCTTGGACCAGGATCGCGGTGAGGCAGGCCAGCGCCAGAACCGCCACGGCGGCCGCGAAGCTCACCCCCGCGGTGCGCAGGCCCCAGGCTTGCGCAGCAAAGCCGACGCCGACCACCGGCAGTGCAATCGCCACATAGGCCACCACGAAGTAGGTGGAACTGACCTCGCCGCGTTGTGCCGTGGGCACCCGTTCGACGACGGCGGCCAGGCCGCGGCTGAAGCTGATGCCCTGCCCGGCGCCGGCCACCAGTGCCGCGACGATGACTCCCGGCAGCGACGAAAATGTAAGGGCGACAGCCAGAATAGTCATACCGGCAGCGAGGACGGCGCAGCCCGCGGCGACAGCGGTCGGGGGATTGATCCGGCGTCCGGCGAGTTGGGCGACCGCCGAGGCGAGAAATATCGATCCGGCCACCGCTCCGGCAACGGCGTGGTTCTCGACGCCGATCACGTCGGCGACGAACGACGGTGCCACGGCGGCGAACAGTCCCGTCACCGCGAACCCGGCGAATGCAGCCGTCGCGGCGGTCATGAAGACCGCGCGGGCTTCAGCGGGGATGGCCAGGCGCTGAAACCCGATCCGGCCGGTGCGCGACGATGTCTCCGGCGCGCTGAACACTGCCGCCAACGCCAAGGTGGCGAGCACGATATGCACGACGAAGGGCAGCGTCAACGGGTGCGACACGTACTGGGCAAGCACTCCGGCCAGCACCGGACCGAGGCCCAGACCACCGATATTGGCGATGGTGGCCACGGTGGCGGCGCGCTCCTGCTGTTCGGCGGGCAGGGCTTCGACCACTGCAGCGGTGGCGGTTCCGGTGAACAGGCCGGCCGACAGTCCGGACAGCAGGCGGCCCACCAGGAGCAGCGGCACGCTGTCGGCGGTCAGGAACACCACCGAGCTGGCGATCGCGAAGACCAGACCGGCCAGCAGCACGGGTCGTCGGCCGATGGCGTCGGACCAGCCGCCGAAGAGAAGGAGCGCACCGAGGACGCCCGCGGCGTAGGACGCGAAGATCACGGTGGTGGTGACCACCGAAAAGTGCATCTGCTCGGCGTAGAACGCGTAGAGGGGCGTGGGCAACGTGGTGCCCACCATGACCGCGACGAAGGCGTACGAAAGCGCTGCGAACGCGAAAGGCCGGCGGCGGGTGCTCACTCGCGTGAACAACACCGCCGCCGGACCAGGTAATCCGCGTGGCTAGTGAGCAGTGGCCTTCTCGGCGCCCACCCCGGTCAGCGACCGCACTTCCATCTCCGCGTTGATCGCCGGGTCGCCGCTGTCCTTGGACGTGAGCGAGCCGATGATGCCGAGCGCGAACGCCAGCGGGATGGACACGATGCCCGGGTTGGCCAGCGGGAACCAGGCGAAGTCCGCGCCGGGGATCATCGAGGTCTTCGTACCCGAGACGGCGGGGGAGAAGACGATCAGCACCAGCGTGGAGATCAGGCCGCCGTACATGCTCCACAGCGCACCACGGGTGTTGAACCGCTTCCAGTACAGGGAGTACACGATGGTCGGCAGGTTGGCCGCCGCGGCGATGGCGAAGGCCAGCGCCACCAGGAACGCGACGTTCTGACCGTTGGCCAGGATGCCGAGACCGATCGCGACGATGCCCAACACGACCGCGGTGATGCGGGAGACCTTCACCTGCTCGTCCTCGGTCACCTTGTGCTTCTTCCACACTCCGGCGTAGATATCGTGCGCGAACGACGCCGATGCGGTGATGGTCAGACCGGCGACGACCGCCAGGATGGTGGCGAAGGCGACCGCGGAGATGATGCCGAGCAGGACCACACCGCCGAGTTCGAGCGCCAGCAGCGGGGCCGCGGAGTTCACGCCGCCCGCCGCGCTCAAGATGCGATCCGGACCGACCAGCGCCGCGGCGCCGTAACCGAGCACCAGGGTGAACAGGTAGAACGCGCCGATCAGGGCGAT
>JBPPMV010000479.1:0-2459 GCA_051306235.1 Mycobacterium sp. | reverse complement strand
GCGCTGGCCACCCTCGATCACACCCGGCCGACCATCGGCGCGCAGGCCGTCGGTATCGCCCAGGGCGCCCTGGACGCGGCGATCGCCTATACCAAGGAGCGCAAGCAGTTCGGCAAGTCCATCGCCGACTTTCAGAGCACCCAGTTCATGCTCGCCGATATGGCTATGAAGGTCGAGGCGGCCCGGCTGATGGTCTACACCGCGGCTGCCCGTGCCGAGCGCATGGAACCCAATCTGCAGTTCCTGGCCTCGGCCTCGAAGTGCTTCGCCTCCGATGTCGCGATGGAGGTGACCACCGACGCGGTGCAGCTGTTCGGTGGCTACGGCTACACCGTCGACTTCCCGGTGGAGCGCTTCATGCGCGATGCCAAGATCACCCAGATCTATGAGGGCACCAACCAGATTCAACGCGTCGTGATGTCGCGTCAGCTGCTGAAGTAGGTTTCCGCCGAGTGGCCGGTTGCTGCACGCTTTTTGCCGAAAGCCGTGTAACAACTGGCCATTCGGCGTATCAGCGGAGGAGCTTGGCGACCTTTTGGTAGGTGTTGCGGACCGTCTCGCTGCGGCGCGCGATATGCGCGGGATGCTTGGGGACCGGCACCAGGACGCTCACCGGATGGCCGACGAACGAGGACTCGAAGACGGCCGTCATGGTCTTGTCCGCGTAGGCGGCATCGAGCGCGCGACGATAGCGGTCGGCATGCTCGGGCTGGGTGAACAGCACCTTGTTGTAGCCGATGTAGAACGGCACGAGCGCGCCGCCCTGCTCCAGGTAGTGCACGGTGCCGACGCAGACGCCGGGCCACTGCTGGTTGAACACATCGTCGGCGATCACCACGCCGCCGTCGACCAGGCTCTTCTCGGCCAGCTGCATATCGCTGAGCACGATCTCCTGGGTGTGGCCGCCGTCGACGGAGAACACCCGCACGCCGGACATCGCCGGGATGTCGCCGGGCATGATCGCGGTGGAGTCGCCCTGGTGGATGACCAGTCCGGTGCGGTCGGCCCACCGGTCGAGGTGGCGCAGGAACTGGTCGCGGTCGCCCTCGCCGGACTTGTCGATATTGGACTCTTGGTCTTCGAAGAGATCTATCGCAATCGCGGACTCACCGGGGCGCTGCAGCAGCTTCATCGCGATGAACAGCTGCCCGTGATGGACGCCGATCTCGGCGATGGGGCCGCTGATGCCGGCGTCGCGTTGGTATTGGTCGACGGCTTGTAGCAACTTGATTGCATTGGAAACCGTATAGCCCTGCACACGTCGATGGCCTACGTGCTGATATGCAGCGAATTTCATCGCGATGCTTCCCACCTGTCACAGGGTACTCATAGCGGACCGAAATGGCCTACAGAGCAATATTGACGCTCAGGATATTTGATGCCGGTGGGATCGGAGGAATTACCCTCGGCTGACCTTTTCCATCGTGCGTCGGCGCTCCAAAGCCGCCGGATCGGCGTTCGTCACCTGCACCAGCGACGCACCGGCCGCCAGCACTGCGATGAAGTGCCGGATGAGATCGTCCTCGGTATCCCAACGGGCGGTGGAGAGCACCCGGTCGGCATCGGTCAGCCCCTGCTCGCCGGCCGATGCGATGGCAACCGTCAGCAGGTCCGCAGCCGTCCGACCGTTCAGCGCCACTCCGGGGGAGCGTTCGGGGATGATCTGGTCGCCGTGCACCCGCACCGATGTCGCGTAATCGGTCACACCGATCGGCAGATCGGGCACCGGCTTGCCGAAGGGGTCGAGCGACAGCGCCACCACCTCGCCGAGGCCGGCGCTCACCGCGCCATCGGCGTCATCCAGGCGATCGGCGGTGCACAGCGCGATGTCCGCATCGGTCGATGTCGTACCGAACACGACCTCGGCCCCGATCCACCAGGCGCCCAGCAGCACCGCGGCCGTCTGCCAGTGTGCGGGCAACAGGACCGCGACTCTGCTGCCCGGGCCTGCCCCGAGTTCGTCGCGCAGCAGGTTGGCCGTCTTGGCCGCCCAGTTGGCCAGCGTCACGGTGGACACCTCGATGCGCTCACCGGTGGCGTCGTCGTAGTAGGTGATTCGCGGGCCGACCGGATCGCGTTTCATCAACGGGTCGAGCAGTGCCGCACTGACCGTCGCCACGTCAGTTCACGCACTGCGGGTCGTCGGAACCGGCGGTGATGATCGGCGACTGGGTCGGGGGAGGCTCGGTTTCGGCGGACGTGAGCAGGTCCTCGCCCTCATAGCCCTCATACCACTCGGTGGAGGCGGGATCGGCCGGCGGCGTGCTGCCCTCCAGGCCCGAACCGGGACCGGTGTAGTCCGAGGACAACACCACCTGCACGGTGCCGGGCGTCATCCCCGGATCCTCGATGACCGGCAGATTGCCCAGGCTCTTCGAAACCGCCTGGGCGCCGAGGTCATCGACACTCGGTGCGCGTACCTGGCTGTTGGCCACGCCGACACCGTCGTGGTTGCCGAC
>JBPPMV010000478.1:0-22581 GCA_051306235.1 Mycobacterium sp. | reverse complement strand
CGCCATCATGGAGGACCCCTGTTCAGTTCGGCGGTGAAGTCGAGTGATCTTGACGAAGCCGGATGAACACCAGGCAACCCACAGGTGGCCAACGAGAAAGGGCCGGTCCTGGGTTCCAGGACCGGCCCCTCCCATTCACGCTGTGGAGCTAGACGTGGCTACCGCCGGTGCCGCCGGGGCGGCCGCCGGGGCCACCGCCCTGGCCGCCGTCGCCGTTCGACTCGCCGCCGTTGCCACCGTTACCGCCGAAACCGCCGAGGCTGCCGTTGCCTCCGTTGCCGCCGCTACCACCCGATCCAACGTTGATGCCATTGTTGTCGACACCGTTACCACCGTTGCCCCCTCGGCCACCACCGGTGAGGATGCCGCGCCCGTTACCGCCCTCGCCGCCGTTACCACCTGTCCCGCCGACATCGTCCTTGATTCCGTTGCCGCCGTTACCACCTCGACCACCTCCGAGGAGTAGGTGGCCACTCGCACCACCCGTCCCTCCGGTGCCGCCCGTTCCTGCACCGGTCTCGGATGTCCCGGTGCCGCCGTTGCCACCCCGGCCACCGCTGCCGACGAAGTAGTTCTCGCCGCCGGTACCACCCTCACCACCGGTGGCGTCACCGGCACCAGCGGTTGCGCTGCCGCCGTCGCCGCCGCGGCCACCGATGCCTAGATCGAGTGAGCCGCCGGTACCGCCCTGACCACCGGTGGCGGAATCCAACGCGCTGTCACCGTCTCCGGTTGTCGCAGTACCGCCCTGGCCTCCAGTGCCAGAGGATAGGAACGAGTTTCCGCCGGTGCCGCCTGCACCGCCGACCACGTGGCTACCGCCGGGCAGATCGTTCACCACACCGGTCGCGCTGCCGCCGGCACCGCCGTTGGCTCCCACACCGACGATGGCGCCGGTTCCGCCGTTACCGCCGGCACCACCGACCGCATTGACGCCTTCGGCGCTACCGCCGACACCACCTACGCCACCGCTGCCCAGCACGATGGCGGCCGCGCCGCCGTTTCCACCGGCACCGCCGACAGCATTAACGCCCTCCACTGAGGCGCCTGCTCCACCGCGGCCACCGTTACCGACCAGCACACCGCCCTGACCCCCGTCGCCACCGTCGGGGTTGATCTCGTTGCCGGCGCCGCCGGCACCACCGTTACCAAGGAGGCCTGCGACACCGCCGTTGCCGCCACCCAACGAGCCGGCGCCGCCATTACCTAGGAGTAGACCACCGCGGCCGCCGTTCACACCGGTCAAGTTGGTCGCCGTCGCGCTGAAGCCGTTGCCGACTAGCAGACCGGCCTCCGGGTTGGCCAAGGTGCCGTTACGTACGAAGATGCTGACGATAGGGATTCGTCCGCCGATATCGCCGAGCAGACCTGCGATGGCGCCCGGCAGGTCGGCGATGGTTGTGGTGACGACCTGCAGAGGACCATTCGCCGAAGCCATCAGGATGGAGACCGAGGTGCTGGGGCCTCCGCCGGTACGCGCCGCGACGCCCGCCAGTACCTCGGGTGTGAATGCGGCGGCACCGCTTACGGAGGCATCGCGCGAAGCTGCGCTGCGTGCAGCCGGCGAGCTTGCCGCACCGCCCTCGGTGGGCACAAACGTTATCAGCGTGCCGCCGGCTTCTGAGACTGCACCGGGCACAGCGGGCTCAGCACCGCCGCCGACCTGTGCTCCGTAAAGGGCGTTGGGTGCCGGATTAGGCAGCACGGCGGCTGCCAGAACCGGCTGTGCGTGCAGCACCCTCGGTGAGGAGGTGGACGAAGTTACAGGACCCGTAACCCCTGCCCGTTCCCCGTCCACCGTGATTGCGGCGACTCCGGTCGTCGCCAAAACGCCCGCCGCCAATGCCGAAAAGATCGTGCTGGGCACGTTTCCCACCCTCTTGCTCCTTACCCTGACCCAATTTGCCGATCGAAGTATGTCAGACACTTGCTTAGAAATCTCTCAGTTTGCGACAAAAGGAGTTAGGAGTGTTGCGCGGACTGGCCAACACCGAGCCCTATCCGCGGCCTCTGCCACAAACTAGGCGACCGGCACCGCCGCCCCAAGCCTGGGCACCATTTTGCTGGCAGGCCGGAACGCCGTAGTCGAACGGCTTCTGAACCCGTTGCTATTCGGGCTCGGCGGCCCGAGCACGTCGACGCAGGGCCGCGCACCGTTCGCGGTGCCGTTGCGGCGGGCCTGAACAGTTCGTCGACATTGACACCGCACGTTGGATCCGGCCTTTACAGTGCTCACCGTGGGCAGAAACGTGTTAGCCGCGAACCGCGGGCGGTGGTTGGCCATTGTCGGCTCCATCGTCATCTCCGCCGGTGCGCTCTATGCCCAGAATGCGTCGCCGCGCCACGTCGAGAATCTCGACGCCGCCCAGCCGGGTCAGGTGACCTCGACGCCTGCCGCGCCGCTACTTCCCACGAACTCCGCGCAGAGTCCCACCGAAGCCGAGTTGTTGGCGGTGAGCGCGCCGGTGGACACCCGGGTGCTCGACTTCCCCCTCGACGCGGGTGTCGCACCCGAGGGTGGGCTGCAGATCAAGACCATCTGGGTGGCCCGCGCGATCAGCATGATGTATCCGGAGATCACCACCATCGGCGGCTACCGCCAGGATGCGCTGAAGTGGCATCCCAACGGGTTGGCGATCGACGTGATGATCCCCAACCACGGCAGCGACGAGGGCATCGAACTCGGCAACCAGATCGCCGGACTGGCGCTGGCCAATGCCGAACGCTGGGGTGTCATCCACGTCATCTGGCGGCAGGGCTACTACCCCGGTATCGGCGCCCCGAGCTGGACCGCGGACTACGGGTCGGAGACGCTGAACCATTTCGACCACATTCATATCGCGACCGATGGGGGCGGGTACCCCACCGGCCGCGAGTCGTACTATCTGGGTTCGATGAAGCCCTGACGGGGCCCGAAACCCCAGGCTCACACGGCGATCGACGGCACCACGCACGCGCCGACAGCGGGATCCCCGCACACCTGAAGTCCGACCACCATCGACGGCGGCGCCGGCGGCGTGTACGACGGGAAATTCGGTGCGGCCGGCGGCCAGAACGGGTAGATGCTGGCCCCGGTGACACCGGTGATCCGGGCAACGATCTGCGCCACGAAGTTCGTCGCCACGTACCCCAGATCCCCGATGAACCGCACCGGCCCGACCGCCAGCCCCGCCAACAGGCTGACCACCGGAATATTCTGTGCTGCAACAGATTTGATGCCGCCGACGATTCCGTCGACGATATCGACCAGGAAGTACGGGATCGAGGTGAAGATGGTTCGTACCCCGAGCGCGATATTGGTGATGGTGTCCGGGTAGCCGTTCTTGGAGATGAGGTCCTGCAGCGCCGCGCGCAGCGCCTCGTCGTTGTTGACCGGGATGACGTTGTTGGTCAGGTCGGTCATCGACGTCCCGTCGCTTGTCCGCGGGGTGCCGCCGAACAACGTCACCACAGTGGGCGTGACGTCGACGATCTCGTACTGCAGGTTGATCGCGCCGGGTGTGAAGCCGGGCCCGTTGACGATGACGAATGTCTCGGTCTCATCCGGTGATTGGAAGCCGTGCCCGAGTCCGCGCTGCGGCTGGTGGCCGTGGTCGGTGACCAGAACGATGGTCCACTCTTCGTTGTTGAGCGTCTCCCACTGGTTCACCGCCAGCATGATCTCGCCGAGGTTGCGGTCGAAGTTGTTGAGCGCCAGCTTGTATTCCTCGGAGTCGCCGCCGTAGGCGTGGCCGTTCTCGTCGACACCGACGAAGTAACTGAAGACGAAGTTCGCCACGTCCGGGTTCGAGCCGGCGATGACCAGTTCGGTGGTGTCACCGACCGCGTCATCGGTCTTCAGCCAATTCGGGTCATCCTCGCGTTTCCCGATGTAACGCACCAGATCTGCACCCATATCGCCACCGGCGGCGGCGATGGCGGCGATCACGTCCCAGTTGGCGACTGCCGTGGTCTGGATGCCGTCATCATGGTCTTCCTCGAGCTGGTTGAACACCGTCGGCCACCGGTTGTAGGTCCACGGCGTGAAGATGTTGTTGATCACGCCGGTCCTCTCACCCCAGTTGCCGGTCAGGATGGTCGACCAGGACGGGTTCGAGATGGTGGTGTGCCCGACGATGCTCGACGGGGCTGTCGAGCTGCCCTGGATCAGGTTGAAGAAGTTGACGTTGGTCGGGTCGGCGAGCACCCGGCTGAGGTTGGTGCCGTCCACACCGATGACCAACACGTTCTTGGTGTCCACCGAGGCGATGCCGACCTGTGGTCCGCTGGTGGCGTTGCGGCGCAAGGTGTTGCGTTCCAGCTCGTCACGCACCGCAGCCAGGGCGGCCAACGCGGCCGGTGCCTCCACCGGCGGTGCCTTCGGACCCGGGGCCACCGATGGCGCAGCGGGGTTCACCGGGACGGTGATCAGGGTGAGGGTCGGTTCGGAATCCCGCGGCACCCCGGCAGACAGCGGGCTGGCCTTGGGTGTGCGGGCGGTCGTCGCGCGCGGCGAGGAGGGACGATCAACCAGACCCACACCGCCGGTGTCGGCGGCATTGCGTGCGCTCTTCCTCACGCCGGTGCGCGGCGAGTTGGCCGTTGATTCCGACGACGTTGATTCCGATGATGCGGACGCCGAAGTGCTTGCCGGTCTGGACGGCGACGCACCGGAATCCGACGAGCTGGAGGAGCTGTCGGATGAGCTGCTCGTGGAGGAGGAATCCCCCGATGTCTCCGCGTACGCAGCGGGCGCGGAGGCCAGCGCAACACCCACCCCCAGGGTTACCGCCAGAGCGCCGACACGACCGATGTGCTTGGCGTAACCCATTGAGTTCCTTCCAACGTCCGCGCACCGGGTCGGCGCGGTTGCGATCAAATCGGATTCGACGGAAGGCGCCGTTGCTATCGTCACCACATCGCTGCCATACGTTGCTCGCCGAATCTGTACCGCAAATTACGCCTCGGACACGGTCCGATGGACACGAATGCACGAGTTGGCCCGGCGGCGTGTCGCGCGGTCCCGACCCGCATCGTCGCGACCTTCGTATTGCTCATCGCGCTCGCGGGTTGCGCGCAGGCACCCACGCCCACCGCGGCGCCGACGCCGTCGTCACCCGCGTCGCCGGCCCAAACCAGCACGGCGGCAACCACACCGCCTGCGCCACCGACACCCTCGGCGGCGCAGCCGCGACTGGCACCCGACCCCGCCCAGGTGGCCGACGATCTGGTCGCCGACGAGCAGACGCTGCGAGATCCGTCGTCATCCCCGGAGGCCGTGAACACCGCCGCACGGCGCCAGCAGGCCGCCTACCGGATCATCGGCAGACACCCCGAATGGGACGCGATCACCCGGCCCCGCATCCCGCCGCTGTTGCTGGAGGCCTATGACCTCAACATCGACGCGCGCCGACACCTCGATGCGCTGCTCACCGGCGAGGCCAAGGACACGCTGCCGGCGTGGCGTATCGAGGCCCCGCGCCCGGCCGAGGAACTGCTCGGCCACTACCGAGAAGCCGAAGCAGCCACCGGCGTGGGCTGGAACTATCTGGCGGCGGTGAATCTGATCGAAACCCGACTGGGCAGCATCGCGGGTACCAGCACCGCGGGTGCGCAGGGGCCGATGCAGTTCCTGCCGTCGACGTTCGCCGCCTACGGTGACGGTGGTGATATCCATGCGCCCCGCGACAGCATCTTGGCTGCCGGGCGATATCTCGCGGCCAACGGTTTCGTCACCGATCCCGATCACGCGCTCTACCGGTACAACCATTCCGATCACTACGTGCAGGCGGTCAGCAACTACGCCGCGGTGCTGGCCGCCGATCCCGCTGCGTTCGACGGGTACTACGAGTGGGAGGTGTACTACCGCACCACGGCCGGAGATGTGCTGCTGCCCATCGGGTATGCCGAGACCGGACCGATTCCGGTCGCCGACTATCTGGCCGAGTTTCCCCAGTAGTCAGCTCGGTCGTAGCACATTGCTACACTCGGTAGCAGATTGCTACACCGGAGGGAATCCCATGGCCGATACCGCCGATCGCGTCACCCGGGTCGCCGCCGACCTCATGGACAGCGCGGCGACCGAGGGGGCGCGTCAGAGCCGCTCCGCCAAACAGCAGCTCGATCACTGGGCCAGGATCGGACGAGCGGTATCAGGTCAGCACAGCGCCGCGCGCCGCAAGGTCGAAGCCGCGTTGTCGGGGGGCGTCGAACTGAACGAACTGACCGCCGAGGAAGGCGTCGTGTTCAACGCCGAGATCACGGCGGCCATCGAGGAAGCCCTGTCCGACACCGATTATGGCGCGTTGCTGGCCGCCCGCGGTATCACCACCGTGGCTCTCGATGAGTCCGGGCAGATCGTGGCGCACCGCCCCGATGGCAGTTCGTCGGTGCTGCACGCCGGCCGTTGAAAAGACTCGACCTGGTCGTCGGCTCCAACGGCGCGGGCAAGTCGACGTTCATCGAGTTCACGTTGGCGCCGCTGCTGCCGGGCAGTCCGGTGGTCAACGCCGATGAGATCGCCAAACGCCGCTGGCCCGACGCGGCGCTCGAACATGCCTACGAGGCCGCACGCATCGCCGCCGACACCCGCACCAAACTGATCGACCTCGGCGAGTCGTTCATCGCCGAGACTGTGTTCTCACACCCGTCCAAACTGGAGCTCATCGACACCGCCCACGCGGCGGACTACACGGTGGTGCTGCATGTGGTGCTCATCCCCGAGGAACTGGCCGTGGAGCGGGTGCGCCACCGCGTCCGGGCCGGCGGCCATCAGGTACCGGAGGACAAGATTCGGCAGCGTTACCGACGGCTGTGGGAACTGGTGGCCGTCGCCGCAATGCGCGCCGAATCCACCACCTTCTACGACAACAGCACCCGGCGCGGTCCACGTATCGTGGCGCAACTCAACATGGGGTTCGAGGTCGGATCACCGGTGTGGCCGGCGTGGGCGCCGATGGCGCTGACCGCCCGATGGCCGCCGAGATGAGTACCCGGCCGCCGGTTGTCTCCCGATGCTGCGCGACCCGCTACGCCGCGACCGTCGGTCCGCCCACGGGAGACCCGGGGGCACCGGCATCGCGGTGAGCCGCGGTGAGCAGCGGTGCGCAGACGGCGCACGGCTGGGGCCCCATGACCGGGTAGCCGCACCCCGGGCAGATGCCTACCGATCGTCCACTCAGGGCGGCGGCGCTGGCCATCGGGATTCGGTTCACCAGCTAGAGGTACCCCACCCGGGGCAACGTCACGCCGAACCGGGCAAGAGAGTCGTTCGGGGCCGAATCAGTCCGTTCAGCGCATGCTGGGAGAGCGTATCGTCCGGCGTCGCGGAATATCTGAGGTCCCATCCGCGGTAGACGTCTACGGGACTCGTCGAAAGGAACCCGCATGGAGAAGCACGAATTCGATCAGATGAACAACGCCGTGATCGCCGAGTTCCGGGAGTCTGGAGGCAAGGCCGGCGGCGTGTTCGAGGGCAAGCCGCTGATCCTGGTGCATCACACCGGCGCCAAATCCGGAATCGAGCGCATCGCACCGCTGGTGCCGCTGCTCGATGACGGCCGAATCTTCATATTCGCCAGCAAGGGTGGTGCCGACACGAATCCCGATTGGTACGGCAACCTGGTCGCGCATCCGGACATCACCGTCGAACTCGGCACCGAAACTTTCGCCGCGACAGCGCGGGCGCTCAAGGGCGACGAACGTGACGAGATCTACGCCAAACAGGTCGCCGTCGAACCCCAGTTCGGTGAGTACCAGCGCAAGACCGAGCGCGTCATTCCGGTGGTGGAGCTGGTCCGGGCGGGCTGACCTTCCTCCGGGGCGGCGCTCAATACATGCCAAGGTGCCGCCGCGTCGGCGCCATGACCGCCGGGCACCGCGACGGCGGCGTCAGGGCCGGATGCGAATGGTCGCGTTACCGCCGTCTCGCTTGGCGTCGAACATCGCCCTGTCGGCCCGTTCGATGATCGTGTCGAGCACCGTCAACGAGTCCACGCCCGGTGCGCCGAAATCGGCGACGGCAATGCTGGTGACGCCGACGCTGGCGGTGATGGGGGGATGCGCCGGCGCGGCTATCGCGTCACGAACACGGTCCGAGTCGCGCTCCGACAGGGCGGATTCGGTCAGATCGATGATGACGAACTCCTCACCGCCGACGCGGGCCACCAGCGCGCTGCCGCGGACCGCGGCCTTGATCCTGCGCGCGCTACGGATGAGAACCTTGTCGCCGATCGGGTGACCGAAGGCATCGTTGATGTCCTTGAAGCGGTCCAGATCGACGACCATGACGTCGACCTCGGCGTCGATGGTGATGTTGTCGCGTAACAGATCACCGATGTGCAGATGCAGCCCGCGCCGGTTGAGCAGGCCGGTCAACGGGTCGGTGAGCGACTGGTAGGCATCGTTGCGCAGCGCCCAGATGCCGCATTGGATACCCAGCGGGGCCGCGACCATCGGCACCACCCACACGAGTGTCATCACCGTGAGGTTCGCGCCGTCGAACTGCGATGCGGCATCGGCCTGGTTGACGAACAGACATGCGGTGAGCACGACCCATACCGCATGACTCACAGCAACTTTCGGCCCATCGAAGAACATCAGGTACACCGACAGCAGGGCGAAGAAATACCAGCCGAACAGCGCGAAGAACCAACTCCCGTCCAACAACACCACCATGGCGATCGCGATATCGGCCGATACGACGAACGCCAGCGAGCACCATCGCGACGGCCACGGCAGGAAGCACCACGCCAGAGCCCACCCGATCTGAAGCGCGGCGAACACCGCCACCGCGATACCCGAAGCGGGAGTGCTCGCCGCGGGCCACAGCACAAGCAGCGAGAGAACTCCGTCAAGTCCCGTGCCGATCCCGATCATCACCTGGATCGTTTTCGACATGGCCCGCCTGGTGAAGTACTGCACCTGGGTGGCGTAGGCGACAGGCTCGCTCCACCACGCATGCATCAGGCGGCCGAAGACTGCGAAACTGCTCCGATACTTCGGCAACCCGCTCCCCCGTTGGCGCTTCTGAAATCCGGCCCGCCCAGACCTCGCCCTTCGGCGCAGCCGTCAATTAATGGGAAGGATATCCGTTTTCACATCGGCCGGGTGATCGCTTGCGCGGGATGGCCGGCCAGCTACGTCACGTAGTCCGGAAGGTCATCGCGACACCGTTCATGCAGTAGCGCAATCCGGTCGGTTCCGGGCCGTCGTCGAAGACATGACCGAGGTGCCCGCCGCAGCGCCGGCAGTGCACCTCGGTGCGCGCCATCCCCAGCGTGCCGTCGGTCCGCTCACCGACCGCGTTGACCAACGGTTGATAGAAGCTCGGCCAGCCGGTGCCACTGTCGAACTTGGTGGCCGAGGAGAATAGATCCAGGGCGCACCCCGCGCAGCTGAAGACACCCGTGCGGTGTTCGTCGTCGAGCGGACTGCTGTACGGCCGCTCGGTCCCTTCCTGACGCAGGATGTTGTATTGCTCCGGGGTGAGCAATTGTCGCCATTCGGCGTCGGTATGGGTGACCTCGAACGACTCGTTCGGCGAGGCCGAGGACACGTTGCGCAGCGAGCCGCAGCCCACGAGAACGCCGGCCAGCGCCGTGCCGAACAGGAGACGTCGTCGGCTCAGCGCAAAGCGGCCAGGGATGGCAGTCATACCTCGACGGTAATCCGGTGCGTCGAGCAATGGTCTTACCGATCGGTGACGAAAACGTCCGGGAGCTGTCGATGACGCCCGTGGTGAGGACACCGGCGGCCTCACGACCAGGATTCGTCCAGTTCCCCCAGTGAGGCGATCAGCGCGCTGTTCGCGCTGTAATCGACGGGACAGGCGATGACGCTGACGGTGTCGGCCGACAAGGCCTCCCGCAGGGTGGGCAGCAGGTCGCCGGCCGCGGAGATCCGATATCCCTTGGCGCCGAAGCTTTCTGCGTACGCGACGAAATCGGGGTTGGCAAAGCCGGTGTCGACGTTGTGCCCGATCTCCAGGTCCATCTTCCAGCTGATCAGACCGTAGGCGTCGTCGACCCAGATGAGAATGACCATCGGGGTCCCGATGCGCAGCGCCGTCTCGATCTCCTGGGAATTCATCAGGAACGAACCATCACCGGTCGCGACGAGGATATTGGCCGACGGCCGCGCGATCTTGGCGGCGATAGCACCGGGCACCGTCCACCCCATCGTCGAGAGCCCGTTGGAGATCAGGCAGGTGTTCGGCTCATAGGTGGGGTAGAGCCGCGCCATCCACATCTTCAGGGCGCCGGTGTCGACCAGCACGATGTCCTCGCGCGCCAGCGCGGCGCGGGTATCGGCGACGATGCGTGCAGGCGTCAACGGGAAGCTGTCATCGGCTCGGCCACGGTCGAGTTCCTCAGCCAGCAGATCCCGGATCCGTTCCTGACCCGAGGACGACAGCTCGTCGCGGTCCACTGCGGCAGCCAGCGCGTCCAGGCACTGCCCGATATCGGCGTGCAACCCGACGGCGACGTCGTAGTGGGCATCGACTTCGGCCGGAAACCGATGTATGTGAATGATCTTGGTGTCACCGCGCGGGTTGATCCGGACCGGATCGAACTCCTGCAGTTCGTAGCCGGCGGCGACGATGACATCGGCCTGGTCGAAGCCGAAGTTGACGTAATCGTGGCGCATGAAACCGACCGCACCCAGAGCCAGCGGATGGTCATCGGGCATCACGCCCTTACCGTGAAACGTCGTGGCGACGGGCATGCCGAGCGTCTCGGCGAACCGGCGGACCGCCGCAGACGCCGCACCGCGCACCGCGCCGTGTCCGGCGAGCAGCACCGGGTTGCGCGCTGCGTTCAAGATCGCCGCGGCGCGTTCGATCTGCGCCTGCGACGGATCATCCGGGCGTGGCACGTTGATACGCAACGGTGTGGCATCCGTCGGCGCGGCGGCATCCTCGACATCCTCGGGCACCGCGAGGTACACCGCGCCGGGCCGCTCGGTCTGCGCGAGCTTGAAAGCCTTGCGAACCATCTCCGGTACCGAACCCGGCGTCGCGACCAGAGCCGACCACTTGGTGACGGGCGCGAACATCGACACCAGATCCACGCTCTGATGGGACTCCTTGTAGCTGCGCCGCATGCCGACCTGGGCCGAAATCGCCAGCACCGGAGTCGAATTCGTGGTGGCATCGGCGACACCGAGCAACAGGTTGATTGCGCCGGGACCCAGCGTCGCCGAGCACACGCCGGCCTTACCGGTCAGGCGGCCGTAGACCTCGGCCATGAAAGAGGCGCCCTGCTCATGACGGGTCAGCACATATTCGATCGATGATCTCGACAGCGCCTCGATGAGCAGAATGTTCTCTTCGCCGGGGATGCCGAACACATGGGTGACCCCCTCGTTTTCCAGGCATTCGACGATCAACTCGGCGGTGGTACGACTGGCAGAGGACATCGCCTGACCTAACCACAGCCCGTCGCTACCGGATACTGCCGAAAAAGGGGCTACCGTCTAAGACATCCGAGTGGCGCACGGTCGGGGGACATGTGTGCACGCTGCCGGACCCTCAGGAAGGCTCCTATTGCCATGTCCAAACAACTGAAACCGCACTTCGAGAACGTTCAGGCGCATTACGACCTGTCCGACGACTTCTTCCGACTATTTCTCGACCCGACACAGACCTACAGCTGTGCCTATTTCGAGCGCGACAATATGACGCTCGAAGAGGCGCAGATCGCCAAGATCGACCTGGCGCTGGGCAAGCTGGACCTGCAGCCGGGTATGACGCTGCTCGACGTCGGCTGCGGCTGGGGTTCGACGCTGAACCGCGCGCTGGAACGCTATGACGTCAACGTCATCGGGCTGACGCTCAGCGAGAACCAGCAGGCCCACGTCCAGAAATTGCTCGCCGCATCGGACAGCCCGCGCTCCAAGCGCGTGGAGCTGCGCGGCTGGGAGCAGTTCGATGAGCCGGTCGACCGGATCGTGTCCATCGGTGCCTTCGAGCATTTCGGCTTCGACCGCTACGACGACTTCTTCACCTTCGCCTACAACGCCATGCCCGACGACGGCATCATGCTGCTACACACCATCCTCGGTCTGCATCCCGACGAGGTCCGTGAAAAAGCCATACCGCTGAGCATGGAGATGGCCCGGTTCTGCCTGTTCATGGTCAAGGAAATCTTCCCCGGCGGCCGGCTGCCCTCGGTGCGGATGGTCAACGCACACGCCGTGAAACCCGGATTCACCGTGACTCGGTTTCATTCGCTGCAACCCCACTACCCCACGACACTGGACTACTGGTCCGCGGCGTTGGAGGCACGTAAGGACGAAGCGATCGCCATCCAGTCCGAAGAGGTCTACGACCGCTACATGAAGTACCTGACCGGCTGCCCGCCCCTGTTCCGCAGCGGCCTGATCGACGTGGGTCAGTTCACGCTGTCGAAATAGCGGGGGGCCGGCGTCATCTCCTGATGCCGGAGCGGGGCGTACGGGGTGCATCCGTTTCGAGACATCGAAAGTGTGCGAAAGTCACTCCGCGTCAAGCCCGTCCAGGATCGGCGACAAGGTCTCCCAGTTGCGTTGCGCAGCAGCGGCGGCGGCCTCGGCGTCGCCCTGGCGGCACAGCTCGATGATCCGTTTGTGTTGGGCTATCGACTGACGACCGGACAGCGAAGAGAACCGCAGGAACTCCACCCGGCGCAGCACCGGGGTGACCTGTTCCAGGGCCACCGGGATCGCCTGGTTCTGGCTGGCTTGCACGGCGATACCGTGAAATACATCGTCGGCGTGGATCGCCGACTCGGGGTCCGCCGCGGAGACCGCGGCGGCGAACTCCTTGTTCGCCACCACCATTGCGGCGAACTCCGTTTTTCCCATCAGGGGAACCGCAATTCGGACCGCAAGCCCGTGCATGGCCGCCGCGACGGCCTGAGCATCCAGAACCGCTCTGCGCTCGATGGTCGACACCACGGTCGAACGCCCCGGCAAGGTATGGACCAACCCGGCCGTCTCCAGCCGGGCTATGGCTTCCCGGATCGGGGTGCGGCTGATGCCCAGCCACTTCTCAAGTTCCGGGTCGCGCAGCGTCTCCCCCGGCGCCAGCGTGCCGTTGACGATGGCATCCCGGATCGATCCGTAGGCCTGTTCGCGCAGCAGCGACCGTCGATGTTTCCCATGTTCGTCTGGCACCGGCATGCAAAATATCTTATGTCAGAGACTGCGCCCGCGAATCAGGTCAGCGGCCTTCTCGCCGATCATGATTGTCGCGGCATTGGTGTTGACGGGTCCGATCCTGGGCATGATGGACGCATCCGCCACCCGCAGTCCGGTCAGCCCGTGCACCCACAACTCCGGGTCGACGACCGCGCCCGGCCCGATGCCCATCGCGCAGCTGCCGACCGGGTGGTAATACGTACCGGTGCTGCGTGCCAGAAATGCGCGCATCGCCGTGTCGTCGGTGACGTCGGGTCCGGGCAGCACTTCGCGGGCGCGCCACGGCGAGAATGCCTCGCCGGCTGCGATCTCGCGAGCCACCCTGACACCGTGCATCATCCGCCGCACATCGGACTCTGTGCCGAGGTAGTTCGGGTCGATCAGCGGCGCAGTTCTCGGGTCCGGTCCGGCGAGGCGGATCGATCCGCGCGCCTCGGGCAGCGTGGCGATCGCGAAGGTGAAACTGTTCGCCGGCGCCGCCAGGTGCGGCAGGTGAAACGGCACGTGAATGAACATCAGCTGCATGTCCGGGCCGCCCAGTGATTCGTCGCTGCGCCACAGCATCGATGTCTCGGCAAGGTTGGTGCGACCGGCAGGTATCGGTTGGGCAGCTTCGTAGACGATGCCGCACAGCGGGTGGTCGTGCAGATTACGGCCGACGCCGGGCAGGTCGTGCACGACGGTGACGTCGGCGGCTTCCAGTTCGGCAGCCGGCCCGACCCCGGAAAGCAGCAGTAACCGTGGCGAGTCCACCGAGCCCGCGCTGAGCACCACCTCGGCATCTGCGTACGCTGTCACAATCGTCCCGTTGCGGTCGAATTCGACTCCCACGCAACGGTTGTCTTCGATACACAACTTCCGCGCCCGGGATTCGGTGGAGATGGTGAGGTTGGGCCGCAGCCCAGCTATCGGGTGCAGATAGGCAGCCGCGGTGCTCTGCCGCGCACCGTGTGCAATCGACAGGTCATGCCATCCTGCGCCCTCGGCGTCGGCGCCGTTGAAGTCGTCGGTCAGTGGGAAGCCCGCCCCGACAGCGGCGTCGAGGAACACCTGCGACAAGGGGTTGGCGACCTCGGGCGAGGCGGGCGCCGGATGCATCGGTCCGTCTACGCCGCGGTACTGCGGATCCCGGCCGGTGGCTGTTTCGATGCGCCGGAAGTACGGCAGTACCGACTGGTGGTCCCACCCGGTGCAGCCGTCCTTCGCCCAGGTGTCGAAATCGTTCGGGTGTCCCCGTAGGAACACCATGGCGTTGATACTGCCGCTACCGCCGAGGGTGTGGCCGCGCGGCCAGTTGTGCGTAAGACCGTCGGTGTTCTGCTGCGGCACAGTGCTGTATGCGTAGTCGACGTCTGTTACCCACAGCGCCGGCCAGGCCGGCGGTGTCGCGATCTCGGGTCTGGTGTCGGCCGAGCCCGACTCCAGCAGCAGCACCTGGATGGTCGGGTCCTCGGACAGTCGGGCGGCGATCACACAACCGGCAGAACCGGCGCCGATCACCACATAGTCGTAGCGGATGGATTCGCCATGCATGGTCTTCTCACTTCTTCGATGTGTGGGTGGGGCGGTATCAGGCGCGGGTGGAGTCGGCGGCCTGGTTGATAAGATCCGCGACGGCATCGGGCTGCGAGACGGTCACCGCGTGGGACGCCTCGATCTCCACGGTGTGGGAGTTCGCCCGCTCTCCCATGAAGCGCATGGATTCCGCCGGAATGGCGAGATCTTCGGTGGTCACGAGGTTCCACGACGGGATCGTCTTCCAGGCGGTCTTGGTGGCCGGTTCTTCCAGTGCCGCAGCGGCAATGGGTCGCTGAGTGGCGGCCATCAACGCGGTGGCGTCTTCGGGAACATCGGCGGCGAACACCCGACGGAACTCGTCCTGCTTGATGTAGAGGTCTTCACCCATGCCACCTGCAGACAGCGGGAACGGCACCGCATTCAGGGCCGGTCCGAGCTCGGCGCCGGGGAACTTGCCCGCCAACTCCCCGGTGCTCTCCCCTGCCTCCAGGATGAAACTGGCGACGTACACCAACGCCTTGACATTCGGCAGACCGTCGGCGGCCTGGCTCATCACCGATCCGCCGTAGGAATGTCCGGCCAGAACGACCGGACCCGGCACACTGTCGACCACACTGCGCACATAGTCGGCATCACTGGCCAAACCGCGCAAGGGATTCGCCACCGAGATGACCGGATACCCGTCGGCCTCCAGGGAGGTGACGACGCCGTTCCAGCTCGAGGAGTCGGCGAATGCTCCGTGCACCAACACCACCGTCGGCCGGTCGACCGGCGCCGGCGACTCCTCGGCTTCGGCACCCGCGCAACCCGCCGTCATCGCCGCCACGGCCACACCGGCGGACATCGTCGTAAGAGCAGTTCTGATCATGGTCCACGCCTTCGGGATGAGGCAGCCACGGGCTGCGCGAGTTGATGATGTGCAATATATTGCATGTTGCATGGCGAGCCTGTCAAGAGCGTCTTGAACGGCTCGCCGACGCAGTAGCATGTCGCTACGCCTAGTCCAGATCCCAGGAGACACTCATGGCCATCGATGATTTCCCGCGTCACCCGCTGACATTCGGCCCGAGCCCTGTTCATCCGCTTCGCCGCCTGAGCCAACACCTGGGTGGCGCGGAGATCTGGGCCAAACGTGAGGACGTGAATTCCGGACTTGCGTTCGGCGGCAACAAGACCCGCAAGCTGGAGTACGTCATTCCGGATGCCATCGCAAAGGGTGCCGATACGTTGGTGTCGATCGGCGGCGTTCAGTCCAATCACACTCGTCAGGTGGCGGCCGTCGCGGCCCATCTGGGCCTGAAAGCCGTCCTCGTGCAGGAGAAGTGGGTGGACTGGCCAGATTCCGTGAACGACAAAGTCGGCAACATCCTGCTGTCCCGCATCATGGGTGCAGACGTGCGATTCGATCCGTCGGGCTTCGGGATCGAATTCAAGGACAGCTGGCAGAACGCCATCGAGGACGTCGAACGCGCCGGCGGTACTCCGTATGCCATCCCGGCCGGCGCCTCCGATCACCGGTTGGGTGGCCTGGGTTTCGCCAACTGGGCATACGAGGTGCAGCAACAGGAGAAAGAACTCGGAATCTTCTTCGACACCATCGTGGTCTGCACGGTGACGGGATCAACGCACGCCGGGATGATCGCGGGCTTCGCCGGCCAGGAGCGGCCGCGGCGCGTCATCGGTATCGACGCATCGGCCACCCTGGAGAAGACACGAGATCAGGTCGAACGTATTGCCCGCAACACCGCTGAGCTCATCGGTCTCGGCCGTGACCTCCGCGGCGAGGAGATCACGGTTCTTCAGGGGTGGGCGGGCGACCTCTACGGCATACCGGTGCAGTCCACGATCGACGCGATCACGCTGACCGGCCGACTCGAAGGCGTCATCCTCGACCCGGTCTACGAGGGCAAGTCGATGGCAGGGCTGATCGACCTGGTCCAGTCCGGGCAGATCGACAACTCATCGAAAGTTCTTTACGCCCACCTCGGCGGGCAGCCCGCACTGAACGCCTACAGCGGTATCTTCTGACGTGAGGTCTCTGGCTGGCCAGATCAACTCCGGCGTTCGACGGGGAATAACTCCAACGATGGCGAGGTAGATGCAGAAATGACGACAACCTTCCCGCTGGGTCCGTTCACGGTGCATCGCGTCGGCTTCGGGGCCATGCAGCTGCCCGGCCCCGGGGTGTTCGGGCCGCCGCGCGATCATGATCAGGCCATAGCCGTCCTCGAGCGAGCCGTGGAACTCGGCGTCGACCATATCGACACCGCGCAGTTCTACGGGCCCAACGTGGCCAACGAACTCATCCGCGAAGCACTTCACCCCTACCCCGAGAACCTGGCTCTGGTCAGCAAGGTCGGCGCACGTCGCAACGACGCGGGTGAGTGGATCTCCGCTCAGCAACCTGACGAGCTGCGGGCCGATATCGAACAGAACCTCACGACGCTCGGTACCGACCGACTGGCGGCAGTAAATCTTCGCATTCACTCCGGTGACCCCAACAGCGTCGGCCCCGTGGACCGTGAGCTGTTCGACCGTCAGCTCACGGCCATGATCGCCGCCCGCGACGAGGGTCTCATCGCGGGTATCGGACTGTCCAGCGTCTCGATCGATCACCTACGAATCGCGTTGGACCGCACGGAGATCGTCACCGTACAGAACGCCTACAATTTCGTCGAACGTTCGTCGCAACCGGTGCTCGATCTCTGCACCGAACACGGCATCTCGTTCGTCCCGTTCTTCCCGCTCGGCTCAGGATTCAGCGCCGACAACCCGGTGCTGGGCAACGCCGCAGTCAAGAAGACCGCCGCCGACCTCGGCTATACGCCGGCGCAGATCGTGCTGGCGTGGACGCTGTCGGTCGCGCCCAACGTTCTCCTGATCCCGGGCACCTCCTCGGTAGCCCACCTCGAAGAGAACATCGCGATCGCGGACATCGAGCTGCCCGCCGATTTCACTCCGTAGTCGGACCACCCCGGCCCGGCACTACTTCACCGGGGGTACCGCCGAGGCCATGACCTTCGGCGCCCGGTCCCATGCGCGATGCAAACCCAGACCGTTGGCCAGCGCAGCGATGAAGGCTTTGTCGACCGAGTCTGCGACGTCGACGCCGGTCCCCTTGGCCGGGATGCGCGCGGCTTTCAGAGCCGCAGTGCCATCACCCCAAGCGGCGAGCGCCTTGCAATGCCGGAATGCTTCCTGAAGCAGCACCACCAGCTTGATATCGGCGACCGCCGTCGTGCCGTCCGCGATGACCACCGCATCGAACTCGATGGACCGCGCCGTGGCGAACGTCCGGTCGACGGTCACCGTGCGACGACGCGACTTGAGCTCTCCGCCGACCGGCGCCACCACCAACGCGGTCACACCCAGTCCCCCGAGTCCCTTGACCAGGGCTGCCACCCCGGCGAGATCAGATCCTGCGTCGGCGACAATGCCGACCTTCCGGCCGTCGATGGGGCCGGGCTCGGCGTAGATCTGTGACAGCGACGGGGACAGCACGACATCGTCGGCCGGTTTGCCTTGCGGCGCAGGTAGTCCCAGACCGGCAGCTACCAGTTGACACAGGTCCGCATCGACGTTGGCCAAAACCTGCAACTGACGCTCCTTGATGGCCTGCTCGTACACCTTGCCCAGCTCGAAGGTGAACGCCTCGGCCACATGGGACTGCTCGATCGGGCTGAGGCTGCGGTAGAACATCGTCGCCTGTGAGAAGTGATCTTCGAACGAGACGGGTTGGGCGCGAACGGCTGTGCCTTCGATGACGCGGGGTGTCTGAATATACCCACCCTCGTCGGCGCCGGCCGGTTTCGGTTCGTCATTGTCGACGCTGTTGGGGTGGTAGGGCGCCAGACCGGTGTGGATCGCCGTCTGGTGCATCCCGTCGCGCAGCATGTCGTTGACCGGGCAGTGCGGCCGGTTGATGGGCAGCTGGGAGAAGTTCGGCCCACCCAAACGGGTGAGCTGGGTGTCCAGGTAGGAGAAGAGCCTCGCCTGCATGAGCGGATCGTTGGTCACCTCGATACCCGGGACCAGGTTGCCCGTGTGGAACGCAACCTGCTCGGTTTCGGCGAAGTAGTTGGTGGGGTTGCGGTTCAGCGTCAACTTCCCGATCACCTGCACCGGGACGAGTTCCTCGGGCACCAGCTTGGTGGGGTCGAGCAGGTCGATGCCCTCGAAACTGTCGGTGCCGTCATCGGCCATGATCTGAATCCCGAGTTCGTATTCGAGGAACGCACCGGCCTCTATACCGTCGGCCATATCCCGACGGTGGAAGTCCGGGTCACAGCCCGCAGCGATCTGCGCTTCCTCCCAGACCAGCGAATGCACACCCGCCGCCGGCTTCCAGTGAAACTTGACCAGGCTCGTCTTCCCTTCCGCATTGACCAGCCGGAAGGTGTGCACGCCGAAGCCTTCCATCGTCCGGTAGGACCTGGGTATGCCGCGGTCACTCATGTTCCAGAACACGTGGTGGGTCGCCTCGGTATGCAACGAGACGAAGTCCCAGAACGTGTCGTGCGCGGACTGCGCCTGCGGGATCTCACGATCCGGATGTGGTTTGGCGGCGTGGATGATGTCCGGGAACTTGATGCCGTCCTGGATGAAGAAGACCGGCATGTTGTTGCCCACCAAGTCGAAGTTGCCCTCGTCAGTGTAGAACTTCACGGCGAACCCACGGGTGTCACGGACGGTGTCGGCTGAACCGCGGGATCCGAGCACCGTCGAAAACCTGGCAAACACTTCAGTTTTCGTCCCACGCTTACCGAGGAAGCCGGCCCTGGTCACCGACGATGCGGTGCCGTAGGACTCGAAGACTCCGTGGGCGGCGGCGCCCCGCGCGTGCACAACCCGCTCCGGGATGCGCTCATGATCGAAGTGGGTGATCTTCTCCCGCAGATGGAAGTCCTCCAGCAACGTCGGTCCACGAGACCCCGCCTTGAGCGAGTGATCGGTGTCCGGAATGCGCAAACCTTGAGCGGTGGTCAGATGCTCACCGGACTGGGCGCGGTAATCGGGATCTGCGTGCGGCGGGCTGCCTGCAGCGCCGACTGCCTTCACGGCGGCTTGATCGGATTTGCGTGCTGGGGGCATGGCGAACTCCTGCGATCTTGATATGACGAGAAATGTTGCCGCGCAGGGGGCTGTACGCGAGATGCGGAGTACCCCGCGGGCGTCATCTCAACCATTGATGCGCGACGACAGACGTTTGGCCACCACCCGCGTAGGGCAATCCGGGTTGCAACAGGGAGGGGGACACCATGAAAGCATCAGATCTCGTCGCACTGCCGTTGCAGCTGGGATCTGTGGTACGGCAGCGCCGCGTCTTTCACCCCTTGGGTGTGCTGGCATCCGGTCGTATAGACCGCGTCGCCCCGCCGGGACAAGGACTCCCGATCGATTCCGGCGACGTCCTGGCTCGGACCTCCAAAGCCGTCGGGACCCCTGGAGGGTTACCCGACCTGCTGGGACTCGCCTGGCGGATGGCGCCGCACGGGCCGTCGTCGACACCGTGGGACGTGCTGATGGTGTCGGCCGGTTCGGGGCTGCTCACCCGGTTCGTGCTGCGGCCTACCCGGTCCTGGCCGGGCACGACGCTGTCCAGTCTGATGCCGTTGCGGTACCGGGAACAATCGTGGTGGCTCCGAGCGGAGATGACGACCCAGATAGGTAAGGGCATGTCATTGGACGTCGTCCGAGACGGGATCGACGGTGGCGGTGTCGTATTCACTATCCAGCAGGCGCAAGGTTCCGGTCCGTTCCATCCACTCGCCGAATTGACTCTGACGACGACAATCCCCACCGACCAAGAACACGACGTGTCGTTCGACCCCACGCGCAACACCATGCCCGGCGTCTCGCTCGGCCCTGAATGGCTCACCACGCTTCGTGAGCGCGCCTATCGTCGCAGTCGGCATGGCCGAGAGGCCCCGGACGAGGAGGCCCTGACATAGCCGGCTTCCAGCGTGATCGGGTTGGGGATCGGTTACTCATGACCGGTACGTGGCTGTGACGATGACCGTGGATCTCGGCTGCCCGAAGCGGATGGACTTCGGGCCATGCGGCGGGGTACGACCCGACGGCGATTGCGAAATGCGCCCCGGCCGCTGCTCCTTCACCGACGTGGTGCCGTGGACGGATTCCCCCGCCGACTCGCCACCGGTGATCGCACCTCGCGTACTGACCGACTTCAGCTGCACGGCCTTCGATGGCCGCGAGGTCAAGGCCACGGCTGCAATCCTTGATTCGTCCTGTGACGCTGTCCTGGTCGGCGAGCACCAGAACAAGCCGGACTTTCCGCCGACACTGATGGGTTCGCTACTTCTTGAGTGCGGTATCGACCCGTGGATCACGCTGTCGTGCCGGGATCGCAACCGTGTGGTGCTGGAGCAGGAACTGCGGGGGTTGGGCAGTGTCGGCATCCGCACGGTGTTCTGTGTGACAGGCGATGGACGCGGCTACGACGTGCGCCCGGAGGTGACGCAGACATTCGACCTCGACGGCCCACGTCTGGTCGCGTTGGCCGCATCGTTGGGGATGGCGCCCGGCGTGCCCGAAACACCGACCGCCCCACCTGTGCAGGAACGGCCCGTCCGCTTGGTGCACAAACAACGCGCCGGGGCGCAGATGGCGGTACTCAACCACGTGCCGTTTCCGGCGACCATCGCCGATTTCATGGCCTCGGCCCGTACCGCGGGACTCACGATCCCGGTGGTCGCGGCGGTGGCGGTGTTCACCGACAATGTGTCCGCGGCCGTGCTGCAGGGACTTCCCGGGCTCGAGCTGGATCCGGATATCACCGAAAGCGTGCTGACGGCAACGGATCCGGTCGAAGCTGGGATTGCCGCCGCGGTAAACGAGGCTCGTGCCCTGCTGGCGATCGAGGGTGTCGAGGGTGTGAACATCTCCGGTCTCGCGTCGGCGTCCGGATCGCGAGCGGGCGCGGAGATCAAGGCCGAAGTCGGTCGGCGCATTCGAGCGGAACTGCTGTGAGAGACGCGCTGCACGCCGAGTTCGACACGCTGGCCGACTGGACTGCCCGGGTGGCCCTCGACCTGGGGGCTGACTTCCACATCCCGGCGGCATGCCGGGGAAGCGGCAGTCCCGCCGCGCTGGATTGGTTGATCGACACGATGGCCCTCACCGCCGGCGACCTGCTGCTCGATTGCGGAGCCGGTGTGGGCGGGCCCGCCGCCTACGCCGCTCACACCCGGGCGGTCCAGCCCGTTCTGGTCGAACCGGAAACTGGCGCGTGTCGTGCGGCGCAAAAGCTGTTCTCTCACAGTGTCATTCAAGCGGTCGGCACAGCGTTGCCGTTGCCGGATGCGACGTTCGACGCCGCGTGGGCGCTGGGCGTTCTGTGCACGACAGCGCAGCAGCACACTCTGCTCGGGGAGTTGTGCCGTGTGGTGCGCCCGGGTGGATCCATCGGCCTGCTGGTCTTTGTTGCCGAACAGAAGATCTCCTCCGATTACGTCGAGGACAACCACTTCCCGACCACCGGGGAACTCAACCGCTGCCTGGACGATGCATCATTGGCGGTGACACATCGGATCAGCACGTCTGAACTGCCTGCCATACCGGCGATCTGGAATGAGCGCGTCGACGCGGTGACCGAGGTCCTCGAGGAGCGCTACGGCCACACCTCGGTGTGGCAGATCGCCGATCGACAAAGCACGCGGATCGGCAAACTACTCGGCGCCGGTGACCTGCGAGGCGAGCTACTGGTAGCGCGCAGTCGGTCGTGAAGTCACGGTCGATCCGGGCTACGTGCTCACCTGACGCTCCGTCAGGCGGCAAGAATGAACGATATGTAAGGGGCACGGCGATGAAGTGGTTTCTCGCAGCGATCGGGGGGCTGCTCGCGGGTGTCCTGATCGGCAGACGACGCGCTGCCGATGCATCGGC
>JBPPMV010000477.1:0-6501 GCA_051306235.1 Mycobacterium sp. | reverse complement strand
AGTCAATTGGCGGGCGGGCTGCCAGGTCCGGTCGAATCACGAACAATTTGCGTGTGGGCTAATTACAGTGGCAGGAACTGACACGTTGCCGGTCATTCATGCTTACAATCTCCCTGGCTGCAGTGCGAAAGCTAGCTGCAGTCGAGTTCGACGCCAAGAGAAGGCTTCGACGAGCCGGGGGTGTAAGAGGTTGTCTCTTCTCGATACTGACGCGACGATCGTCGCAGTACCGACGGGATCAGTCCGGGTACCGACGGTATCGATCTGCGTCCCCACGTACCGCAACGCGGCAACGATCGCACGGTGCCTCGACAGTGCCCTCGCGCAGGTCGGCGTCGATTTCGAGATCCTCGTGGTGGACGATGCATCCTCCGACGGCACCACCGATGTGGTGAAGGAATTGTTGCGGCCGGGAGATCGACTGGTGGTCAACGACTCCCGCCTCGGACTCGTCGGGAACCACAACAGGTGTCTCGAGTTGGCGCGCGGCACATACGTGCAATTCGTCCACGGCGACGATTGGTTACTTCCGGGGGCTCTCAATAGGTTGGTCGGCGTCCTGCAGGACGCGGATGCCGGCATGGCCTTCGCGCCGCGGAGAATCGACACCGAGGACGAAGGATGGGTCCAGCGGTACGGGCAACTGCACACGCATTTCAGAGACCTCGCCGCGCGCAACGACGGACGCCGACTGGCAATGCAAATCGCGCTCCGCGGGACGCACCACAACTGGGTGGGCGAGCCGACCTGTGTGATGTTTCGCCGCGATCTGGCGCTCGACGCCGGACCATTCCGCGACGACATCTACCAACTGCTGGATCTGGATTACTGGCTGCGGCTCATGGTTCGCACAACGGTCTGCTTTGTTCCGGCGGAGCTCTCGGTGCGCAGCCACACGGCGGCCACGGAAACGATTCGTAACAAAGCTCTTTCCAAGGATTGGCTGGATCAGCTGCGTGTCATCACGTGGATGGTTGTGGACCCAGCGGCGCCGACGCGCATCCGTATCGTCAATGCGCTGTGGTGGGTGCTGATCTGGCCACGCCTGGTGGTGGAGGGTGCGGTACTGGGACCGCAGAGATGGGTGCGTTTCAAGGAGGCGCTTTCCGCGCCGTGTACAGAGTTCGGACGCGCCAAGCGACTCTTGCGGAATGGCCGAGCCGAAGCTCGTTGAAGCTGACCACCGGTCGCCGCGAAAAGTGCTGCACGTCAGACAAATTGTCGCTAGAGTAACTTCACAGCCGACCTGGGGGGGCCATGACTGCCGCTGATCATGACGAGTCAATGTGGCCCTCGGAAGTTCTGTTTTGTGACGATCAGTGTGTGCCTTCGTCTGGTTCGCGGCAGGAGCAGAACCGTGCTCAATGAGCTACGCGGGCGTGCGAAGCGCGTTATTGAGAACGGACGCTACCCCTATGTAGGTCGCCGTCGGATGCTGCGGACACTCGGTACCGACCTGGGATCAGAGGAAGTCTGGAGAGCCTCCGACCCGCCGCTACCGGACGGGGACTTTTCGGCGATTTTCGCCCAGACCGATAATGTGCACAAGTGGGTTCATTATCTGCCCATTTACGATTCGGTGTTGGCGCCATACAAATCGCGCCCCATACGGATGTTGGAGATCGGGGTGGCCCGCGGCGGGTCGCTGCAGATGTGGCGGCGCTACCTTCACCCGGACTCGGTGATCGTCGGCATCGACATCGACCCAGGCACTGCGCAATTCGATAACCCTTCGGCAGGGCAGCACGTCCGTATCGGTGGACAACAAGACGTGCAGTTTCTCAAAGCAGTCAACGCGGAGTTCGGACCGTTTGACGTGATTCTCGATGACGGCAGTCACATCGTCTCCCATATGAAGGACTCGTTCCGATATCTCTTTCCCAAAGCCCTCTCGGATGGTGGCGTGTATGTGGTCGAGGACATACACACGAATTATTGGATCGGCTGGCGGGACACCCCGATGACGTTCATCGACTTCACTAAATCGCTTGTGGATGCGATGCATGCGCCGTATCAAGTGACGCGTACCGAAACTGAATTTCGGGTGGGCGGGGCAGATCGATTGAAAGAGGTGCGCGTGCCGCGTGCCGCGCGGCTCATCGACAAGATCGAGTTCTACGACTCGATAGCGGTCGTCCACCGTGCAACAACACCACGAGATCTGCCGCGCACGGTATTTCGTTAGGATCGGCCAGGAAGTAGCACGACATGGCGCCAGCGATGTTTCCAGTGAGGCGCGGTCCTATTGGAAGAAGCGAAGCTCCGTTGTGGGGGCGTTCTGGGACATCGGCTCCCTGCTGTTCGACCGCATCCTCTGTCGGCAGACTGAAGTGGGGAGTCGCGGCAACCTGCTCGAGATCTGTGCGCTCTTCGGAAAGAGCGCGATCGTTCCGGGATGCATGCCGGGATCGACGACGAAGTCATCATCTGCGGCGTTTTCGATAACGATGAAGGAGACGCCCATAACGCACCGGAGAACGTGCACTCGCACGCCGGCCTCACCCGCAGCAAGTTCGAAGGCAACTATCGGCGTTGGGTACGTCGCCCCCCCGGCAAGTCATTGCTGAACTGGGGGGGACCTGCACAACGTCGTGCGGCAAGACTTCAGCAATGTGCGTGGACTCATGAATGACCACGGTGTGGTCGTGATGAATGATGTCCGAGCGCCGCACACGCCAGGTGTTTCTGCAGCGGTGTGGGAGGCGGTAGCCGACGGCGGACTGATCCCGATTGCTCTCTCGGAGCAGAAGTTCTACGGAAGCTGGAATCTGACGGTCGCCGCCGCGACATTCGATCACCTGCGGGATTGGTGCCGCGGCGCAGGTTGGCAAGGTCAATTACGGCGTCCAGATTGTGGCAGAGGCTCAACTGTTGATCCTGGAAATTCCGCCATTGGTACGTGGCCGACTCGGGTCGAGCAGTGGGTGCCGCCGATGCTTCGAACGATCGGCGCCGGGCGCGGCGCGACCCTATTTAGGCCACACTTTAACGCGATTGACGCGAACCGATGCAGTCAGGGCAGTTCACGGGGGGCCAGGCGCGGGTGTACGGATGAACTCGACAAGCCCGGCAACGGTGGTGCATCCACCACGCTCGGAGACTCCGAAGACGCACCGCAGCCCAGCCGACTGAGGTTGAACTGGATCAGGGCGTACGGGTACGTCGTCTTCTCCTCAATGAAGTCGCGCAGGTGTTTCAGGGAGTGGTGCTGCGGTGTCCCGGTACGGGGGAGGACAGTCTTTATGAATGGGTATCGCAATTGCTCGATGAGACCATCGTAGAAATACAGTGAGTTGTTGAGTTCCGGCTCGGCGAACTTGTGAGACCACTGATGGTCCGGCACGCGTCGCTGGGCGTCCCCGATCGCTGCCGCGGAGACGAACGGTTTGATGCGGAGTCCCGCCCTGCGGGCACGCTGGGACAGCCCGATCTCATATCTCCGGATCAGTGCGTACTTGTTGACGACGTAGCGGAAGCCCTCCCAAAAGTCGTTCAGAAAGGGGCGAGTGCGCGAATTGAGGTCCCACGCGAGGAAGAACGACTGGAGGTGTGAGTCTTGCTCGAGACTCTCGATGGAGCCGTACATGTCGGCGCCCTGGAACGAGTTCCACATCTCTTCGATGGGGAACAAGGGCCCGTAAACGCTGTCGTTGACTAGGGCCATGCGATTGAACTGGTCCAGGCTCCACCCCCGCTGCTGGAGGATGCTCCATGCCAGATGCCAAGATCCGAAGTCGAGGGAGAGCGTGCGTCTGGTGTATATGCCGGCACAGATTTCGTGCAGCGGCGCGACCGATTCCGGCGAGAGCGTGGGGGACCCGGAGACGAACACGATCGTCGTGCCCAGGCGATGGAGCGCCCGCAGATAGTGGACGACGTACGGATCGACGACTCCGTGGACGTCGAAATGGGCGAAGAAGACAAGAGCGCCGCGACCGGAGGGTGGTTCGGCAGGCAATTCCTTATGAGTCTGGCAGATGAAGCGAAGCGCGTCGCGGTCGATCCGATGCCGCAAGGAATTCAGGTGAAGGGCGACCTTTCCGTACTGTTCGATCACGATCTCGTGCTGAGGTGGGGAGTGCATTGCGGGCGTAGCGACCTTATATCCGTCACTGTGGCGCGTCATCGGTCAGACGCTTTCTTTGCCAGCGCAAAGAAGTCGGTGCGCATCGTCGTGGTGTGAACGACATCGAAGTCCATGTAGCTCAGTAATCGTTCGATGAGCGAGGCGTCGAACACGTGGTGATGAAGGGTGCGGTTATGGAAGTTCTTGAGGCTGCGGTTTCGGAAATGGGCGCTGTCACCGGCAAGTGGGTCCCTAGACAAGTCGTGTAGTTCCAGGATCTCGTCCAGGTGGGTGAGATCGTCCTCAGCGACATCTCGGGTGAAGTCGTCAAGCAGGTGCTCGAATTTCGTCACGGGGCGGCGGTGATCGAAATTACTTCGTTTGTTCGGAAGGACGAGTACGAGCGCCCCGCCCGGTTTGATCACCCGCCGCCACTCGGTGAGCGCCCGGATCGGGTTGGCAACGTGCTCAAGACAGTTTGATGACAACAGGAAGTCATAGCTAGCCGATCCGATGTCGTGCAGATCGGTGGCGTCGGCGACGAACTGACGCCCGGTCCCCGACTCGGCGTACGCGAAGGTGTCGCCCGCTTCGATGTGGCCCTCCCAGATGGTGTCGTTGGAAAAGTTGGCTCCGTCGAGTTCACCTACGAAGCGGTAGAGGGGAAGCGATGTCTCGAAGACGGCGCTGGGTCCGCCGACTTCGATGCCGCGCTTGTTTTCGACGGCCGGCCTGTAGGCCTTCTTGAGTGGGAACCGCCACCTTTCGTAGCGGAGAAACTCGTAGAGTTCGTTCCTTTTGGTCGATGCCTGTGGCTTAGTGGTACTGCCCATGAGTCCCCGCGTCCCCCCAACCGTCACCCATGCTTTGCGCAGCGACTGATTTAGACAACCGCTGCCATTTTCGGGACATTACCGCACGTCAGCACGCGGGGCGCGGGCTTGGAGATGAAAATTTGATTGCGCCGACAACCGCCAAACAGTGTCATTGATCAATGCGTTTACCAAGATATTGCGACGGCAAGGAAACAGAATTAGCCGCGTATCAGCACGGAGTCGAGGTGGCGTCGATATTGCTTACGCCTAGTCATGTCAATCAGTTAGCTGTGAGCCGGCTGTGCGTAGCGTGGCGATTCGCTGGTTCGCCGAAGTTCAAGATCGACTGGTTGCGCGAACAAGCTTTCAAGGCGACGGCAGCGGCTGCCGGGAGGGAACTTCAGTGGCCGAGACGGCCTCGGCCGAGGCGCAGCAGCAGCATCGCGAGGTCTTTGCCCTCGGGACCGAGCTCGCTGTAGCGCTCGATGACCTTCATCTCGCGGCTGTGCACCAGTCGGGTGCCGCCGGAAGCCATCCGGGCCTTGCCGATGATCCGGGACACCTCTGCGCGGCGCTTCACTGCGGCCAGAATCGCGGCGTCCAGCTCGTCGATCTCCAGGCGGAGTTCGTCGATGTCGACGGTGGGCTCGGGTGACACGATCCGAGTGTGCCACCCGGCGCAGATCGGGTGCAAAGCCGGGTCACGGGGATGTCACCGATCAGCGGTAGATTCGAGACCGAAATGACATCGCTTTCTCACGCACCGGCTCCCGCTTCCGGCGGGGGCACCGAAATCGACCAGCTGCTCGACGGGCTCAACCCCCAGCAGCGCCAGGCCGTTCTGCACGAGGGGTCACCGCTGCTCATCGTGGCCGGAGCCGGGTCGGGTAAGACAGCGGTGCTCACCCGGCGCATCGCCTATCTGCTGGCGGCCCGCGATGTCGGCGTCGGGCAGGTGCTGGCCATCACCTTCACCAACAAGGCCGCCGCCGAGATGCGTGAGCGGGTCGTCGGGCTGATCGGGCCGCGGGCCCGGTCGATGTGGGTGTCCACCTTCCACGCCACCTGCGTGCGCATCCTGCGCAATCAGGCCTCGCTGCTGCCCGGGCTGAATTCCAACTTCTCCATCTACGACGCCGACGATTCGCGGCGGCTGCTGATGATGATCGCCAAGGACATGGGCCTGGACACCAAGCGGTACACACCGCGGCTGCTGGCCAACAGCATCTCCAATCTCAAGAACGAACTGATCGATCCGGACCGGGCGCTCTCGGATCTGAGCGAGACCGCCGATGACCTGTCCAAGACCGTCGCCTCGGTGTTCGGCGAGTACCAGCGCCGGCTGCGGTCGGCCAACGCGCTGGACTTCGACGATCTCATCGGTGAGACCGTCGCTGTGCTGCAAGCCTTTCCGCAGATCGCGCAGTACTACCGGCGGCGCTTCCGGCACATCCTGGTCGACGAGTACCAGGACACCAACCATGCGCAGTACATGCTGGTGCGCGAACTCGTCGGGGTGGAGACCACCCAGGACGGGATCACCCCCGGCGAACTGTGCGTCGTCGGTGACGCCGACCAGTCGATCTACGCGTTCCGCGGTGCCACCATCCGCAACATCGA
>JBPPMV010000476.1:0-2380 GCA_051306235.1 Mycobacterium sp. | reverse complement strand
CGGGTTCCGAACCCGGCCGGTAGATTCCCGCACAAGACCACCCCTTCCGGGTGTCCACGACAGGAGAAGCGATGAACAAGCAGACGACCGTCCGCGGGGTCGCCGCCGCCGCCGCGGTGCTCAGCCTGGCCTTGGCCGGTTGCGGGTCCGACACCAAGACCGAGGCCGGCTCCAGCGCCGAGGAGAGCACCTCGACATCCGCTGCCGCCGCCGCCGAGACGAGCACCAGTGCCGCGCCGGCCGGCGAGTCTTACACGATTGCCGAGTACATCAAGGACAACGAGATCACCGAGGCCCCGGTGAAGCGCGGCGACCCGGGTTCGCCGACGGTGAACCTGCCGACACCGCCGGGATGGGTCGACTCCGGGCCGGGCACCCCGGAGTGGGCGTGGGGCCAGATCGTCTTCACCGATCCGTCGATGCCGCCGCCGCCGCCCACCATCACCGCGATCATGTCGAAGCTGACCGGTGAGGTCGACGGCGCCAAGGTTCTCGAGTTCGCCCCCGGTGAGCTCAGCAATCTTCCCGAGTACAGCGGCGGTAACGCCGGCGAACTCGGCAAGTTCGCCGGATTCGATGCCATGCAGGTCGGCGGCACCTACGTCAAGGACGGCAAAACCCTGCTCGTCGCGCAGAAGACCGCGGTCATCCCGACCGAAGGCGGCGTGTTCGTGTTGCAGCTCAACGCCGAGGGCACCGAGGAGCAGATGGGCCCGCTGATGGACGCCACCGCCGCCATCGACGCCGAGACCACCATCACCCCCTGAGACTCAGGCGCGGGAGATCGCCGATGCGGCGCTGATCTGCTCCGCGGTCGGCCGGACCCCGGTGTAGCGCTCGAACTGTTCGGCCGCCTGCAGTGCGATGACCTCGGCGCCGGTGATCACCTTCACCCCGGCCGAGCGCGCCGCGGTGATCAGCGGTGTCTCCGATGGCAGGGCCACCACGTCGAAGACGGCCTCCGCCTGCGCGATCGTCGCGTCGTCGAAGGCCTGCTGGGTTTCCTCCGGCGCGCCGGCCATGCCGATCGGGGTGACGTTCACCAGGAGCGGCGCGCGCAGCGACCCGACCTCGGGGGCGTACCGATAGCCCACCCGGTCGGCCAGGGCCTGCCCCGCATCGCCGTTGCGCGCCACGATGACGCCACTGCCGAAACCGGCGCCCGCGAAGGCGGCCGCCACCGCGTTGGCCATCCCACCGCTGCCGCGGATGACGACGGTCTTGTCGGCGTCGAGCGCGTGCTGGGCGATCAAGCCTTGGACGGCAAGGTAATCGGTGTTCGACGCGCGCAGGTGACCGTCATCGTTGACGATCGTGTTGACCGATTCGATGGCCCGGGCGGAGGGTTCGATCTCGTCGACGAGTGCCATCACATCGGACTTGAAGGGCATCGATACCGAGCACCCACGGATGCCCAGCGCCCGGACCCCGGCGATCGCAGCAGCGATATCGGTTGTGGTGAAGGCCTTGTAGATGAAATCGAGACCGAGTTCGTCGTACAGGTAGTTGTGGAAGCGGGTGCCGATATTGCTCGGCCGGGCGGCCAGCGAGATGCACAGCCGGGTGTCCTTGCTCAAGGGTGGCCGAGCCATCAGCTGACCGACCTCATGGTGCGGCGTGCCATCTCGGCAATCTCCTCGTACATCTCGGGACGCAACGACAACGCCTTGGCTGCAGGGACATCCACCTCGGTGATCACCACGTTCAGATCATCGCGCTCCCAGTGCGCTCCCGCGCGGTCCATGATCGCGCGCATGGCGTAGTTGTCCGCCAGCACCCGGGCGCTGAACCGGGTGACGCCACCGACGTGCGCGGCCACCGCGAGGGCGTCCATCAGGAAGGTGCCGATACCGTGCCCCTGGTAGACGTCGGCCACGATGAACGCCACCTCGGCGGTGCTGACACCGTGGCCCTCCCGCACGAAGCGGGCGTCGGCCACCACCGGCCCGTCGGCCCCGGCGGTCATCACCCAGACGAAATGGTCGACATAGTCGACCTCGAACAGGTACGCCATCAGGGCCGGGGTCGGTACCCGGGTGCTCTGGAAGCGGCGATAGAGCGTCTCGCCGGAGAACTCGATCGGTCCGCCGACGACGTTGTCGCCCGGCAGCACCGGACGCAGATGCAGCACCAGGTGGTCCCGTAGACCGATCTCGATGGGGGTCAGGTAGGCGGCCAGGCGCTGGCGCGCCGTGCGCACCAACCGGTCGAGCACCTCCGGCAGTTCCAGCATCGCGGCGAACGCTTCCTGGGTCCCGATCCAGCCGGTCAGTTCCGTGGTGGCCACCACCGTGGCATTGCGCGGCTTGTCGCGCAGCAGCGCGATCTCCCCGATGACGACGCCCGGGTCGAGATGGGTGACGGTCGCCTCGCCGTCCGT
>JBPPMV010000475.1:0-8353 GCA_051306235.1 Mycobacterium sp. | reverse complement strand
CGGAAGATAATCCGACAGGAGCGATCCGATGAAGGGGATGGCCCGGATCGCATCGACGGGCAGATTCATCAATCCGCGCAGCCCGTGCAACGCGAACGGCGTCCTGTCGATGACGGAGATGGTGAAAGCGTCGTTGCCGCCGTACGAGGCGAAGTCCACCACGGGCGTGTAGGTGAACGTACCGGTCTGCTGGTCGATGTCGATCCGGCCCAGGCTCGGCCTGCCGACCACGGTGTACCTGAGTTCGTCACCGTCGTAATCGAATCCGCCCAGTGAACCGGTCACCACTCCCTCGGGGGTGCGGTCGAGGATCGTCGGACTGATCGTCGGATAGCGATTGTCGAACGTGCGCTGCAGGTTGCGCCCGATGCCGGCCAGGAAGGTCCACAGGTTCGGGGCCGGCGGGGCGGGATCCGGTTCCACCGCAGTCGCTTCCGCGCGGGCACTCATCGCGGTCCGCGCTGAGGACACCCGATTCGGACTCGCTGCGACGACTGGGGCCGACTTTTCTGCGGACGGCTCCGATACGGCTGTCGTTGTCGTTGCCGTAGTCGTAGTCGTTGTGCTGAGTTCGGCAACGGCCAGATCCCGTTCGGGTGCTGAACTTCGGCGTGGGCCGGTGCGCGATGTGGGCACAGAGACCTTGGGGTCGGAGGCTTCAAGTGCGGAGACATCCGAGTCAGCGGCCCTGCGCGCAGTGCGGCCCCGGGCGTCGGCTTCGGTAGTGTCGCTGCGGTCGGCCTTCGGCCCCCTCGCGGACTCGGTGTCCCGCGTGTCCGAGGGCGAGGACGTCGACGATGCCGCCGGCGAGGATGAAGACGAGGACGAATGATTCCCGCCTGCGGAATCGGCGGTGTCGGCCTGCGCCGGGGCCGCGAGCGCAAGTCCCGCCGTCACGACGCCGATACCTAGCGCGAACGCGAGCCCGCCAACGCGACCCACGGGAAGTTCGGTCACCAGCGGCGCGGATGCACGTCGTCGGCTCATGTCAGCCTCCAGCCATAGCGTCCGAATATTCGGACGCTGTCGTTCAGCATTTCGGCTCATTATGTAACTGTCGGCATCCAGCTGAGGAGCGTTTTCGCGATAACGGCCGGATTGCGTGCCGCGCGGCCGCATCCCTAGGTTGAGGGCATGCACCCGGCTCCTCGCCCGTCTCCATCGCCGCCGACAGACCGTGCGCTGGACGTCATCGAACTGCTGGCGGCGGCGACTCGACCGCTGAGCCACACCGAGATCGTCGAGGGCATCGCAGCCAGTCGTTCCACCACCTACTCGATCCTGGCCACGCTGAATGCCCGCGGATGGGTGTGGCGCGATGAGGACACCGGGTCGTATTCGTTGAACCACGGAATCTCGGCACTGCTCAGATCACAACGGCATACCCCGATTCTCAAGGATCTCGCGGCGTCCACGGGTTGTCAGGTGATCCTGTCCCGGCGCATCGGATCCGTGGTCGTGACCGATGAAACCGCCGCCACACCCGGCACTGCGGCCTCCTTCACGAGTGGTTTCCGATTACCTCTCGTGGCCCCCTTCGGCCGCGAATTCGTGATGGCCCTTGACGAGTCGGCGCAGTCGCAGTGGTTCGCCGGGCTCGGTGACGATTCGTCGGCCATTCGACGGAGGATGACGGCGGTCATCGAGGAAGGCGCCCGACGCGGATATGTCATCGAGCGGATGAACGACCAGATCGTCCGCGTGTTCAAGGCGCTGCACGTGTTGAGTGACGGTGGCAGCGACAAACTCAACACGCGTATCGCGGCGGCGGTCACCGAGGCCGTCGAGATCGACTACCTGGACGCCGAACTCGCGGACGGGGTCAGCTACGAGGTCTTCATCATCTCGGCACCGGTGCCGAAAAGCGATGGCAGGCCGGACACCTGCGTGGCGGTAGCACCCTTCGGCCCGATCACCGGGGAGCGGATCCGAATTCTCGGCGAGGCGGTCCGCCGGGCGGCGCTGACGGTGGCCGGCCGCGAACCGACGGCGTACTGATCCGCCGGCGGTCATTCGGCCGCGGCGTGCGCACGCAGGTTGTCCCGCAGCTTCGTGATGCCCTTCTGCAGAATGCGGAACTCGTCCGGGGACAACCCGGTCGCGGCCACCAGATCCATCTCGAGTCCTTGCTCGCGTAGTGCGCGACCGGCGTCGGTGAGGCTGACCAGAACCTGGCGTTCGTCCTGGGTGGATCGCTGCCGGGTCAGATAGCCCATCGACTCCAGCCTCTTCAGGATGGGAGTGAGGGTGTTCGACTCGAGGAAGAGTTTTTCGCCCAGTCCGCTGACGGTCTGGTCATCGTGTTCCCACAGCGCGACGATCGCGAGGTACTGGGTGTAGGTGACACCGAGTTTGTCCAGGATCGGCTTATAGGCCTTGCCGTAGGCGAGGTTGGCCGAGTACACGGCGAAGCACAGGAAATCAGAGAGCGGCGGCACGCTGGGCTTCATGAAGAAAGTATAGCGCGTCCGATTAAATCGGGAATGAAAGGAAAATGGGTGGAGTTCTACCCAGCAGTCAGGCCGGATCGTCCGGGTGACCTGAGATTTCAGAGGAGATCGTCATGACCGTTCTGTACACCGCCGAGACCCACACCACCGGTGGTCGCCAGGGTGAGTCCTACAGCTCGGACGGCAATCTGGACATCCAACTGACCCCGCCGGGGGCGACCGGCACCGGCACCAATCCCGAGCAGCTCTTCGCGGCCGGTTGGTCGGCCTGCTTCATCGGCGCCATGGGCGTCGCCGCCGCCTCGCACAAGGTGAAGTTGCCCGCCGATACCGCCGTCGACGCCCAGGTCGATCTGAACAACACCGACGGTGCGTTCTCCCTGGAAGCCCGGCTGAACGTCAGTGTCCCCGGCGTGGACCGCGAGCTGGCCCAGGCCATCGTCGACGCCGCACACCAGACCTGCCCCTACTCGAAGGCGACCCGCGGCAACATCCCGGTCACCGTCACGCTGGTCTGAGCACCGGCCGCCGGCCTACTCCTTGAGATCCAGCGTGGGAGTGGGCCGGCGGAACAACCGCGTCACACCCAGCAGCCATCCGAAACCGACTGCCAGCCAGATCAATCCGGTCACCAGCGTCATCACCGACAGGCTGGTCCACAGCCACACCGTCATCGCGAAGCCGATGAACGGCAGGATCAGACTGCCGATGACCTGACCGCCGGAACGCTCGCGCAGATCGACGAAGTAGTGCTTGATCACCGACAGGTTCACCACCGAGAATGCCACCAGCGCACCGAAACTGATGAGTGACGCCAGCGTCGCCAGATCGATCACGACGGCGAGCAGGGACACCACCGACACCACCAGGATGGCATACACCGGCGTGGAGAACCGGGGTGAGACATGCCCGAACACCGAGCGCGGGAGAATGCCGTCGCGCCCCATGGCGAAGAGGATCCGGGCCACCGACGCCTGTGAGGTGATGGCCGATCCCAGCGCTCCGGCCACGTAGGCCGCGGTGAAGAACGCCGCGAGGAATTCGCCGCCGGCAGCGGTCATCACATCGAGCGAACCGGAGTCGACGTCGGCGAACTCGTTGGAGGGGAAGACCAACTGCGCGGCGTAGGACAGCACGATGAAGATGAGTCCGGCCGACACGGTGGCGATCATGATCGCCCGCGGGACGCTGCGTTTGGCGTCCTTGGCCTCCTCGGACAAGGTCGACACCGCATCGAAACCGAGGAACGACAGGCACAGGATGGCCGCCCCGGCGAAGACCGGGCCCAGGCCGTCGGCCGTGCCGTCACCGGTGAACGGGGCCGCCAAGTCGACGGTGCCGCTACCCGACAGGGTCACGCAGACCAACACCACGAAGACGACGATGAACACGGCCTGGATCGCGATGATGACGAAATTGGCCCGCGCCACCGAGACGATGCCGACGATGTTGAGCACCGTGACGATCGCGATGGTGACCAGGATGATCGACCACGCAGGCAGCGCGGGAACAGCCGCCTCCAGGTAGATCCCGATGACCAGATAGTTGATCATCGGCAGGAACAGGTAATCCAGGAGCAGCGCCCAGCCCGCCAGGAAACCTACCGGCGCACCGAATGTCCTCTGCGCGTACGTATACGCCGATCCCGCCACCGGAAAGGCGGTGGCCATCCTGGCGTAGGACCGCGCGGTGAACACCATCGCGACCAGCGTCACCACGTAGGCCAGCGGCAGACGACCGCCACTGGTCTCGGTGACGATGCCGTAGGTGGTGAACACGGTGAGCGGCACCATGTACACCAGGCCGAAGAGCACCAGCGAGGGCAGGCCGAGAACGCGCTTCAGCGCGCCTTCGGTCTCGACGTCGGAGACGGACATGGAATTACCCTTCCCTCGTGTAGACCGGCCGGCCCTGCAGGTAGGTGGCTCGCACCGTGACGGCGGGCAAGTCGTGCGCCGCGGTCACGGTGGGATCGGCGTCCAGCCATACCAGATCGGCACTGTACCCGGGAATCATGCGGCCCCAGTCCGATTCGGCGAATGCCTGGTGCGCCACCGCCGACGTGTACGCGGACAGCGCCGCCTCGATGGGCAGGATCTCCTGCGGCGTCCAGCCACCCGAGGGAGTGCCGTCGCTGGTCTGGCGGGATACCGCGACCGCGATACCGTCGAGCGGCGCTCCTGAGGACACCGGCCAGTCCGAACCGAAAGCAAGTGTGGCACCGGACTTCTCCAGCGACCGGATGCGGTACTGCCGGTCGGAGCGTTCGGCGCCCAGTCGCGGGACGGTCAGTACCGTCATCAACGCGTCCAACTGCGCCCACAGGGGCTGCATGTTCGGGATGACACCCAGTTCGGCGAACCGGCCGAGATCGGCATCATCGACCAGTTGCGCATGCGCGATGACGGGTCGACGATCGCGCGGGCGGTTGGTGCGGACCACGTGCTCGATCGCATCGAGGGCCTGGCGGACGGCGGCGTCCCCGATGGCGTGGATGTGGATCTGCAGCCCGAGCTCGTCGACCCGCTGCGCGGCCCGGGCCAGTGAATCACCCTCCCAGAGCTGCATTCCCGTGCTGTCACCGTGCGAGTGCAGTCCGGAACAGTACGGCTGCAGCAGCGCACCCGTCTCGTTCTCCACGACCCCGTCGGCGAAGAATTTCACCGTGTTGGCCGACAGCAGTGCCGATCCGGCGGCCCGGACCCGGTCGCGCGCCTGCGCGAAATGCACCACCTGCGTGTCGAAATGCCGCGGATCGGCATAGAGGGCCAGATTGAACCGCATCCGCAGTCCGCCGGCGGCGGCCGCCGCGATATAGGTGTCCACATCGGCGGGCTCGACCCACGCGTCCTGTACCCAGGTGACGCCGTGTGCCAGGTAGTAGTCCGCCGCGGTGCCGAGCGCGTCGATCCGCACCGCCTCATCGCGTGCGGGCATCACGGCGGCGACCAGATCGGTGGCCCCCCATTCCCGTAGGGTGCCGAGCACCGAACCGTCGGCACGACGCGGGATCTCGCCGAGCACCGGATCCGGGGTGTCCGCTGTGATCCCGGCCCGTTGCAGGGCCTCCGAGTTCACCCAGAAGGTGTGGTAATCCCAGGCCCGCAACACCACGGGGCGATCCGGGACGGCGGCGTCGAGCCATCGCGCGTCGAAGAGTCCGCCGTCGACCAGGCTGCCGTCGTAGGAGGCGCCGACGATCCACTCCTGGTCCGGGTTGGCGTCGGCATAGGTCTTGACCGCGGAGACGATCTCGTCGACCGAACTGCACGGCCGCACCTGCGGACCCACCGATTCCAGCCCGCCGTAAAGCGGATGAGCGTGCCCGTCCCCGAAGGACGGCATGAGGAATCCGCCGCCGAGATCGACGTGCTCATCGGCGTGCGCCGCGCGAGCCTGCACTCCGAAGGAGACCACCCGTCCGTCGCTGACGAGCAGTGCGTCCGTGCTGTCGGTACCGGTCCAGATGGTGCCGCCGCTGAACAGGGTGCTCACTGTGCCTCCTGCTTCGGTGCGGCCGACCTGGGCGACGGTTGATGCTGGGTGATGCAGTGGACGCCGCCGCCACGGGCGAACAGCGGACGAGCATCGACGCTGACCACCGTGCGGCCTGGGTACTGCTCGGCGAGGATCGCCGCGGCATCCGCATCGCGCGGATCACCGAAACTGCAGGCGATCACGCCGCCGTTGACCAACAGATGGTTGATATAGCTGTAGTCGACGTAGCCCTCGTCATCGGTGAGGGTGTCCGGCGCCGGCATCTCGACGAGTTCGAACCGGTCGGCCAGCGCGTCGCGGATCTCGTTGCACACCTTGGTATCCGGATGAGTATCGGCGGTCTGGTTGTGCAGGAGCAGGCGGCCCGGTGCGGTGAACGCGGCGACGATGTCGACATGGCCGCGGGTGCCGAACCGTTCCGAGTCGCGGGTCAGACCGCGCGGCAGCCACACCACCTCGGCGGCCCCGATGGTGCGGGCCAGTTCCGCCTCCACCTCGGCTCTGCCGATCCCCGGGTTGCGGCCGGGATCGAGCTGTACCGTGTCGGTGACGAGCACGGTGCCGACCCCGTCGACCTGAATACCGCCGCCCTCATTGACAAGTGGTGAGGATACCAACGGCACCCCGGCGGCCTCGGCGATCAGCGCGCCGATCTTCGCATCGCGGTCCCAGCGGGCCCAGTCCTGCCCACCCCAGCCATTGAACACCCAGTCCACCGCGGCCACCGAACCGTCATCGGCATGCACGAAGGTCGGCCCGATATCGCGCATCCAGGCATCGTTGAGGGGCGCTTCGACGATCTCGATGTCCTGGGACACATAGCGTTTGGCCGCATCGATCTCACGGGGGTCCACCACGAGTGTGACCGGTTCGAACTCGGCGATCGCATGCGCCACCGCCGCCCAGGTGGAGCGGGCCTCGTGGTGTTCGGCCTCGGTGTCGCCCAGCGAGTACCCCGCGGACGGGAACGCCATCCACACCCGATCCTGCGGCGCGCCCTCCGCGGGCATCACGTACGAGGTCACTTCACCACCTCGGTCGCCGCGTGCCCGACACCGTACGGGCGGGACGTGTCCACCGGCGCGGTGAGGGCGTCGTAGCTGTCCGGGCGCCGGGTCAGCAGAAATGGGAAGAGCTCCAACCAATCCCGGCGCTGATCGAGATCGAGGTCGGCGACCAGCACCGCCTCCTCATCGCGTGGGGCGGAGACCAGCACCCGTCCATACGGGTCGGAGATGAACGACGATCCGTAGAACGACAGTGCGCCCTCGTTACCGGTGCGGTTGGGCACCACCATGAACAGGCCATTGCTGATCCCGTGCCCGACGATGACGTGCTGCCACAGCGGTTGGGTGTCGAAGGCCGGGAACACCGGTTCGGATCCGATGGCGGTCGGGTAGACCACGATCTCCGCGCCGCCAAGCGAGTAGTTGCGGGCGACCTCGGGAAACCATTCGTCCCAGCAGGTGGGTAGGCCGATGCGGGCATCCAGGCCCTCGGGCGCGTAGACCGGATAGGCGTCCTCGGGTGGACCCGGACGAAAGTAGGTGTCCTCGTAGTAGCCGGCCGAGATAGGGATGTGCAGCTTGCGGGTGCGGCCCACCAGGTCGCCCTGGGGTGAGACCAGGATCGCGGTGTTGTAGCCAAGTCCGTCATCCGCGGGCGCCTTCTCATACAGGGAGGCATGCACGAAGATCCCGTGCGCGCGGGCTGCTTCGGCCGCCAGGGCGAAGGTCGGGCCGTCGAGCAGATCCTCGGCGCCGTCACCGGGATTCGGCCCGGCGGGGATGTCGGCCGGGTAGCGCAGCAGGGTGATCTCCGGCAGGAACACCGCGGTGGCGCCCGCGCCCGCGGCCCGGTCGATACCGTCGCGCAGTACCCGGGCCAGTTCGGCGGCATCATCGCGCCACCGATGCTGGACCAGCCCGACCCGCAGCGGCGGCCGCTGCGAGTCGTGGGAACGGGACAGCGACTCGGTGGCTTCGGCGATCAGGATGTGCATGTCCATACTCCTAAAACGAATGCAATTCGTTTATTGTGTGACCCAACCCACGTTTCCGCAAGTGCTCAGGAGAAAGTCCTATGGGACGACCCAAGGTGGCGATCCTGTCCAGCGATCTGATCGCCGAGGCGGCCATGGAACTGGTCGGTGCGACGGGCGGATTCACCATCCCGGAGCTGGCACGCCGGCTGAAGGTCAGCCCGTCCTCGCTGTACAACCATGTGTCCGGACGTGAGCAGATCGTCGAACTGCTCCGCGACAGGGCCATGAGCGAGGTCCGCCTGCCCGACCTGAACGGACCCTGGATCGAGGTCGTCGCCGACATCATGCGGTCCTACTACCGCAGCTATGCCCGGTACCCGCGGCTGATCCCCCTGATGACCGCCTATCCGGTCGGCAGCCA
>JBPPMV010000474.1:0-50994 GCA_051306235.1 Mycobacterium sp. | reverse complement strand
GCCCGCGCCCGAGGAGACCAGCGAGGGCATCGTCGAGATCGTATGTGCGGCAACGCCGGTGAACAGTGCGCGGGCGTCCTCGCCCTTCAAGGCGCCCCACAGCGGACTGCCCTGGGTCAGCAGCCGGGGCGCCACCTTGAGCGCCGCGGTGATCGACGGTGGCAGGGAGCGCTTGTCTCCGAGCAGCAGCCCCACCACGCCGTCACAATCGGCCGCCAGCGGTCCGAGCAGTCGCCGCCACGACTGGCCGTCGGACAGCTCGGCGCAGGTGCGGTCGATATCGCGGTAGCCGATCGCTGCGGGTCGATCGGTGAACGGGCTGGCGTAGGAGATCTCCGGTACGGACAACCGGACGCCGCGCGCCTGCAGGTCGTAGGCGGAGAAGAACGGGGATGCCAGCGCCAGCGGGTGCACCGCAGAGCAGATGTCGTGGCTGACGCCGCCGAATTCCGGGTCGGGCAGGGTGCGCGCACCGCCGCCCGCGGTCGATTGCGCCTCGACGACGCGCACCGACAATCCGGCCCTGGCGAGGATGACGGCTGCGGTCAGCCCGTTCGGGCCGCTTCCGACGACGGTGACGTCCACGACTCCAGTAGACCCCATCGGTAGCGGCGACGGACGGCGGATACCCGAGAAGGAAGGTGACCACAATGGGGTGTGTGGTAGCGCGCAGGGCACCTATTAGTCTGACCGGGTGAGTCTTCCCGTTGTACTGATCGCCGACAAGCTTGCCGAGTCGACCGTCGCCGCTCTCGGTGACCAGGTCGAAGTCCGCTGGGTGGACGGCCCCGACCGTCCAAAACTGCTGGCCGCCGTGGCCGAGGCCGATGCCCTGCTGGTGCGTTCCGCCACCACGGTGGACGCCGAGGTCATCGCCGCCGCGCCCAAACTCAAGATCGTCGCGCGCGCCGGCGTCGGCCTGGACAACGTCGACGTCGACGCGGCCACCGCACGCGGTGTGCTCGTGGTCAACGCGCCGACCTCCAATATCCACAGCGCCGCCGAGCATGCACTGGCGCTGCTGCTGTCGGCCGCCCGGCAGATCCCGGCCGCGGACGCCACCCTGCGCGAACGCACCTGGAAGCGATCCTCGTTCTCGGGCACCGAGATCTTCGGCAAGACCGTCGGCGTCGTCGGGCTGGGCCGCATCGGTCAGCTCGTCGCGGCGCGGCTGGCGGCGTTCGGCACCCACATCGTGGCGTATGACCCCTATGTCTCCACGGCCCGCGCGGCGCAGATCGGCATCGAGCTGGTCAGCCTCGACGAGCTACTGAGCCGGGCCGACTTCATCTCGGTGCACCTGCCCAAGACCAAGGAGACCGCGGGTCTTCTCGGCAAGGAGAACCTGGCCAAGACCAAGCCCGGCGTCATCATCGTCAACGCAGCCCGCGGTGGCCTGATCGACGAGCAGGCACTCGCCGATGCCGTCAACAGCGGACACGTCCGCGGCGCCGGTCTCGACGTGTTCGCCACCGAACCGTGCACCGACAGCCCGCTGTTCGACCTGCCGCAGGTCGTCGTCACCCCGCACCTGGGCGCCTCCACCGCCGAGGCCCAGGACCGGGCCGGCACCGATGTGGCCGCCAGCGTGAAGCTGGCGCTGGCCGGCGAGTTCGTGCCGGACGCCGTGAATGTCGGTGGCGGAGCCGTCGGCGAAGAAGTGGCGCCCTGGCTGGACCTGGTGCGCAAGCTGGGCCTGCTGGTCGGTTCGCTGGCCGAGGCCGCTCCGGTGTCGCTGACCGTCGCGGTCCGCGGCGAGTTGGCGTCCGAGGATGTCGAGATCCTGAGGCTGTCGGCATTGCGTGGGCTCTTCTCCGCCGTCGTCGATGAGCAGGTGACGTTCGTCAACGCCCCCGCGCTGGCCAAGGACCGTGGTGTGGTCGCCGAGATCAGCACGGCCAGCGAGAGCCCCAACCACCGCAGCGTGGTCGATGTGCGTGCCGTCTACGCCGACGGCGGTTCGCTGAATGTGGCGGGCACGCTGACCGGGCCGCAGCAGGTGCAGAAGATCGTCCAGATCAACGGCCGGAACCTGGATCTGCGCGCCGAGGGATACAACCTCGTCGTCAACTACAGCGACCAGCCCGGGGCGCTCGGCAAGATCGGCACCCTGCTCGGCGGCGCCGACGTCAACGTGCTGGCCGCCCAGATGAGCCAGGACGCCAGCGGTGACAACGCCACCGTGATGCTGCGCCTGGACACCGATGTGCCCGAGGATGTGCGCGCAGCGATCGCCTCGGCGGTCGGCGCCACCACACTGGAAGTGGTCGATCTGTCATGAAACTCGCTGTAATCGCCGGTGACGGTATCGGTCCCGAGGTCATCGATCAGGCGCTGCGCGTGCTCGACGCCGTGCTGCCGGGCGTGGACCGCACCGAGTACGACCTGGGCGCGCGGCGCTATCACGCGTCGGGGGAACTGCTGACCGAGGCGACGATCGAGGAACTGCGCGGGTATGACGCCATCTTGCTCGGCGCGATCGGTGATCCGTCGGTGCCCAGCGGGGTGCTCGAACGCGGGCTGCTGCTCAAGCTGCGGTTCGCGTTGGATCATCACGTCAACCTGCGTCCCGGCCGGCTCTATCCCGGTGTGAGCAGCCCGCTCTCGGGTGTGACCGGTATCGACTTCGTGGTCGTCCGCGAGGGCACCGAGGGCCCCTACACTGGCAACGGTGGCGCGCTGCGGGTCGGCACACCGCATGAGGTGGCCACCGAGGTCAGCGTCAACACCGCCTTCGGCGTGGAGCGCGTGGTGCGCGATGCGTTCGCCCGCGCGCAGAACCGCCGCAAGCATCTGACGCTGGTCCACAAGACCAACGTGCTGACCTTCGCAGGCAGCCTGTGGTCCCGGGTGGTCAGCGAGGTCGGCCGGGAATTCCCCGATGTCGAGGTCGCCTACCAGCACATCGACGCCGCGACCATCCACATGGTGACCGATCCGGGCCGCTTCGATGTCATCGTGACCGACAACCTGTTCGGCGACATCATCACCGATCTGTCCGCCGCGGTGTGCGGTGGCATCGGGCTGGCCGCCAGCGGCAATATCGATGCGACGCGGACCAACCCGTCGATGTTCGAACCGGTACACGGCAGCGCACCCGATATCGCCGGCCAGGGCATCGCCGATCCGACGGCCGCGGTGATGAGTGTGGCACTGCTGCTCAACCACGTCGGCCAGACCGAGGCCGCGGCCACGGTGGACAAGGCGGTCGCCGAACATCTGGCGACCCGCGGCGACGCGACGCAGTCGACCAGCGAGGTCGGCGACCGGATCCTGTCCCTGCTGTAGACGGGTGGCCGCCTTCGCGACGCTGAGCCGGCAGTGCTGGTTCTTCGCGATCGGTTCGACGTTCTTCGCCGTCGCCACCGCACCGGGTTTCGCCACGGTCATCGGGTCTGGCGTATCCAACACGCTGTGTTTCATCGGGTCGTGGTTCTTCACCACGGCCGCCTGGATGCAACTCACACGGTCCGACAAGGGGATCGGCTGGTGGTCGGCCGCCAGCCAGTTCGCCGGCACCGTCCTGTTCAACGTCAGCACCGGGGCATCGGTGTGGGCGCACACGGTCCACGCCGAGCGCCGTGAGGTGTGGGCACCGGATGCCACCGGCTCCCTGGCGTTCCTGATCAGCGGTGTGCTCGCCGTCATGGTCGTCGGCCGGTGGGCGCCGAGATCGGTTGACTGGCAGGCGGGATGGATCAACCTGATCGGCTGTGTGGCCTTCGGGGTGTCGGCGGCGGCGGCATTCGTGTTCCGGACCGGTGTCACGGTGAACCAGCCGCTGGCCAACCTCGGTACCTTCGTCGGCGCCCTGTGCTTCCTGGCCGCGGCGCTGCTGGTCCTGCCGAGGTGATGAGTTCGTCGGCGCTGCCGGGTCTACCCGATATGGGACTCATCGACATCGAATTGTTCGCAACGCTGGATCTGGTCGGGCAGGGACCCGGCGCCCCCGACGAGGATCCGATCGGGTTCCCGTTCGGCGGCTGGCAGGCACCGCTGATCGACGATATCGCCGGGGCGCAGGTGGCCGCGGCGTACGAGGGCACCGACGCGCTGCTGCTCGGGCGGCGGACCTACGACATCTTCGCCGCACACTGGCCGCACCAGGATGACGAGTTCGCGGCGCTGTTCAACCGCATCCCGAAGTATGTGGCGTCCTGCGGCAGGCCCGACCTGTCGTGGGCGAATTCCAGCCGGCTGGGCCCCGATCTGGTGGCAGCGGTGCGGGAGATCCGGGAGCGGCACGAGCACGTGAAGGTCGTCGGGAGCCTGAATCTGGTCCAGACCCTGTTGCGGGAGAAGCTCTTCGACCGCATCGACCTGTGGCTACACCCGATCATGCTCGGCGTCGGTAAGAAGATTTTCGACGGCGGAGTGGTGCCGACGAATCTCACACTGCTGCAACCGCCGGTCGCCGGCCCGAAGGGGTCGGTATACCTGCAGTACGGGCTCACCGAGGGCATACCGGCAACCGGGGATATGGCTGCGGTCGACGGCGACTGACCACGGCGCCACATCGGTCGGCGGGTCAGCGCGGCGCGTTCAATGCCGGCGCCATGATCTCCTCGATGGATCCCGAAAGGTACTGGGCGTACTGGGTGGTGATGTGATAGCTGCCCGAGTAGACGAGCTGATCGGCGATCACGGCCGGGCAGACCTCGGTGCAGAACCACGGATCGACATCGATGTAGGTCTGGCCCGCGTCCTGTGCGGCGCTCGCCCAGCCCGCCTGGTTCGGCAGGGCCTCGGCGGCCGGCACCGCGCACCGGGTGAGATCGGTGGGATTGTTGGCCACGCACTCGGACGGGCTCTCCGACGGACGCGGAATACTGCCCAGCAGGAAGGCCTTTGCGCCCTCGGGTAGTCCACGGATGGTCTTGACCAGGGCGTCGCTCCAGATTTGCGGGGTCGTATCGCGGTCGGGTCCCTGATTGCCGCCGTCATACCAACCGGCCATCACCACGATCTCGGCCTTCTCCTGAGCGATGATCTCCGTCCGCCACTGCTGCCAGGCATCACATTCGGTGTAGTCGCGCTTGAGTTGCCACTGGTAGTAGGTCAGCGACGCGGGGCCGCAGTTGCTCTTGGCCAACACGATCACCCGCCAACCGTTGCGCTGACCGATCAGATCGAGGGCTCCGTGCCACATCGAAGCCGCGGAGTCGCCGATCAGCACCATGGTGCGCTCGCCGTTGGTGTCACCGAGGGTGCACGGCCCGATATCGTCGAGCCGGGTCTGCGCCAACGACGGTTCGCATCCCTCGATGGACCACTGATCGGAGTAGTCGCCGCTGGCACCCAGCAGCTCGTCATTGGTGATTTCTGCAGGAAGCGCCCGCAATTCGGTTGCGGCCTGCACCGCGCTCAGTACGTCGGCCTGTGGCACCGCTGCCGGGGCGGGCGCTGATGCTGCTTCCCGGTCCGTGGCCGGTGCCGGCTGCTCGGCGACCGCCTGGCATCCGACCGACATCATTGCAGCGCACATTGCCACGGCCGCAACGGTTTTGACGGTGAAGCGCAAAGCCATCAGACAATCCTTTCGCAGAACACTCAGAACAACTGCTGGACAAGAGGAACCGGCAGGGCCCATCGGTATCGCTCGAAGGCCGCGACCGCGAACACGATGGCGATGCTCACCGGGATGATGGCCAGACTCAGCCACGGACGCGTCGCGAGCGCACGGGACCGGCGGATCGGATTCTCGAATGCGTGGTACATGACCGCGGCACCGGCGAAGGTCGCTCCGAGCAGGAGCACCTGCACCGGCCAGGAGAGGTCGTCGCCGATGCGGGCGGCGGTGATGGTGAACAGCGGCCAGTGCACAAGGTAGAGCGAGTAGGAGATATCGCCGATGTAGCTGAAAACCCGACTGCCCAACACGGTGGTCGGGACCGAGGGCCGGGCGCGCATCCCGGCAATGAGGATCACCGCGGCACCGAACACGGGGATCGCGGCGATCCACCCCGGGAAACGGCTGCTGTGATCGAGAAAGATGACCGACCAGGTGATCGCGGCGATACCGGACCAGGACAGGGCGCCGGCCATGATCGGCCTCGCCGCGATCCTGCCGGCCAACCAGGGTTGGGCCACGGCGATCAGGCAACCGATCGCCAACTCCCACGCCCGGGTCAGAGGAGAGAAGAACGCGTCAACTCCGTTGGCGGAGGTCAGCAGGATCGAATAGAGGTAGCTTGCCGCCACGATCACGACCAGGAACCCGAACAAGACCTGCCGCTGCGTGGCCCGGCGCCATCGGGCCGCGACGGCGATCGACACAAGCATCAGCAGCGGCCACAACAGGTAGAACTGCTCCTCCACGGCCAGTGACCAATAGTGCTGCAGGGGAGAGGGATCGGCATTGAGCCGGGCGTAGTCGGTGCCGGTCTCGATGAAGTGGAAGTTCGCCAGGAACAGCGACGCGGCCGTCGCGTCCGGCAGCACCCGGGCTCCCCGAAGGAAATTGGTCACTTCGAACGTCGCGATGACGGTGAGACTGATCACCAGAGTGGCGGCGGGGACGATCCGTCGGGCCCGTTTGGCGTAGAAGTCGAGGAACCATGCGCTCCGCGGCTGGGTCGGCTTCCGCAGGAGCATCCGGGTGATCACGTAACCGGAGATCACGAAGAAGACGTCGACTCCGACGAAACCCCCTGGGAAACCCGGCACGCCGAGGTGGTCGAGGATGACCACCAGCACCGCGACGGCGCGCAGGCCCTGAATATCGGGGCGGCGGTTCCGGGGTGGCGGGGTCTGAGTGTCGTGCCGTTCACCGTGAGTGGCACCGACTGCTACCGCCACCCGCCCTGCCCCTGCTCACTCTGTGAACCACCTGTGCGGTTCCTGTCGGGGAGCGTAACAGTAAGGTTAGGCTAACCTCGATCGACCCCAGGTGGATGGGGCGGCCGGCGCGGCGGTTCGAGCAGATGTGCGGCTGAAAGTCGTGCGCGGGTCCGTTATTTCACGTGCGGGACGGCATCGCGCTCTGGATCGGCGGGTACCAGGGATATCGCCGCCGCCGGGAACAGTGCGCACACCGCGAACGCCACCGGGAAACCTGCGATGGCGATGAGCCCGCCGAACAGTGGGGATCCGATCGCGGTGGCCAGATGCTGGCTGGTGTTCTGGGTGCCCAGTGCACGCCCACTCCAGAACGGGCCGGCGATCTCGGCGATGGCGGTGAAGGCCAAACCGTTGTCGGACACCGTCACCACCGAGGCGATGACGATCAGCGCGACGCTGACCGGAGAACCCAGCGCATCGGTGACGGCGAGTAATGCCATCGTCGCCGAGGCGGCCGCGGCGATGTACCGGATGGGCCGCAGTCGCAGGCCCAGCACATCGGACCACCGGCCCGCCGCTATCCGGCCGGCAGCGCCCAGGACCTGAGACGCGGTGACGAGCAGGCCCGCCGACGCGGCCGACCATCCGCGCTCGGTCATCAGCCACACCAGCATGAAGGTCCACACGAAACCCTGGGGGATGACCAGCAGCACCGAGACCGCGTGGATGCGGGCCAGCACGGACGATCCGCGGTACGGATTGGCCAGGTCCTCCGGCGGTGCCTCCGCCCGGGGCGGCCGCGGCGGGTCCAGTACGCCGATCGCGCAGATGACGGCCGACACCACGCACACCGCCGCCGGGAACAGCAGAGCGGTTCCCACGCCATGGCTCTCGGCGACCCGCGGAATCACCAACGCGCCCAGGCCCACACCCAGCGGAGTGGCGGTCTGGCGGATGCCCATCGCGAGGGCGCGCTGTTCCGGCGGGAACCAGCCGACCACCACGCGACCGCTCGCGGAATTGCTACTGGCCGCGGCCATTCCGCCGAGCAGCAGGAACGCCCCGACCGCCCACAGTGACTGCACCGATGCGGCGCCGAAGGCGAACGCCGCGGTGAGTGCCGAGCCGACGGTCAGCACGATCCGTTCGCCGACGCGGTCGACCAGCCAACCCCAGGCGATCAGCGTCAGCACCATGCCGAAACTGGGCATGGCCGAGAGCAGTCCGGCGGCGGCGAGATCGATACCGCGCTCGGTGTGCAGAGTGGGAATGAGGAAGGCCGCGCCGTTGATGAAGACGTTGGCGCAGGTGGTCGCGGTGAGCGCGATCACCAGCATCGACCAGCGGCGTGCGGTGCTGATCGAGGCCGTCGACATGACGCCATCGTGCCATGGCCGTCCCAAAATATTGAACTTGTATCTCATGATATGGGAGGCAAAGGCGAGGTGTCCGAACGTCGGCGCGACGGCGTATGGGTCCCGTGTGCCCGGCCGTGAGACCTCACTAGGCTGGGCGAATGCGCCTCGGTCGAATCGCCAGTCCTGACGGGGTCGCCTTCGTGGTCATCGAAGGCGACTCGAACTCCGATGCGGTCTGCCGCGAGATCGCCGAACAGTATCTGTCGCGCAATCCCACCTTCACCGGTCGCAGCTGGCCACTGGCCGATGTGCGGCTGCTGGCGCCCATCCTGGCCAGCAAGGTGGTCTGCATGGGCAAGAACTACGCCGCGCACGCTTTGGAGATGGGGGGCGAGGCGCCAGAAGATCCGGTGATCTTCCTCAAGCCCAACACCGCGATCATCGGCCCCAATGTGGCCATCCAGCTGCCCGCCGACGCGCACCCGGTCCACCACGAGGGCGAGCTGGTGGTCGTCATCGAACGGCCTTGCAAGGATGTGCCCGCGGGCAAGGCCTCCGATTACATCCTCGGCTACACCATCGCCAACGATGTTTCCGCGCGTGATCAGCAACAGCACGACGGCCAGTGGATGCGGGCCAAGGGACATGACACCTTCTGCCCCGTCGGCCCCTGGATCGAGACGGCCGTCGACCCGTCCGATCTGGACCTGCGCACCGAGGTCATCCACCCGACCGAGGACGGTTCGGTCGGCGAGATCGAGGTCCGTCAGGACAGCAACACCGCATTGCTGCTGCACGGTGTGGGCGAGATCATCGAATGGGTCTCGGCGGTCATGACCCTGCTGCCCGGAGATCTCATCCTCACCGGGACGCCGGAGGGAGTCGGTCCGATCGAGGACGGCGATATCGTCAGCATCACCATCGAGGGTATCGGCACCCTCTCCAATCCTGTTGTGCGCAAGCAGAAGTAGAGGGTACCCATGTCCGATGTCAGAGTTCGTTTCTGCCCCTCGCCGACGGGCACCCCGCACGTCGGGCTGGTGCGCACCGCGCTGTTCAACTGGGCCTACGCGCGGCATACCGGCGGCGCCTTCGTCTTCCGCATCGAGGACACCGACGCCGCCCGGGACAGCCAGGAGAGCTACGAGGCGATCCTGGATGCGTTGCGCTGGCTCGGCCTGGACTGGGATGAGGGCCCCGAGATCGGCGGCCCGTTCGAGCCCTACCGGCAGTCGCAGCGCTCCGAACTCTACCGCGATGTGATCGCCAAACTGCTTGCCGCCGGCGAGGTGTACGAGGCGTATTCCACGCCCGACGAGGTGGAGGCCCGCCACATCGCGGCCGGGCGCAACCCCAAACTCGGCTACGACAATCACGACCGCGATCTCACCGATGAGCAGCGGGCGGCCTTCACCGCCGAGGGGCGCAAACCGGTACTGCGGCTACGGATGCCCGACGAGGACCTGTCCTGGACCGATCTGGTGCGCGGCCCGACCACCTTCGCCGCCGGGGTGGTGCCCGATTTCGCCATCACCCGCGCCAGCGGAGATCCGCTGTACACCTTGGTCAATCCGGTCGACGACGCGCTGATGAGGATCACCCACGTGCTGCGCGGGGAGGACCTGCTGCCGTCGACCCCGCGACAGATCGCGCTCTATCAGGCGCTGATCCGGGTGGGCGTCACCGACAGCATCCCGGAATTCGGGCACCTGCCAAGCGTTCTCGGCGACGGCAACAAGAAGCTGTCCAAGCGCGACCCGCAGTCCAACCTGTTCCTGCACCGCGACCGCGGATTCATCCCGGAGGGGCTGCTCAACTACCTGGCGCTGCTGGGCTGGGGGATCGCCGATGATCACGATCTGTTCAGCCTCGATGAGATGGTGGCCGCTTTCGACGTCGTCAACGTCAACTCCAATCCGGCCCGGTTCGACCAGAAGAAGGCCGACGCCATCAACGCCGAGCACATTCGGCTGCTGGCTCCCGAGGATTTCACGGTGCGGCTGCGGGCCTACCTGGACGCGCACGGGCATGACACCAACCTCGACGACGCCGGCTTCGCGGAGGCCGCCGCCCTGGTGCAGACCCGCATCGTGGTGCTCGGGGATGCGTGGGATCTGTTGAAGTTCTTCGACGATGACTCCTATGTTCTCGACGAGAAGTCGGCGGCCAAGGAACTCAAGCCCGAGGCGGCGCCGGTGCTCGATGCGGCACTGGGTGCCCTGCAGGCCCTCGGTGACGGATCCGAGTGGTCGACGGAGTCGATCGAGGCCGCGCTGAAGACGGCGCTGCTGGACGGTCTGGAGCTCAAACCGCGTAAGGCCTTCGGTCCTATCCGGGTGGCCGTCACCGGAGCGAGCATCAGCCCGCCGCTGTTCGAGTCGATGGAACTGCTCGGCCGCGAGCGCAGCCTGGCCCGGTTGCGCGCCACGAGGGACCGGGTGTGAAAAGTGGGTCCGAATCTTTGATAGTCTGCTCGTCGGCCCGAAAAGCACACCGGAGCATCCCTCCGGAGCGCTGATTGGGTTAAATGATGCCCTGACCTGCGGTGATGGGTATCAAATGGGGTATGGTGTAATTGGCAACACTAGGGATTCTGATTCCCTCATTCTAGGTTCGAGTCCTGGTACCCCAGCGGTTCTGATGATTAGGTCTGCATACGCTCCTGAGCTATGCTGGCTCACCGGAAGTTCTAAGCCCCCGTCGTCTAGCGGCCTAGGACGCCGCCCTCTCACGGCGGTAGCGTGGGTTCGAATCCCATCGGGGGTACAAGCGAAGTCCCAGGAGAAATCCTGGGACTTCTTTTGTGTGTCCTTGCCGGATTACAGAAAGCCGATATCGCGCCGTCCGGGTCCGACAGACGGCTCCGGGTCGGTGCGAAGCGTCTGTCCGAGCAGTTCGTGGTAGACGTCACGAAAATCGGTCGTCGTCTTGAGATCGCCGTCGCGAAGGTCGGTCAGGCTCGGCGCGTCACCGTAGAACCCGCCCCGGATTGACTCGCCGATCACCAACACCGGCCCCGAGGTGCCGTGGTCGGTGCCCTGAGTCGCGTTGGCGGCCACGCGCCTGCCGAACTCCGAATAGATCATGGTCACCACATGCCTGCCGTAGGCACTGTTGCGCATCTGCTTGAGGAACGGCGTGATGGCATCGTTGAGAGCTGTCAGCAGGTGCTGTTGGTCGCCGCGCTCGTTGGCGTGGGTGTCGAAACCGCCGAGCGAGACCATGTACACCTTGGTGGGAACCCCGGCCCGCACGCACTGGGCCACAAGTTCCAGATCGTCGGCCAGCTGCTTGGCGATATCGGTGGCCGCGGTCGGCGGCAGCGGACTGTCGGTGAAGGTGCGGAAGGTGTCATCGGTCCTCCGGTAGGCCCGGTAGTCGGCGCGGACGGCCGCCATGGCGGGGGTGTCGTGTTCATCGGGTGCGCTCATCGCGTCCAGGACGACGGGGATACCCTCGGGCATCCTCGGGATGGTCGCGGAAAGCCCGGCGGCGGTGTGCTTTTGACCAATGGCCATCGGCGGAAGCACCGTCCCGATGTTCACGGCGCGCAGCGGATCGTCCCCGCCCGCGTCCAGCCAACGGCCGATCCACCCGGTTGCGGTGGGATCCTCGGGGGAGGCCGACTGCCAGATGTCCATGGAGCGGAAGTGACTTCGATCCTGTTTCGGGTAGCCGACCCCGCGGATGATGGCCAGGTTGTCGTTGCGCCACGCTGTCGCCAGACCGGTCAGCGCAGGATTGAGTCCGACCTCACCGTCGAGATCGAGAACGGTCTCCGGTGCGAACGCCAGATCGGGACGCGCGTCGTAGTAGGCGTTGTCGGTGAACGGAATCACGGTGTTGAGACCGTCATTCCCGCCGTAGAGGGTGATGATCACCAGGATCCCGGCGTCGGCGGGCAACGGCTGTTGCTGGGCCCGCTCGAACATCTGGGGCAGGGCGACGGCCGCGCCGGCGGCCGCGGCCAGGCCTGCGGCCCCCGCGCTGGCGATCAGGAATCTGCGGCGATTGATATCCGGCATGCTCGTCCTCTACACCGTCAGATATTCGGGTGTGTTGACCGCGGCGGTGAGCAGGCGCTCCGGATCGCCGGCCAGCGGTGTGAGCGCCCCGGCGGTCGTGTCGGACCAGGCGCCGATCCCGAGCAGGTAGCCCGCGGCATCGACACGGTCGACGGGGGAGGCGTCGGCCACCGGCGAGAGGTCACCCCTTGTGACGAATCGGTCGGCCGCCCAGACCCGCGCGGCCGCACTCGTATTGGACAGCCACACCCGGCCCTGCGGCCATCCGTCGACATCCGGTGGCGAGAAGGGGCGCTGGCCCATCACCTTGAGTACGACATCGCAGGCGGTCAGCGTGTCCGGGCCGTCGAGTGGCACCGATAACGAACGCAGCATCCCGACGAGCCAATCCACGGGTGTGACGACCGCGGTACCGGCAGCGGCGGTGAAGTCGGGGTCCAGAAAGATGGCCTTGGTTAAGGCTTTCAGATCCCGGTTCGGGCCGTAGGCGGCGACCAGTCGGTCCGAGGCGGCCTGGCCGGGGTTCGTGTCGGAGGCCAACAGGCGCCACAGTTTCGTGCTCACGAAGCGTGCCGAGGCGGGGTGGGCCAGGACGATATCGCAGAATTCGGTGTCTCCGAGTGGGCCGGTGACGCCGAGAACCGTCTTGGAACCGCTGTCGTGATGCGCTGCCAACAAGGTGGTTCCGCTCCCGAGGGTGGCGAATCGACCGGTGAGTGCCCGCGCTCCCTCGCGCACATCGGCTTCGGTGTAGCCGTGGTCATGGCCGAGGGCGAAGAGTTCCATGAACTCCCGGGAGAGGTTCTCGTTCGGCGCCTCTTTGGTATTGCCTAGACCATCGAGCCAGCGCAGCATCGCGGAGTCGGTCAGCATGGCGTAGGCCAGATCGCGGAAGTCGCCGAGGGCGTGCGTGCGCAGGGTCTGGTTCTGGGCCGCCATGAATTCCGCGGCGACCACTTTCTCGGCCGAGGTGGCGAAATGGTTGTGCCAGGCAAAGGTCAACTTCTCGTGGATCGGTTGGCGCACGGCGACCATCCGACGTATCCACCAGCCGGACAGGTCCTGCATCTGGGCCAGCATGCTGCTCACAAAGGGCGCTGTGGTGGCTTCGCTCGCGGGCAGCGCGGGGGTCGAGTAGGAGCCCATCGGAGTGGCGACGGCTCCGGGATCTGCGTCCGGGTTCGCTCCCAGCGCCTCGTCCAGATAGGCCGACCAGTCCCGTTGGACCACGGAATCGACTTCGGTTCCGGTGGTGCCAAAACCGGACCTCCGCAACATTCGTGCGGTGGCCAACCATTGCGGCGATTGAGAACTCGTGGTCAGTACCCCCGGCCAGCGCGGATGCGCTCTTGGCTATGAGGATAGGGCCAGGACAGGATGTTTGCTAGAGGCGCCGGGTCAGCGCTTCAGATGCCGCCAGCAGGTCAGCAGCCCAGCGGGCTCCTGGCCGTCGGCCCATCCGGTCGATCGGGCCCGACACCGACACCGCGGCGATCACCGCGCCACGGCCGTCGCGCACCGGGGCCGACACACTGGCGACCCCGGATTCGCGTTCGGCCGCACTCTGCGCCCAGCCCCGTTTGCGCACCTCGGCCAGGGTGCGTTCGGTGAACTTCGCCGTCGGGAGCACCGACTGTTGGGTGGCGCTATCGCTGTAGGCCAGTAGCACTTTGGCGCCGGAACCGGCCGTCATCGGCAGCCGGGTGCCGACGGGGACGGTATCGCGCAGCCCGACGGGGGGCTCCAGTGATGCCACGCACACCCGCGCGGTGCCCTCTCGGCGGTAGAGCTGGACGCTCTCCCCGGTGAGTTCACGCAATCGCGGCAGCACCACCGCACCGGCGGCCAACAGCGGATCGTTGACCTGCCCGGCCAGTTCGGTCAGCGCGGGCCCCAGCCGCCAACGACCCTCGTTGTCGCGGGCGAGCAGGCGGTGCACCTCCAGGCCTGCGGCCAGCCGGTGTGCGGTGGCCCGGGGTAGCCCGGTGCGCTCGCACAATTCGGCCAGACCACACGGTGACTCGGCCACCGTATGCAGGACGCCCACCGCTTTGTCGAGGACGCCGATACCGCTATCCTGTCTCACAGGGAGATACTAGCGTCCCGCATCGTGAGATAGCCAGCCCGTCACGGCAGGACGCCCGAGTCGAATCGAGATGCCCATGGAGCAGTTCAAGCCCAGAACTCTGGCGGAGAAGGTGTGGGACGAGCACGTCGTGTCCTATGGCCCCGGTGAAGGCAAAGCCAGGGAACCCGATCTGATCTACATCGATCTGCACCTCGTGCATGAGGTCACCAGTCCGCAGGCCTTCGACGGACTGCGTCTGGCCGGGCGCCCGGTGCGTCGGCCCGATCTCACGATCGCCACCGAGGATCACAATGTTCCGACCGTCGACATCGACAAGCCGATCGCCGATCCGGTGTCGCGCACCCAGGTGGACACCCTGCGCCGCAACTGCGCGGAATTCGGAATCCGACTGCACCGGATGGGCGATGCCGAGCAGGGCATCGTTCACATCATCGGGCCGCAGCTGGGGCTGACCCAGCCGGGTATGACGGTGGTCTGCGGTGACAGCCACACCTCGACCCACGGTGCGTTCGGGTCGATCGCGATGGGAATCGGCACGTCCGAGGTCGAGCATGTGATGGCGACCCAGACGCTTTCGCTCAAACCCTTCAAGACGATGGCGATCAATGTCGACGGTGAATTGCCGGACGGGGTCAGCGCCAAGGACATCATTCTGGCGGTCATCGCCAAGATCGGGACCGGCGGCGGGCAGGGCCACGTCATCGAATACCGGGGCAGCGCCATCGAATCGTTGTCCATGGAGGGCCGGATGACGGTCTGCAATATGAGCATCGAGGCCGGTGCCCGGGCCGGCATGGTGGCACCGGATGCCACCACGTTCGAGTTCCTCAAGGGGCGTCCGCACGCGCCGACCGGCGCCGATTGGGATGCCGCGGTGCAGGCCTGGAGCCAGTTGCGCACCGACGAGGGTGCCGAATTCGACACCGAGGTCTACATCGACGCCGCGACGCTGAGCCCATTCGTCACCTGGGGGACCAACCCCGGCCAGGGTGTGCCGCTCTCGGGGGCGGTGCCCGACCCCGAGATGATGCACGACGATGACGCGCGGCAGGCGGCGGAGAAAGCGTTGACCTATATGGATCTTCGCGCCGGTACCCCGATGCGCGATATTCCGGTGAACACGGTGTTCGTCGGGTCCTGCACCAACGGGCGCATCGAGGATCTGCGGGTGGTCGCCGAGATCCTGGACGGCCGCACACTGGCCGACGGGGTGCGGATGCTGGTGGTGCCCGGCTCGATGCGGGTGCGTCAGCAGGCCGAATCCGAGGGCCTGGGAGCGATCTTCACGGCCGCCGGCGCGGAATGGCGCCAGGCCGGCTGCTCCATGTGTCTGGGGATGAACCCCGATCAGCTCGCTCCCGGTGAGCGCTGCGCATCGACCTCGAACCGCAATTTCGAAGGCCGACAGGGCAAGGGCGGGCGCACTCATCTGGTGTCACCCGCCGTCGCCGCCGCCACCGCGGTGCGCGGCACGCTGTCTTCCCCCGCCGATCTCGAACCCGTCACCGCCGGCCGCTAGCCCCCGAATACCGGGCCCGTCGAAACGCAGGCCCCCCGAAATACCAGGAGTAGTAGGACATGCAGGCTTTTCGCACCCACACCGGAATCGGCGTCCCGCTGCGCCGCTCCAATGTCGACACCGATCAGATCATTCCAGCCGTCTATTTGAAGCGGGTCACCCGAACGGGTTTCGAGGACGGTCTGTTCTCGGCATGGCGCAATGATCCGGCCTTCATCTTGAATCTGGCGCCCTTCGATAAAGGGTCGGTATTGGTGGCTGGCCCCGATTTCGGCACCGGATCCTCGCGCGAACACGCCGTCTGGGCGCTGATGGACTACGGCTTCCGAGTCGTCATCTCACCGCGGTTCGCCGATATCTTTCGGGGCAATGCGGGCAAAGCGGGTCTGGTTGCGGCCGAAGTCACTCATGACGATGTCGAACTTCTCTGGAAGCTGATCGAGCAAAATCCGGGCTTGGAAATTACTGTGAATCTTCAAGATCGGACCATCGCCGCCGGAACGGTCCTGCTGCCGTTCACGATTGATGACTACACCGCCTGGCGCCTGCTCGAGGGACTCGACGATATAGGCCTTACGCTGCGCAAACAGGATGACATCGAAGCTTTCGAGCAGAGTCGTCCGAGCTTCAAACCGCGGACGCTCCCGGCCTGATTCGGGCGCATCCGGGCCCCCCAATTATGGCCCGGCAACCCCATTCTCGGACGCCGGTACCACTGTCCAAGTGGGCCAACCGGATTAGAAAATAATCGTCAGCTACGCATGAAACTGCGCGTGGCTCTTGGAAATATGCGCCTAATGGGTTTACCGTGTCCTCTAGTCGGTCCAAAGTGGACCACTGGACTTCGGAGGGTTTGCATGAACAAAGCAGAGCTCATCGACGCACTCACAACCAAGTTGGGCACCGATCGTCGACAGGCTACTGCCGCGGTTGAGAACATCGTCGATACGATCGTGCGTGCCGTACACAAGGGCGAGAGCGTCACCATCACCGGCTTCGGCGTATTCGAGCAGCGCCGCCGCGCCGCCCGTGTCGCCCGCAACCCGCGCACCGGTGAGACCGTCAAGGTCAAGCCGACGTCGGTTCCGGCGTTCCGCCCGGGCGCACAGTTCAAGGCGGTTGTCTCTGGCGCGCAGCGTCTCCCGGCAGACGGCCCGGCCGTCAAGCGTGGTGTGGCTGCGGCTCCGGCCAAGCGCACCGCTGCCAAGAAGGCCGCACCGGCCAAGAAGGCAGCAGTGAAGAAGGCCGCACCGGCCAAGAAGGCTCCGGCTGCCAAGAAGGCCGCACCGGCCAAGAAGGCTCCGGCCGCCAAGAAGGCCGCACCGGCCAAGAAGGTTGTCGCCAAGGCTCCGGCCAAGAAGGCGCCGGCCAAGAAGGCGCCGGCCAAGAAGGCCGCTCCGGTCAAGCGCGGCCGTAAGTAATTCTCGGCTCATACCGCAAAAACACCCCAAAACATCAGTTTTGGGGTGCTTTTGCGTGTAGCGGGTCAGTCCCGGATGGCCAACGGACTGCTGATGTGGTCGGCGGCGATCAGGGTGCCCCCGGCCGATGACAGCACCCAGGTGCTGGCCTTGCGGTTACGGGACTTGTCGGGGCGTACGCCGTCGCGGTCACACCACCAGGCGATCAGATCGGGGATCACCGCACCCTGGGTACAGATGACCGGTGTCGTATCGGCTGAACCGGACGCGATCTCCAGAACCCGGCTGCGAGCGGACTTCTTGTCGTCGCTGTATGCCTCATCGGTGAGGGCGGTTTCGATGTCGATGCCCACGCCGAGTTCTTCTGCCAACGGCTCCAGAGTCTGCTGACAGCGTACTCGCGGCGCGGCGTGCAGCTCACTGGCGCCGAAGGCGAGCAGCTGGCCCACCAGCGATTCCGCCTGCGCCCGACCGTGCTTGTCCAGCGGTCGTTTGCAATCCTCACCTTTGTACTTGGACCTGGAGCCGGCCCGCGCGTGCCGCACGATGATCGTGGTCTGGGTATCGGCCGGCGCTCTGGTGAAGCGTCGCAGCACCTTCCGGTCCTGCGCATACTGCAATCGCTTCATCGCCTCTTTCGGACTCAGCCAGAGCAGCCGATCCACCTCGTCATTGGCGCTGAACTCACCGTCGATGGCGCCGGCGGCCCAGTACACGACCCGCTTGATGCTGCCGTCCACCGGATAGCTGATCACGGCGAGCCTGCGGCCGAGCCGGCTCTGAAAGCCGGTCTCCTCACTGATCTCCCGGACCGCGGTGACCGGGTGGGCCTCTCCGGGATCGACCTTGCCCTTGGGCAGGGACCAGTCGTCATAGCGTGGGCGGTGCACGATGGCCACCTCATGGTGTCCCGCGTGCTCCCGCCACAACACCGCCCCGGCGGCATGCACCGTCGTCACCTTCGTGCGGGGCGAGCTGTCCGACACATCAACTCCTCAGTTGTCAGTGGCCGACAGATCGTGGCTCTACGGTGAACGGTGTTTCGCCATCAGTGCGACCTGATGATCGCGCACCGTCTGGCCGGGGAGCGGTAGCGCCGTCCATCGACCATCGGGCTGGAGCTCCCAGCACCTGGTCGCCGGATCCATGGTGGACTCGAACATCTCGTCCAATTGGGTTGTCAGCCGCGGATCCTTGACCTGTGCCATGACTTCCACCCGGCGGTCCAGATTACGATGCATCATGTCCGCACTGCCGATCCAGAACTCCTGGATGGCATTGAAGTGAATAATTCGGGAGTGTTCGAGGAACCGGCCGAGAATCGATCGGACGACGATGTTCTCGGACAGTCCGGCCTGGCCCGGGCGGAGCGCGCAGATCCCGCGGACCACCACCTCGACCCGTACCCCGGCCTGCGAGGCCCGGTACAACGCATCGATGACCTGCTCGTCGACCAGTGCGTTGGCCTTCAGCCGGATTCGTCCCTGCCCGTTCTCCCGATGCGCGGCCGTCTCCTGCTCGATGCGCCCGATGATGCCCTTGCGCACACTGTGCGGAGCCACCAGCAGGTTGCGGTAGGACACCTTGCGCGAGTACCCGGTCAGCGAGTTGAACAGGTCGGTCAGGTCGGCGCCGATATCGGGTGAGGCGGTCAGCAGGCCCACATCCTCATACAGCCGCGCGGTTTTCGGGTTGTAGTTGCCGGTGCCGATATGGCAGTACCGCCGTATCGTCGAGCCTTCGCGGCGGACCACCAGGCAGGTCTTGCAGTGTGTCTTCAAACCGACCAAGCCGTAGACCACGTGCACGCCTGCCTGTTCCAGCGCGCGGGCCCATTTGATGTTGGCCTGCTCGTCGAAGCGGGCCTTGATCTCCACCAGCGCGACGACCTGCTTACCGGCCTCGGCGGCGTCGATGAGCGCGTTGACAATCGGCGAGTCACCGGAGGTTCGGTACAGAGTCTGCTTGATGGCCAGCACGTTCGGGTCCGCTGCGGCCTGCTCGATGAAGCGCTGCACCGTCGTGGAGAACGAGTCGTAGGGATGGTGGACGAGTACGTCACCGTCACGCAGCGTCGAGAAGATGCTCTTCGGTGTCTCACGCTCGCCGAACGCGGCCGGGGTGGCGGGCACGAACGGACGGTCCTTGAGGTCTGGCCGGTCGACACCGTAGATCTGCCACAGCGACGAAAGGTCCAGAAGCCCGGGCACCTCGATGACATCGCCGGGATGGACGTCGAGTTCGCGCAACAACAGCTCGAGCATGTGCTCGGTCATATCGTCGGCAACCTCGAGACGCACCGGCGAACCGAAGCGGCGCCGGGCCAGTTCGCGTTCCAGCGCCTGCAGCAGATCCTCGTCGCGATCCTCCGCGACTTCGAAGTCGGCGTTGCGGGTGATCCGGAACGCGTGCTGCTCCACCACCTCCAGGCCGGGGAACAGCACCGACAGGAATGCGCCGATCAGTTCCTCCAGCGGGAGGAAACGCACCGGGCCGGGCACGCCGTCCTCGCTCTCGCGGCGCGGCAACTCGACGAACCGGTCGACGTTGTCGGGCACCTTGATTCGGGCGAAGTGTTGGGTGCGGTCATCGGGCTGGCGAACCGTGACGGCCAGATTCAGGCTCAGGCCGCTGACGAACGGGAACGGGTGCGCCGGGTCCACGGCCAGCGGTGTGAGCACCGGGAACACCTGCTCGTGGAAGTAGGTGGACAGCGTCGCGTGTTCGTCCTCATCCAGATCCGACCAGGAGACGATCAGTACGCCCTTCTCGGCGAGCGCGGGCCGCACCGATTCGGTGAAGACCTGGGAATGCCGGCTGGAGATCTGCTGGGTGCGCTCACCGATGCGGCGCAACTGTTCCCGCGGCGACAGCCCGTCGGCCGAGCGCACCGACAGGCCCATCTCGTCGCGTCGCTTCAGGCCGGCCACCCGCACCATGTAGAACTCATCGAGATTCGAGGAGAAGATCGCGAGGAACTTGGCCCGCTCCAGCAGCGGCAGCGAGGTGTCCGCGGCCAGGGCGAGCACCCTGGCGTTGAAGTCCAGCCAGCTCAGCTCCCGGTTGAGGTAGCGGTCCTCGGGGAGCGCGTCCTCGATGGCTGCGGCGGTCTCCGCCGGTGGCGCGTCCGGTGCCGAGTCCACGACGTCCGTCGCCGTCCACTCGGTGTCAGTAGTCGTTGTCTCGGCGTCGGTCATCCCTCGATCATTGCCTATCGCCACCGTGCATTCCAGTGCGGACCGGCTCAGCCTTCGCTGCCCGTGGAGGGCAGCGTGCCGACCGCCCGCCGGGTCGCCGGTCCCAGCCCGAGGTGCAGGGCAGCGGCCAGATCGTCGGGGGTGTCGATATCGCAGCGCATTCCCGGCCAGTTCCCATCAAGCTCGATCGCACCCGAATCAGCATGGCGCCGTGTGGATTCCAGTCCGAAGAGCGGATCGAGCGGGGTGCCGAACGCGAACAGTGCCGAGGTGCCGGTGCCGTGCCGGTCGCTGACGAAACTGCGCCGATGCTGCTGGGCAGCGGCCAGCGCCTCGGCCAGCTCGTGTGGTTTGAGGGCCGGCAGGTCACCCTGTAGGACAACGATGTTGGGTGCGGCGCTGGCGGCTTCGGCGGCGCTGAGCGCATTGTTGAGCGGGTCGCGGTGACCATCGGGCGTCGGGTCCAGCAGGACCTGCGCACCGAGTGCCCTGGCCGCGGCCGCGGCATCCGGATCCGGTGTCACCACCGTGATCGAGCTCACCGCGGGCACCGCCGCGGCCGCCGACACGGTATCCACCAGCATGGCCAGCACCAGTGTCTCCCGCGCGGACGCCGACAGCACCGGCGCCAGCCTTGTCTTTGCCGCGGTCAGACGCTTCACCGCGATCAGCAGGCCGACCTCGGGCCGCACGCTGGTGCCCTTCATATCCGCCATCCTGCCAGCCTCCGCGGTGCGGCTAGGGTTGAGCCGTGGTCGAAGCCGCTGTGATGGGTGCCGGTGCGTGGGGAACAGCGCTGGCGAAGGTGCTCGCCGACGCCGGTAACAGCGTGACGCTGTGGACCCGTCGAGCCGAGCTCGCCGATGAGATCAACGCCACCCACCGCAACCCGGATTATCTCGGCGATACCGTGCTGCCGGCCGGTATCCGCGCCACCGGGGATCCCGCGGAGGCACTCGACGGGGCCTGCACCGTCCTGCTCGGGGTTCCGTCTCAGACGTTGCGTCCCAATCTGGAGAGCTGGAAGCACCTCATCAGTCGGGACGCCACCCTGGTCAGTCTGGCCAAGGGCATCGAACTCGACACCCTGATGCGGATGAGTCAGGTGATCTCCCAGGTCACCGGTGCCGATGCCGCCAGGGTGGCCGTGGTGACCGGTCCGAACCTGGCCAAGGAGGTTGCCGACGAGCAGCCCGCCGCGACGGTGGTGGCGTGCAGCGACTCCGGGCGGGCGGTGACACTGCAACGTGCGCTGTCCACGGCCTACTTCCGGCCCTACACCAACTCCGATGTGGTGGGCGCCGAGATCGGTGGCGCCTGTAAGAACGTCATCGCACTGGCCTGCGGTATGGCCGCCGGTGTCGGCCTGGGTGAGAACACCTCGGCGGCGATCATCACGCGCGGCCTCGCCGAGATCATGCGGTTGGGAATCGCGTTGGGCGCCAAGGGCGCAACGCTGGCCGGCCTGGCCGGCGTCGGTGATCTGGTGGCCACCTGCACCTCGCCGCAGTCCCGCAACCGGACCTTCGGCGCCCGCCTCGGGCAGGGTGGCTCGATGGAATCAGCGCTGAGTGCCGCACAAGGCCACGTCGCCGAGGGTGCCACGTCCTGCCAGTCGGTGCTGGCGCTGGCCTCCAGCTATGACGTCGAGATGCCACTGACCGATGCCGTTCACCAGGTGTGCCATCGAGGGTTGTCCGTCGAACAGGCCGTGATGTTGCTTCTCGGCCGCAGCACCAAGCCGGAGTGAGAGCGAAGCGACGGGAAACGAGGTCAGCGTGGATTATGGAGACTCCACCCGCAGCGTGAATGCTGTTGGTGTGCATGCAATTCCAGGATCTCCGGTGGCTCCGGTGCCGGTTCCGGCCTCGGCTTTTCACCTCTCCGCCGACGAATCCGAGCCGCTGGACACCTATGGCCGGGTATCGAATCCGACCTGGCGGCAGCTGGAATCGGCGTTCGCCGCATTGGAGGGCGCGTCCTCGGCGCTGACCTTCGCCTCCGGCATGGGGGCAATCAGCGCCGCGTTGCGGGTGCTGGCCACACCGGGCACGACACTGCTGATCCCGTCCGATGGCTACTACCAGGTCCGCCGGTACGCCGCCGAATACCTGGCGCCGCTCGGCGTCACCGTGGTCGAGGCCGCCGCCGCCCAGATGTGTGAGGCGGCCGCCCATGCCGATGTGGTGCTCGCCGAGACGCCGGTGAACCCGACGCTGGATGTGGTGGACCTGCATCGGCTGGCCACCATCTGCCGCTCCCGCGGCGCCACCCTGCTGGTCGACAACACCACCGTCACCCCGCTGGGCCTGCAGCCATTGTCGCTGGGCGCCGACCTGGTGGTGGCCAGCGCCACCAAAGCGCTGTCGGGGCACAGTGACCTGCTCGCCGGGTACGTCGCCGGATGTCACCCTGAACTGATGGCCGCGGTGGAACGCGACCGACTGCTCGCGGGACCGGTGCTCGGCACCTTCGAGGCCTGGCTGGTGCTGCGCAGTCTGGGCAGCGCCGGGCTGCGCATCGAACGGCAGTGCCGCAATGCGCAGGCGGTGGCGCTGATGCTGCGCGATCATCCGGCGGTGCGCTCGGTGCGCTACCCGGGCCTTCCCGAAGACCCGTCGCATCCGATCGCGGTCGAGCAGATGAAGCGTTTCGGTGGCCTGGTCTCCGTCGAACTCGCCGATGCCGCCGCGGTGCACGGACTCGTCGAACGCAGTGCACTGCTGGTCGCGGCCACGAGTTTCGGCGGTATCCACACCTGCGTCGACCGTCGGGCGCGTTGGGGCGACCCGGTGCCAGACGGGTTCGCCAGAATTTCGTTGGGCATCGAGGACACCGACGATATCGTCGCCGATATCGACCGCGCGCTGGCCTGAGCCAATCCCTGACAAGCCGGTCTCGGCCCGCAGCCGGTAACCTCTGCAGGTTGTGAGTGCCCGTACCCGAGTCGCCGTCATCTATGGCGGACGCAGCTCCGAGCACGGGATTTCCTGTGTTTCCGCAGGCAGCATCCTGCGCAATCTCGATCCGCAGCGATTCGAGGTCGTCGCCGTCGGTATCACCCCGGACGGATCCTGGGTGCTCACCGACGGCCGGCCCGAGACCCTGGCGATCACCGGTGGGCAGCTTCCCACCGTGGTCGACGGCACCGCGCTCGCGTTGGCGGCCGACCCCGTGCGCAAGGGTGAACTGCTGTCACTGGGGGAGGGCGCCGGGGCGGTGCTGGCCGCCGTCGACGTGGTGTTCCCGGTGCTGCACGGCCCCTACGGCGAGGACGGCACCATCCAGGGCCTGCTCGAACTGGCCGGTGTGCCCTATGTCGGGGCCGGGGTGCTGGCCAGCGCCACCGGGATGGACAAGGAATTCACCAAGAAGCTGCTCGTCGCCGATGGGCTGCCGATCGGCGACCATGTGGTGCTGCGGGCCCACCAGGACACCGTCTCCCTCGATGGCCGCGCCCGACTTGGTCTCCCGGTGTTCGTCAAGCCGGCCCGCGGCGGCTCCTCGATAGGGGTCAGCCGGGTCACGGCCTGGGATCAGCTGGACGCTGCGATCGCCGACGCGCGCCGGCACGACCCGAAGGTCATCGTCGAGGCCGCGATCATCGGACGCGAACTGGAATGCGGTGTGCTGGAGTTTCCGGACGGCCGCGTCGAGGCCAGTGAGATCGGCGAGATCCGGGTCGCCGGGGTCCGGGACCGGGAAGACACCTTCTACGACTTCGCGACCAAATATCTCGATGACGCCGCCGAACTCGATGTGCCGGCCAAGGTCGACGACGATATCGCCGACGCGTTGCGGACGCTGGCCATCAGGGCGTTCCGGGCCATCGACTGCCAGGGCCTGGCCCGTGTCGACTTCTTCCTCACCGAGGACGGGCCGGTGATCAACGAGATCAACACCATGCCCGGTTTCACCACCATCTCCATGTATCCGCGGATGTGGTCGGTCAGTGGAGTCGATTACCCGACGCTGCTCGCGACCATGGTCGACACGGCGGTCGCCCGCGGTACCGGCCTGCGTTAGCGCGGCGGACCGGGATCCAGCGGCTGGGCCGGCATCGTCTTTGCCAGTGCCTTGGACACCAGCTGGATCGGCGTCGGTCCCGAACCCGAGGGCAGCGTCAACGCCACATAGGTGCCGCGATCCACGGCGAACCAGGTGCTGGAGCCGTTCGCGCTGGCCTCGAACCATTGCACCTCGTCGACCACCTGCAGCGGGGTTCCGACCACGAAGTCGATGGGACGGTCCAGGCCGCATCGCAGAATCACCGGATCGGCCTCGGGATCGGCCTGCCAGGCGGCGGCGCCGGCCGGCACGGGTTCGACGGCCTCGGCGCGGCGGTAATCGCCGAGTTGCTCGGGCAGAGCTTCGAGCAGCGCGGCGCACTGCGGGCTGTCGGCCTGTGGGGCGGGTGCGGCGGCGATGGCCACCGGCTTGGCCGGGGGTGCGGCCTGCCGGGTCGCGGCGAAGGTCAGCAACACGATCACGGCGGCGACGGCTACTCCGACGGCCGCGATGATCAACGACCGGGGTGGGCCGTCGTGCTCATCGGGCTGTGTCACACCGGTAACTCTAGGGATGCTGCGTTTCGGCGATCGGGCAGGTCAGGGTCCGGGTGATCCCCGCGACCACCTGCACCTTGTCCACCACGTTTCGCTGCAGTTCCTCGGGTGTATCGGCGCCGACGCGGGCGACCACGTCGTAGGGCCCGGTCACATATTCCGCGGAGCGCACCCCGGGCAGTCCGGCCAGCTGTTTCGCGACGACCTCGGCGCGGCCCACCTCGGTCTGAATCAGCATGAATGCATCTGCCACTGGGTGTGTCCTCCGTTTCCGCTGCATAGACTCGGCGCCGCAGGGACCAAACGTACCGCAGGTCGCGTGAGTGTTCAGGTCCAGAATCCCTAGGCAGGACGGTGAGATGAGCGACAGTGGGCCCACCTTGGCGCAGGTCGGGGAGTTCGGCGTCATCGACCGGATCAACGCCGGTCGTCGCCAGCCCGAGGCGGTGACGCTGGGCCCCGGTGACGATGCCGCGGTGATCACCACCGCTGACGGACGCACCGTGGTGTCCACCGACATGCTGGTGCAGGACAGGCATTTCCGGCTGGACTGGTCGACGCCGCATGACATCGGCCGCAAGGCCATCGCCCAGAACGCCGCCGATGCCGAGGCGATGGGTGCGACGCCGACGGCGTTCGTGGTGGCCTTCGGTGCACCGCCGGACACCCCGGCCGCGGCGGCGCAGGCGTTATCGGACGGGATGTGGGAGGAGGCGCAGCGGTGCGGAGCCGGGATCGCCGGCGGCGACCTGGTGAGCGCCCCGCAGTGGGTGGTGTCGGTGACGGTGCTCGGCGATCTGGGTGGGCGCGCCCCGGTGCGCCGCGATACCGCGCGGCCCGGTGACACCGTGGGCGTCGCGGGTGACCTCGGTCGTTCGGCGGCCGGATATGCGTTGTGGCTCAATGGGATCAGCGAACCCGCCGAGCTGCGTGCGCGTCATCTGGTGCCGCAGCCACCCTACGGCCAGGGCCGGGCCGCGGCCGATGCCGGGGCCACCGCGATGACCGATGTGTCCGACGGGCTGCTGGCCGACCTGGGCCATATCGCCACCGCGTCCGGCGTCGTCATCGAGCTGTCCCGGGACGCGTTGTCCTCCGACCATGCCGCGTTGGCCGATGCCGCGTCGGTCACCGGGGATGACGGCTGGGACTGGGTGTTCGGTGGTGGCGAGGACCACGCGCTGGTGGCCACCTTCCCCGGTGCGGTGCCGGCCGGATGGCGGGTGATCGGCCGGGTGCGCGACGGGTCGCCCGCAGTGCTCGTCGACGGCCGGGCCTGGCACGGAAACGCGGGCTGGCAGTCCTACTGAACCGGCGGCACGCTAGTTTTGGCCCTCGTGACACCACGCCCGCTGACCGATCTCATCGATCCCGGTTGGGCGCGCGCGCTCGAGCCGGTGGCCCCGCAGGTGGCCGAGTTGGGGGAGTTCCTCCGCTCCGAACTGGCCGCCGGGCATCAGTATCTGCCCGCCGGCGAGAACGTCTTGCGGGCGTTCACGTTCCCCTTCGACGCCGTGCGGGTGCTGATCGTCGGCCAGGACCCGTACCCGACACCAGGCCACGCGGTCGGGTTGAGTTTCTCGGTGGCCCCTGATGTGCGGCCGGTGCCGCGCAGCCTGGCGAACATCTTCACCGAATACGGAACCGACCTGGGTTATCCGGTGCCGGCCAACGGTGATGTGAGCCCGTGGGCGCAGCAGGGTGTGATGCTGCTCAACAGAGTGCTCACCGTGCGCCCCGGCACGCCCGCCTCGCATCGCCGCAAGGGCTGGGAGGCCGTGACCGAGTGTGCGATCCGGGCGTTGGTGGCGCGCCCGCAGCCGCTGGTCGCGGTGCTGTGGGGACGCGATGCGCAGACGCTGAAGCCCATGCTGACCGAGGGTGGATGCGCCGTCATCGAATCGGTGCACCCGTCACCGCTGTCGGCGTCGAGAGGATTCTTCGGATCGAAACCCTTCAGCCGCACCAATGAGCTGCTGACGCAGGCAGGTGCCGAGCCGATCGAGTGGCGCCTGCCGTAAAAGGCAGGCGCGGTGAAGCGGAATTAACCGCGTGCGACCTTGCCGGCCTTCAGGCAGGAGGTGCAGACGTTCAGACGCTGCTTGTTACCGCCGGGGCGGGTCACGGCGTTGACGGTCTGGATGTTCGGGTTCCAGCGACGGTTGGTCCGGCGATGGGAATGCGACACCGACTTGCCGAAGCCGGGGCCCTTAGCGCAGATGTCGCACACGGCAGCCATGTCTGGAACTCCTCATATCAGTACTTGGGGGCCAACAACCAAAAAGCGGGTGACCCGACAACTGGACCAGGATACCGGCCCGAGGAACGGATCTCCAAAACGATGCTGATGATTGTCCACAACCTGTGCAGCAGCAGCCGCACTGTCGGCGACGATGGCTATTCTGGCGCGCACGGCTGGTGCGATGTTCGGGAGGTGTAAATGTCGGCTGCGCGGCTCGACGCATCGGCGTTGCGGCGTTGGGCCCACACCTCCGTCGGGCAGCTCATCACCCACACCGACGAGATCAACCGTCTCAATGTGTTCCCGGTCGCGGACTCCGACACCGGCACGAACATGCTGTTCACCATGCGCTCGGCGGTGGCCGCGCTGGACGGCCGCGAGGATCTGGACCTGGTCGCGCTGGCCGCCTGTCTGGCCGACGGCGCGCTGCGCGGGGCCCGTGGCAACTCCGGGGTGATCCTGTCCCAGATCCTGCGCGGCCTCGCCGACGTCACCGCCGAGCGCCGTGAGACCGAGATCGACGGGCCGGCTTTTGCCGCCGCACTGCGCTGCGCCGAGGGGCTGGTGGTGGCCTCGATGGGTGAGGCGGTACCCGGGACCATCGTCTCGGTGCTCGGCTCGGCGGCCGATACCGCCGAAAAGATCGCCGCCGAGGATGCCGATATCGCCTCCGTCGTCGCGTCTGCCGCCACCGCCGCGGTCGCCGCCCTGGAACGCACCACCGGCCAGCTCGACGTCCTGGCCGAGGCGGGTGTGGTCGATGCCGGCGGACGGGGTCTGCTGGTCCTGCTCGATGCGCTGACGGCGACCCTGGTGGGCAGCGCCCCCCGGCGTGACACCTATGAACCGGCCATCGGCGGGCCCGAGCCCGTGATCACCTCCGCGGCGCCGCCGCAGTTCGAGGTGATGTACCTGCTGACCGGCTGCCGGCCCGATGCCGTCGAGGGGCTGCGCACCGCGCTGGACGCGCTCGGCGACTCGGTGGCCATCACCGCAGGCCGCAGCGGCACCCATTCGGTGCATGTGCACACCGACAATGCCGGCGGTGCCGTCGAGGCCGGTCTGGCGGTCGGTACTCCCGGCAACATCCAGATCACGGTGCTCACCGGTGCCCGTCCGGTGGCCACCGCCGGTCGCGACCGTGCGGTGCTGGCCGCCGTCGACGGTGACGGTGCCGCAACACTTTTCGCTGGTGAGGGTGCCCACGTGCTGCGCCCGCATGACGGGGCGCCGATCAGCGCGCAGCAGTTGCTGCGCGCATTGGTCGATGCCGATGCCGCGCAGATCATGGTGCTGCCCAACGGTTTCATCGCCGCCGAGGAACTGGTGGCCGGCTGCACCGCGGCGACCGGCTGGGGTATCGAGGTCGTGCCGGTGCCGACCGGGTCCATGGTGCAGGGTTTGGCGGCGTTGGCCGTGCACGATGCCGGCCGCCAGGGTGTGGATGATGGCTACACCATGGCGCGGGCCGCGGCGGGGGCCCGGCACGGTTCGGTGCGGGTGGCCACCGAGGACGCACTCACCTGGGCGGGCTCCTGCAAACGCGGTGACGGCCTCGGTATCGCCGGTGATGAGGTGCTGATCGTCGGGCGTGATGTGGCCTCGGCCGGCGCGGGTCTGGTCGACCTGCTACTCGCGGCCGGCGGCGAATTGATCACCGTGCTGATCGGCGCGGGGATCGACGCCGGTGTCGGCGAGCGGTTGCGTGATCACGTCCACCAGCAGCACCTGGGGGTCGAATTGGTCAGCTACCGCACCGATCACGATGGCGACGCGTTGCTGATCGGGGTGGAGTAGCGATGGTCGCGCTCAACGATCTGCTGGCCCCCATCGTCGGTGCAAAGGCCGCCGACAAGCTCGAGGAGGCCTTCGATATCCGCACCGTCAACGACCTGCTGCGGCACTATCCGCGCAAGTACAGCGATGGGATGAACGTCCGCGAGGAGGGCGAGGAGATCGAACTCGAGGAGGGCACCCATGTGACCTTCGTCGACACGATCACCGATACCGACGTTCGGCAGATGAAACCGCAAGGTGGCAAGCGGCCCCGCAAGATGCTGCGCGTCACCCTCGGCGAGCGCAACCCACCGATCACGGCGACCTTCTTCAATGCCGACTACCTCATCGGCAGCCTGGTCGTGGGCACCAGGGTGATGCTCTCCGGTGAGATCGGCTACTTCAGGAAAACGGTCCAGCTCTCGCATCCGGCGTTCCTGGTCATCGACGGCGGCGGTGGACGGACCATCGGCACCCGATCCTTCAAGAAGATCGCCGATGCGTCGGGGGAGTCGGGCTCGGATGTGCTGGCGGCCTTCGAGAAGGACTTCTTCCCGATCTACCCGGCGAGCAAGAAGTTGCAGAGCTGGGATATCTACGCCTGCATCTGCCAGGTGCTGGCTGTGCTCGACCCGATCCCCGAGCTGCTACCGCAATCCTTTCTGCGGCAATGGGATCTGATCTCCGAGGATGCCGCGCTGCGCGGGGTCCACGTGTCCGAGAACGCTCTTGAGCGGGCGGCCGCACAGGAACGCCTGACCTACGACGAGGCGATCGGGTTGCAGTGGGCCCTGGTTTCACGGCGCTACGGCGAGCTCGGTGAGACCGGCCCGGTCGCACCGCTGCGCGACGACGGTCTGGCAGCGGCTCTGCTCAAACAGTTGCCGTTCGAGCTGACCGGCGGGCAGCGCGAGGTGCTCGGGGTGATCTCCGGTGAGCTCGGCCAGACCCGGCCGATGAACCGGATGCTGCAGGGTGAGGTCGGCTCGGGAAAGACCATCGTCTCGCTGCTGGCGATGCTGCAGGTGGTCGATGCGGGTCTGCAGTGCGCACTGCTGGCTCCCACCGAAGTGCTTGCCGCCCAGCACTACCGCTCGATCCGTCAGGTGCTGGGACCGTTCGCGATGGCCGGTGAGCTGGGTGCTGCCGACGGTGCCACCGCCATCACCCTGCTGACCGGTTCGATGTCGCCGCAGCAGAAGCGCCAGGCTCGTGACGAGATCTATTCCGGTACAGCGGGAATCGTGATCGGAACGCATGCCATCATCCAGGAATCGGTGGAGTTCGGTCAGCTCGGCATGGTCGTGGTCGACGAGCAGCATCGTTTCGGTGTCGAGCAGCGGGACCGGTTGCGCGCCAAGGCTGTCGGCGGGATCACCCCGCATCTGCTGGTGATGACGGCGACACCCATCCCGCGCACCATCGCGCTGACGGTGTTCGGCGACCTGGAAACCTCGACGCTGCGTGAGCTGCCGCGAGGGCGCCAACCCATCGCCAGCAATGTGGTGTTCACCAAGGACAAACCGTCCTGGCTGGACCGGGCCTGGGCCCGCATCATCGAGGAGGTGGCTGCCGGTCGGCAGGCCTATGTGGTGGCCTCACGCATCGACGAGGAGCCAGACAAGAAGAACGCCTACGAGCACGGTCCGCCGCCGGTCACCGTCCTGCAGGTATTGGAACGGCTGAGCACCGGGCCGCTGGCCGGATTGCGGCTGGGCCTGATGCACGGCCGGCTGGCGCCCGAGGAGAAGGACGCGGTGATGTCGGCGTTCCGGGCCGGCGAGATCGACGTGCTGATCTGCACCACCGTCATCGAGGTCGGGGTGGACGTGCCGAATGCCACCATGATGGTGGTGATGGACGCCGACCGGTTCGGCATCAGTCAGCTGCATCAGCTGCGGGGGCGCATCGGCCGCGGTCAGCACCCGAGCCTGTGCCTGCTGGTCACCCGGATGCCGGAGAGCTCCCGAGCCGGTGAGCGGTTGCGCGCGGTGGCTGGCACGCTGGACGGGTTCGCGCTGGCCGATCTCGATCTCAGGGAACGTTCCGAGGGAGATGTGTTGGGCTACAACCAGTCCGGCCGTCTCTCCAGCCTGCGCTTCCTGTCGCTGGCCGACCATCTGGGGATCATCCAGGACGCCCGCAACTTCTGTGAGGCTGCGTATCTGGAGGATCCGAACCAGCCCGGGCTGACCGTGCTGGCCACCCCCTTCTCCAACAGCGACCGCGTTCAGTACCTGGACAAGTCGTGAAACGGCTCGGCCTGCTGGCCGGGGGTGTCGCGCTGGCGGTGCTGGTCGCGGTACAGGTGACGACCGAGCCGGGAGCCGGCTCCGCACGCTATGTGGCCGAGGCCGATACCCCCATCGTCGCCCCGGGGGTCGATGTGCTGGCCGGGGTGATCGAGATCCCGGTGCGCATGCCGGGTTACGACTATCGGCGTGACGCGTTCGGGGAGTCCTGGGATGACGACAATGATGCCCCCGGCGGCCGTAACGGATGCGATACCCGCAATGACATCCTGGATCGCGATCTCGTCGAGAAGTCCTATGTGGCCATCAAGCGGTGTCCCACCGCGGTCGCCACCGGCACGTTGATCGATCCCTACACCAACGCCACCATCGCCTTCGTGCGCGGGAATCAGATCGGGGCGTCGGTGCAGATCGACCACATCGTCCCGCTGTCGTTGGCCTGGGATCTGGGCGCCCGCAACTGGACCGACGAGCTGCGTCTGCGGTTCGCCAACGATCCGGCCAACCTGATCGCCGTCGACGGTCCGACGAATCAGAACAAGGGTGACAGCGAGCCCGCCGTGTGGATGCCGCCCAACCGGGCGTTCTGGTGCGCGTACGCGGTGCAGTTCGCCGCGGTGCTGCGCGGGTACGGGCTGCCCGTCGACGCGCCGTCGGCACGGGTGCTGCGGGAGGCGTCGGCGACCTGCCCGACCGGCTGAGGGGTTCACTCCGCGCGGCTGTGCACCAACGTCCAATGGTTTCCCTCGGAGTCGCGACGATAGGACAGTTCATCGAGCACCCGGTAGGCGATCGCGAGTCCGCGTCCACGCTCGGACGTCTCGTCGGGCATCTGCAGGCGGCTCAGGTCCATGGGTGTGGGGTGCCCGTCGTCGGTGAAAACGGCACGAATGGTGTCGGTGGTCAGTTCGATGGTCATCCGTAGATGTACGGGCTGCCCGTCGCCGGAATGTTCGATGATGTTGGCGGCGATCTCGCCCACCGCCAGATCCATATGCAGGCGCACCATTTCCGGAATCTCGTTGTGCTTCCACACCGTGTCCAGGGTCTGCTGAATGGCGGCCAAGGTGTCCGCTCCGGTGACGGTGTCCAGCACCACCGCGTCGGGGTCAGTCATCGAAGGCGCTGTCGGCGTCGGGATGTGCACGCAGAACACGGTTCAGGTTGGTGAGCTCGAGGACTGTGATCACCTGAAGTGTGGGGGCGGCAATGCGGAGATCACCGCCGGCTTGGCGGGCGATCTTCAGCCCGGAGATCAGGGCACCGAGGCCAGATGAGTCGATGAAGTCGACCTCGCTGAGGTCGACGACCACACGGCTCTGTCCACTGTCGACGATCGTATGCAGTTCCTTGCGAAGCGTGGGCGCGGCGACCATGTTGAGACGTCCTGCGGGTTTGACCACGGTGACGCCCGATGCTGCGGTGCGGGTGGCGAACTGGCTCATGGCACTCCTTCATTGTCGGTGACCTCGGGTTCATGGCCCCGATAGCGGACGGCCTGGAACACCACGCTCAGGATGACGATGTCGAAAATCACCCAGAACAGGTTGACACCGACGCCCAGAACCGAGATGGCGCCGAAGTACAGATTCGCGATGCCGATCGCGGATGCCACCACGAGCATCGCGATGGCTGCCAGTTGCCATTTCACCAGGTGCCACGGGATGGAGTCGACCGTCTGCTTCGTCTTCGGTGTCACCGCGAATCCCAACGGCCGGTCGAAGTAGACGTTGCGGAACGCGGTGACACACGCCCGGATCCACACCGGGAAGAGCGCGAGACTGTACTGCTGGCCCCGCCAGGTCGGAGTGCCACGGCTGATGATGACGAACATCAATTGATTCAGGATCAGAAAGGGTATGAGCCGACCGAAGAAGTCCCAGCTGTACGCCGATACCGGCATGATGCCGAATATCAGATAGATCGCGGGCGCGGCGATATAGGCCAGGGCGGCGAAACCGGCAAAGTAGCTCCACATCGTGGACCAATACATCAGGCGCTGGCCGATGCTCAAACCCTTTTGCACCAAGGGGTTTTCCTTCAGCATCACCTGGACCGTACCCTGGGCCCAGCGCAGCCGTTGGGTCATCATGGTGCGCACATCGTCAGGAGCCAGGCCGCGCGCCAGCACTTCGTGGTGATACGCCGATTTCCAGCCGTGCGCGTGCAGTCGCATACAGGTGGCCATGTCCTCGGTCACCGAGATGGTGGCCATCGGAAGGATGGGCTGTGCCTCGTCGTCGCGTCCGACGTCCACTGCGCGGACCATGGCGCCGATGGATTCGATGGCACCCAGCGGTGACCACTCCCGGCCCGCCAGCGAAGTGAGTGCGGCGTCGTCGAAGATGACTGCGGTGGACGTGTGTTCGGGGTTGTCCCGCAGCGCGGTGATCACTTCCAGATCGGCGCGCATCGCCGTCACATCCGCGTCGACCACCGACCGTGCGGCGGCATCCACCCGCTGCTGGAACTCGTAGGTGATATCGGCCAGTTCGCGCTTGTCGCGCAGCTGCCTGCGGGCATCGGCGGTCGCTTCGCGCACCGACTGTAGCGCTGCCCGCACTGCGGGATGGTCTGAATCTGCCTGCGATGCAGCAGTCTTGAGCATCTTTCTGGCCGCATAAAGGGTGCGTTTGATGCCATCCTCGACCGCCTGGACATAGCCGCGAATCCCGAGTTGTATCAGTGCCTCGCGTCGCAGCACCGCATTCGATCCGCAGAAGTAGGCTGCGTTCCAGCCGTCCTTGCCCTGCTGGATCGGTCCGTAGAACAGCGGTGCCTGACTGCCCAGCGGATCGCTGAAGGGCACGTTGTGGAAGTACTGCGGTGTCTGTACCAGCGCCATTTGGGGGTCACGGAAATACCCCAGCGTCTGGTCCAGAATGCGGGGGTCTGGCACCTGATCGGCGTCCAGGACGAGGATGAATTCGCCGTCCGTCTCGAACAGCGCGTTGTTCAGGTTGCCCGCTTTGGCATGGCGCGGTTTGTCATCCCAACTTGCCGATCTGGTGACGTAACCCACGCCGAGTTCCGTTGCAGCGGCATGAAGTTCGGGCCGATTGCCATCGTCGAGAATCCAGGTGCTGTGCGGATAATGGATGGCCTGGGCAGCTCGCGCGGTGTCCAGCACCATCGAGATGGGTTCGTTGTAGGTGGTGATCAGTACATCGACGGTGGCGCCCTCAGGAGGTGGCGGTGGTGGATGGCGGCGCAGCACCCGCCACATCGTCATGGCGAACAGCAGCGAGTCGATGACACTGTAGGTTTCGGCCAGTACCAGTGGCACCGCTATCCACCACGCGGACCAGTTCAGCGAGGATGTCCACCGCCAGATGATGTAGTTGATGCCCAGCAGCGCCGTGCACAGGATCAGCAGTCGCAGCCACGGTGACGGGTATCGGCCGACCTCGGCGTCCGGATGGCGGTGCGTCATGTCAGCGGCTCCCGGCGGATGGCGACGAGGGTTACGTCATCGAGCGCGGGGCGCGCAGCCGACAAGGCGCGGATCCGGGCACACAACTCGGCCGGATCGGCATGCTCGGCGACGAAGCTCAGGGCAGGCCCGATATCGCAACCGTCGCTGACCAGATCCAGCACGCCGTCGGAGGCCAGCACGACACTCTCGCCGGGTGCGAGGTGCACCCGTCGCGATGTCCAGATCTCGTCCGGGATCACGCCCAGCGGAAGTCCGCTGCCGGGTAACTGTGCCACCGTCGCGTCGCCGCGGACGTGGAGTGCGAACCCGTGGCCCGCGTCGACATAATCCAGTACGCCGTCCTCGGTGCGCAGCATCAGGTGCACCAGGGTCACGAAGCTGTCCGTGCAGCTCAAGTCGTCGGAGATTTGGTGGGCCACCGCGTTCACCGCGTCGGCGATATCTGCGTGGGCACCCGATCGTTCGACAACACGGGACGCTCCGCGCAATGCCGAGCGCACCGTCGCGGTGAGGATGGCAGCGGCCAGACCCTTGCCCATGACATCGGCAAGGGTGAACACGACCCCGCCGGGCACCAGGTAGTGGTCGTAGAAATCGCCGCCGACCGCGAAGGCCGGCAGGCACAGCGCGTGCACCGTGTAGCCGGGCAGATCGGCGAGCGGCGGCGGGAGCAGTTGACGTTGCACGGCGGCGGCGCGTTCCAGATCATCCGAACTGTGCAGTTCGCGTTCAGCCCAGCCCGCCAGCTCGACGAACGTGCGCCGTTGCCCGGCGTCGAGCGTGCGCGGGCAGGTGTCATAGACGCAGAGAGTGCCGACCGCATGGCCGCCCGGGCCGCGCAGTGGATACCCCGCGTAGAACCGGATACCGCCCTCGGCGCGGATCGCCGGCAGTTCGGCGAACTCGGACCGGCGGGTGTCCTCTATGACGAGCAAGGGATCGAGATCGTCATCGTAGGTTCGTGCGATGGTGGCCTGACAGATCGTCTGATCGCGCGGGATGCTGCCGTCGAGGTCCAGGCCATCTGCCTGCTTGAACCACTGCCGGTCGGCTGCGACCAAGGACACCGCCGCCATCGGCACGCCCAGAGCGCAACGCGCCATGCTGGTCACCCTGGCGAACCGGTCCTCGGGGGGAGAGTCCAGCAGATAGAGCTGATCCACCGCGTGTACCCGCGCGGCCTCCACCTCGGGCGGCAGCACAAAGCGGGTTCCGAAGGATGGATCGCTCATCGTCGCTCCCTCAACGCGCTGCGCATCGCGGCCGCCGACTGCGGAGTGCTGCCGATCCGCCAGTCGGTTTCCTTGTCGTGATCGAACCAGATGAAGCCCGCCACGGCGGGATGGCGGCGCACGTAGTCGACGAAGGAGATGATCCAGTTCGGTTTGCTGCCACCGGATTCGGCGCAGCCGGCCTCCGAGATCAGAACGGGTCGGCCATCGGCCAAGCCCACCGTCTGCGCCAACGCGTTGTCGAGGATATCCGCGGCTTCCCGCCATGACGTGCCGGGCTGAGATGTGCCCCAGTTGTAGCCGTCCACACCAAAGCAGTCGACGAACTCATCGCCGGGATACCAGTCGAGGAGGTGTTTTTGGTGTGGTCCGCCCGCATCCGCGCACCACATCCACTGCACGTTGGTCGCGGCTGTGTCGGTGCAGATGTCGTGCACTCGACGCCACGTCGACAGGTATGCATCGGGCGGAGTGCCGCCCGCAGGGCTCCAGGGATACCAGTCACCGTTGAATTCGTGCGCGAATCGCAAATAAACCGGCCGTTGCCAATCTCGCAGCGTGGTGATCCATTCGTGCACATACTCGTCCAGCGCGCCGGAGGCCAATCGGCGCATCGTGTCGGGCCCGCGGTCGGCACCCGTCCACGGTTCCCACGTGATGACCGGGTAGGCACCCAGTCGCCCGGCCGCATCGAGCTCTTTCCCCGGCGGTGTAGACGCGAAATCCTGGTACCAGAGTAGGTATTGAGGAACCCTGTCGAGCAGGGTGGTGACGGCGTCGATCTGCTCGGTGGCGCATGGGCCCCCGGGCGTGGTCACACCGAACTGCACCTGGTGTTCCCAGTTCCCCATCTTCTGGAGGTTAGGCCACCGGCAGGGCGAACCGGTGCTGAATATGCGAACCGATTTCACGATAGATTGGGTACTCACGCCGGTGCCTCGCAGACCGGCACGAGGGCCGGCTGGAGGTGCGCATGCAGCAACGAGGATTCGGCGACCTCGAGGCCACGGTGATGGACCGGGTGTGGGACCGCGAGGACGGTGTCACCGTCCGTGGCGTGTTCGAGGAACTGGCCGACGCACGGCAGATCGCCTATACGACCGTACTTTCGACGCTGGACAATCTGCACCGCAAGGGCTGGGTGCGCCGTGAGCGCGAGGGGAAGGCCTACCGGTACTGGGCGACCATGACCCGTGAGGAGCGTTCGGCCCACCTGATGCGGGCCGCGTTCGAGTCCGGTGGCAAGCCCGAGACCGTTCTGGCCTTCTTCATCGAGCATCTGTCGCCCGACGAATCCGCCCAACTGAAGGCGGTTTTGCGGTCGTCGAGCACCCAGAAGCGCCGCCGATGACCGCTGCGGTCTATCTGCTGCTCTACGGGGTGATGGTGACCTGGCTGGCACCGCCGCTGCTGACCCGGCTCACCCGGACCGGCCTGAACCCGCGCCTGGGCGCAGCGGCCTGGTTGACCGCGATCGCCGGCGTCCTGGTGGCGTGGACGGTGGCGGTATCCCTCATCGTCGTCAACGGGCTACGGGGCCTTCCGGATTCACCGGTGCTCGTCGTGTGCCTGGAACTGCTCGGCCTCCCCGAGCAGATCGCCACCCCGGGGCTGCCCGGCCTGCTCATGTTGATCACCGGCGGAGTGATCCTGACCGCCGCCGTGGGCCTGAAAGTTGTTCGCGCGGTGCTGGGTCTGCGTTCCCGCAGCCATGAGCATGCGGACGCGGCAAGGCTGCTCGGTCTGCCCACCGAGCGCCCGGATGTCTTCGTGCTCACCGCGGAACGTCCCGCGGCCTACTGCGTCCTCGGCCGCCCCAATGCCATCGTGGTGACGTCCGCGGCCGTGCAGCGGCTGACCGAACCGCAGCTGAACGCGGTGCTGGCCCACGAGAACGCCCATATCGCCGGACGTCATCATCAGACACTGATGATCCTGCGCGCACTGTCCGGCACTTTGTCGCGCCTACCGTTGTTCACCCGCGGTGCTTTGGCGGTCGCCGCTCTGCTGGAGATGTGCGCCGATGACATCGCCGCCCGGCGGCACGGCAGCCGTGCCCTGGTCGCAGGAATGCTGGAGTTGGCCGGCCCCGTGCAACCGGCGGGTCTGGCAGTCGGTGCCACCGCAATTGCCTTACGGGCCAACCGGCTACTCGTCCCGGCTGGACGGGCGAGTCTGCAGCGTCACCGATTGATGGTGTGGACGACCATCGCGGTGATCTCCGGCGCGCCGCTCGTCATCAACCTGATCTGCCATCACTGATCACCGGGTGAGACGGCCACTAGGCCGCGGCGTTACCCGCCTTCCACTGCTCCCACGGGATGTTCCAGTCGCCCAGGCCGTCGGTGCCCGGCAGCGCCGGCCCGACGGTGTTGACCACGTCGACGATGTCACCGGGTTTGGTGTTGTCGTAGAACCATTTCGCGTTCTCGGTGCTCGCGTTGAGACAGCCGTGACTCACATTCGTGCGGCCCTGACTGCCCACCGACCAGGGCGCCGCGTGCACGAAGATCCCGCTGTAGGACATCCGGGTGGCCCACTTGACCTCGGTGCGGTAGCCATCGGGTGAGTTCACCGCCACGCCATACGTCGACGAATCCATCACCATGTCGGCGAGGCGTTCGGCGACGATATAGGTGCCGTTATCGGTGGGGGAGGAGTTCTTGCCCATCGAGATCGGCATCGTCTTGGCCACCTCGCCGTTGACGCGGACCGTCAGAGTCTTGGTGGCGTCATCGGCGGTCGCGATGACCTCATCGCCGATGGTGAACCGGGAGGTGACATCGTCCTGGCCGAACAGTCCGTCGCCCAGATCGACACCGTAGGTTTTCACCTGCACTTCCACCGTGGTACCGGGCTTCCAGTACTGCGCGGGGCGCCATCGGACTTCGCGTCCGTTGAGCCAGTAGAACGCGCCCTCCACGGCGGGTGTGGTGGTGACGGTGATGGCGCGCTGCGCGGCCACCCGATTGGGGATGACCTCATCGAAGCTCACCGCGATGGGCTGACCGACGCCGACCACCGCGCCGTCAGCGGGCACGACGTAGGGCATGGTGAGGTTCTGCGGCGAATGGGTTTCGAAGGTGGCGCTGGTGTGGGTCACCCCGCCCAGGCCGAAGGCATCGGCATCGAGGGTGTATTCCTTGTTGTATCCCAGCGGTTCCGCCGAACGCCAGCTGACGCCGTCGGGGCTCAGCTCCCCGTCGACGACCCGGCCCTGCGCATTGACCAGGGTCACCTCGCCGAGCACGCCGGCCTCGACGCTGACGGTGACCGGCTCGTCGACCGAGACCCCGATATCGCCGTCGGTGACTGATGCCTGCAGTTTCGGGATGAGCAGGTCACCGAAGGGCGTGCCCTTGTCGATGACGGGCTGCGCGGACGGGGGTGCGGTAGATGTGCCGCACGCCGTCAACCCCACGGCGAGCGCCACCACGGTGATCAGCGCCAGCGTCAGTCTGATCGCGTACCGCCGAGATGCCGACCGCCGTGGTGATGCCGGTGAAACCATCGATGTGTCCTGTCCTGCGCGAAAGGGCCATTGCGCTAACATCCTACGTAGTAACTACGTAGATGCACGTCAACGTCCATTCGGGGCGTCGTGAGCCGCATCGGGGGAGTGAATTCGTGTTGAAGACCCGTGCCGGACGCGCCTGGGTGACCGCCTTCGCGGTCCTGCTGATCCTCGCGGTGGGGATGGTTCTGCTCATCACCCGCGGTGAGGGCGCCCGCAGCGCCGAACCCACGGACACCGGCGCGGTGCAGGTGGTCCGTGACAGCAGTCACCGGTTGACCGATCCGCCGGACGCGCGGGTGACGTTCGTCGAATTCCTGGACTTCGAATGCGAGGGCTGCCGCGCCGCCTATCCCATCGTCGAGGAGTTGCGGGCCGAGTACGGCGACCGCGTCGAATTCGTGCTGCGGTACTTCCCGTTGTCGGGCCACTTCAACGGCGAACGTGCCGCCCGTGCGGTGGAAGCCGCCGCGCAGCAAGGCCAACTCGAAGCCATGTACCGGAAGATGTTCGACACGCAGGAGCAGTGGGGTGAGCAGCGCACCCCCGCCGATGACGTGTTCAAGGGCTTCGCCGCGGACCTGGGCCTGGACATGGGGGCCTTCGAGTCGGCCTACGACGATCCCGCCACCTTGGAGCGCATCCGGGTCGATCAGCGCGACGGCGAGGCGCTCGGTGTGATGGGCACTCCCACGTTCTTCGTCAACGGTGAGCAGGTCGCCTTGCAGCGCTACGACGATCTTCGTAAAGCCATCGACAGCGCGCTGGGGTGAACCGGGTCCTCGCCCTGGTGGTGACCTGGTTGTTGTGCGCAGGCCTGACGATGGCCCCGCCGGCCTCGGCCGAATGCGCGGTCGGGGATTCGAAATGCGCTCTGCAGCAGCGGATTACCGCCTCCGAGGAATACATCGACTCCCGTCCGGGCACCATCGCTTTCGTGCTGCGTGATCGGGTGACGGGCACCCGCTACCGCAGCGCGGCGGCGGGCACGCCGATCTGGACCGCGTCGACGATCAAACTGGCGATGGTCGCCGATCTGCTGATCCGTGAACAGGCCGGGACGGTGCGCCTGACGGCCACCGACCGGGATCAGATGGTCGCGATGCTGCGGCGTTCGGACAATGACGCCGCCGACGCGCTGTGGTCGCGCTACGGAGGTACTGCCAACGTCTTCAACGCGAACTTCGCCCGACTCGGGATGACGAATGTCCGGCCGCAACCCGGGTTCGGTGATGTCTACCCGTACTGGGGGTTCCAGAAGGGCACCGCCGACGATTTCGATGCGCTGATGAACTACGTGCTGACCGGACTGACACCGGCCAACGCCGCGGGGGTGGTCGCCGAGATGCGACGCGTCGACAGCTCGCAACAATGGGGGGTCTGGGGCGCAGGCGCCGCAATGTCCCCGGGCAACAAGAACGGCTGGTCGCAGGAGGAGGGCGGCTGGGTCGTCAACTCCGTCGGTTTCGCCGGCCCGAACCAGCGCTACACCCTGGCCATCATGAACAGCCTCGCCGGACAGGGCGGTTATGGCGACGGCGTCGAGACGACCACCGAGCTGGCCCGGATCCTGCTCGGGCCCTGAGGATCAGCCCGCCGGCTGCCATCCGTTCATCGCAGTGTCCATCTGATCGTCATCGAGGGCGTCGACGGGCAGGTGAGCTTGTCCGTCGCGATGGCGGAGACCGTCGAGCAGCAATGCGACGTAACGGCGCCACAACTCGGGTTCGACGTGACCGGCCCATTCGCTGACGGTACCGGCCAGCAGGCTCAGAATCGGCATATCGGTGTGCTCGGCATCCCGGCGCAGGTAGCCGTCGGCGCGGGCCCGTTCCACAACCTTCGAGATGGGCGGCACCAGCCGCAGCCGTGCGCATTCGACCGGGTGACCGCCGTAGGCCGTGCTGTAGACCATCTCACGCAGGCCGCGATCGGTGGCGGTCAGCTCACAGAGCTGCTGGGCGAACCAGACGAATCCATTCCATGAGTTCTCTTGTTGCAGAGCAGATTCTGCGAGCGCAACCATCCGGTCGATGGCGCTCTCGAAGATCGCGTCCAGGAGCTCCTGTTTGGTGGCGAATCGCCGGTACACGGTGCCCACGCCGACGTTCGCGTGGTGCGCCACATCGTTGAGAGTGGCCTCGAGTCCGCGCTGGGCGAACAGATCGCGGGCGGCATCCAGCACGCGTTGCCGATTGCGTTCGGCGTCCTTGCGCAGCGTGCGGCGGGGTTCGTCGGGGGCGGTCATGAACCGACGTCCGTGATCTGGTCCCGTTGGGCGGCGACCGCGCCACCGAGCCAGCGCCGCAGGAATTTTCGGAGCTCTGCCGGTGACCGGTGGGCATCGTTGGGGGCGACGAAGAAGGACAGCATGATCCGCAGGGTGAACTCGACGAGCTCCTGCAGGCTGGCCTCGTCGTAGCCGTGCGCGGCCCAGTCGACGTCGAACCGGTCGACCATCCGCATCCCGATGGCGCGGGCCTCCTCGGAGGTCAGGTCGTCAGTATGGTTGTGCGGGTAGGACTCTGAGAGCAGGATGCCCAGATGTGGCGTCCGGCTGACCTCGTCGAGGGTGAACAGGGTGCCTTCGGTCAGCGCATCGGCCGGGTCGTGCAGGCCGCGGACACTGTCGGCGAGACGATCCAGGAAGGTGTCGACCGAACCCATCGCGACGGCGTGCATGAGGGCATCGGAGGTGGGGAAGTAGCGGTAGACGGTCTGGCGGATGATGCCCAGTGAGTTGGCGACATCGGCCAGTGAGATGGCCGACCCGGTGGCGCTGATCAGGTCGACAGCGGCCGTGATGATGCGTTGGGTGGCCTCTTCGTCGGTCTGGGGTGGATTGCCGCCCCAGCCGCGCCTGCGTGCCATGACCAACTTCCTCTCGGCGGTACGCGACGTTAGCACGCACGAGCGATCATACAGTCAGACGTTCAGGCGTATGATCCTGTGATAGTTTTACCGGTCATGACCAACCTGCAGGTGCGCAAGATGCGTTTCGGCTTCGCCGATCACGACGTGCCGTTTTTGTGGAACGAGACCTACCCGGCTTTCTCCGCGATGGCCAACGCGGTGTCCTTCCTCGCGATCGCGTTCGAGAAGATGATCGTCACCACCATGGCCGAGGCGAAACCGCTGCTCACCGACCCGATCATTGCCGAAGAGGCCGACGCCTTCACGCGTCAGGAGGGCCAGCATTCGATGGCCCACCGGCAGCACGCCCGCGGGCTGATCAAGGCGTACCCGGCACTCAAGGAAACCCTCGACGAGGTGATCGCCGCGTTCGACGACCTCGTCGACAACAAGCCGCTCAAGTACCGGCTCGCCTATACCGCCGATCTCGAGGCGACCTTCACCCCGGTGTTCAAGCTCATGCTCGACCACGACGACACGCTGTTCGCTCCCGGCGATGACCGGGTGGCCTCCCTGTTCCTCTGGCACTTCGTCGAAGAGGTCGAGCACCGCAGCTCCGCGCTGATCATCTACGACGGACTCGTCGACGATCCCTGGTACCGGATGCGGGTGGCGCCCTCGATCTTCAAGCATGTCCTCGACGTGGTTCGACTGGCATGCGACGGCTTCAACAAGCACATCCCGCTGGAGGTGCGCAAGGTCGACGCGGTGTCCACCTTTGCCATTGAGCGGCGAAAGAACGCTCTGCTGACCCGCTTTGGGCGCCGACCCGACTACGGCCCGCTGCAGAACGCCTTCGCCCATCTGCCCAAGCGGGAGATGGCCGCCGCCATGGTCGGCATCGTGCGCAGTCAGATCCCCGGCCACGACCCGGAACACGAAACACTGCCCGCGCTGGCCGCGGAATGGTTCGATCGGTTCGACGCCGGTTACGACGTCACCAACTGGTACACCGCCGACAACAAGAAGGCAGCCGATGTCTGATCTGTGTGCGCCGACGTTCGAGCAACTCGCCGAGCGCCTGGGCTTCTCCTGTGCCGAGGCCGGCGGGCTGGTGGAACTGCGTAGCCCGTTCGGCCTGGAGAACTGGACGCTGCCGGTGCTGGAGCTGACGGTGATCCTCGGCGCGATCCTGGCACTGGTGTACGCGGTCATCCGGCTGCGTCGGCACGGTGACGCCACCAACATCGCGCTGTGGTTCGGCGCCATCGCCTATCTGTTGATCATCGAACCGCCGCTGTACTTCCCGGCGCAGTTCGGCATCGACCAGTACGTCGACACGATGTTCGCGCACAACGTGTTCACGGTCGAATTCCTCTGGGGGCGGCTGCCGCTCTACATCGTCGCGATCTATCCGATGGTGGCGACGATCGCCTTCGAGATCGTCCGTAACCTGGGGGTGTTCCGCCGCTACGGGACGTTGGTGGGGGCCGTGTGCGTGGGATTCGTGCACCACGCCTTCTACGAGATCTTCGATCACCTCGGCCCGCAGCTGCGCTGGTGGGAGTGGACCCTGGACCACCCGATGAACCAGCCGTTCCTGGCGTCGGTACCGCTGCCCAGCGTCGTGGTGTTCGCCGCACTGTGGCCGATGTCGCTGGCCTTCTGCGTGCAGTTCTTCGTCGGCAAGCATGTCGACCGGGGACAGCGGTTCACCGGTGTGCAGATCGTGTGGCGCACCATCGTCATCGGGGTGCTCGCGTCCATCGGCACGGTGCTGCTGCCCTCGCCCGCGACGATCATCGGGTCGTTCACCAACGTCACCGTGATGGGCGTGGTGTACGCGCTGGAACTCGTGGTGATCGCCGTCGTCGCGGCGCCGGTGTTGTTCAAACAATGGCAACGGCTGCGCAGCACGCCGGCCGGCGCCACCGAATCCCGCTACAGCAGTCCACTGATGGTGCGCTTCGGTCTGGCCTACCTGGCCGTCATGGGGGTGCTGTGGGTGACCGCGCTGCCCGCCTACTTCGGCGCCGTCGACGGCGTCACCGACAACGGCGATCCGATCGGCAGTCTCTGGTACACCGCACTGTGTTTCGTCATCGCCGGCCTTAGCGCCGTTGCGGCGCTGACGTTCGGTGGGCGCGCCGAAATCGCTACTCGCCGATGTAGGTGTTCGGATCCGGGCGGAACCGGGTGCCGTCGTCGAGACCGGTCAGCGCCGCCAGATGCTCGGCGGCCAACTCGAAGTCGAACACGTCGAAGTTCTGCGAGATGCGCTCCGGTGAGGACGACCGGAACACGACCGAATTGTTCAGCTGCAGGTTCCAGCGGATCAGCACCTGCGCGGGTGTCTTGCCGTACTCGCCTGCGACCGAGGTGACCGTCGGGTGCTCCAACAGCTTGCCGACGCCGAGCGGGCTGTAGGCCTGCGTGACGATGCCGTGCTCGGCGTGCGCGGCCCGCAGTTCGGTCTGGACCAGCTGGGGGTGCAGCTCGATCTGGTTGACCGTCGGCACCACGTAGGTCAGGTCGATGATGGTGGACAGGTGCTCCGGGGTGAAATTCGCGACGCCGATCGATTTGGCGAGCCCGTCGCCCTGCACGCGCATGAGTCCACCCCAGGTGTCCACATACTTACCGCCCTCACCGCCGGGCCAGTGGATGAGATAGAGATCGACGTACTCCTGGCCCAGCCGCGCCAGGCTGGCCCTCGCGGCATCCTGGGAGGCCTGGAATCCCAGATCCGCAATGTCCAATTTGGTGGTGAGGAAGATCTCGGCGCGCGGCACACCGGAGGCCGCGATGGCCCGGCCGACGCCTTCCTCGTTGCCATAGGCGGCCGCGGTATCGATAAGGCGGACACCGATTTTCAGTGCTGCGGCGACCGCGTGCTCGGCCTCGGTGTCCGAGAGTCCGCCCACTCCGATCCCGAGAGCGGGAATGGTGTTCTCGTCGCTCAAACCGATGTTTGGCGCCGCGGCTGCCGATGTCATGTCTACCTAGCCTGTCCAGTTGAAGGTCCGCGGATCGGGACCCAGTCGTGTGCCGTCATCGAGTGTCGCGATGGACTCGATGTCCTGCGCGCTCAGTTCGAAATCGAACACGTCGAAGTTACTCGCTATCCGGTCGGGGTTCACCGACTTCGGAATGACGATATTACCCAGCTGCAGATGCCATCTGATCAGCACCTGGGCTGGGGTTTTGTGGTGCGACTCGGCCACTGCGACCACCGTGGGGTCGCTCAGCAACGCACCCTGTCCGAGCGGACTCCACGCCTCGGTGGCGATACCCATCTCGGCGTGCACTTCCCGCAACTCCTGCTGGGGGAACCGCGGGTGCAACTCGACCTGGTTCACGGCGGGCACAATCCCGGTGCCGTCCACCAGGGTTCGCAGATGCTCGGGCGCGAAATTGCTCACACCGATGGACTTGATCCGGCCCTCGAATTGCAGGGCAGTCAACGCCTTGAAGGAGTCGACGAACTGGTTGACCTCGGGCATCGGCCAGTGGATCAGATACAGATCGACGTAGTCGACGTCGAGGCGCTTGGCGCTGTCGTCGAACGCCTTGAGGGCCTTGTCATATCCGTGCTCGGCATTCCACAGCTTGGTGACGAGGAACACATCCTCGCGCGGCACGGAGCTGGCCTTGAGCGCCTGACCGACCTCGGTTTCGTTCTTGTAGGCCGCGGCGGTGTCGATATGCCGGTAACCTGTCGACAGCGCGGCCTCGACGGCCCCTCGGGTCTCCTCGGCCGGGGTCTGCCAGACTCCCAACCCAACCGCAGGAATGGAATTACCGTCGTTCAGCAACAGTGTCGGATGCGAAAGGCCAGTCATGACGCAGAGTCTGCCAGCACGGCGGGACCCGAGCCCGGTGCGGTTGAAGTTCGCGAACGTCGCCAGCCGGCTGTCGTTGCCAGTCATGGCGCGCATTCCGGACCCCGTCAAGCGGGTGCTGCTGGGCAGGCGTTCGGTGACCATCGCGGGCAACACCTTGGACACCACCCTGCAGCTGATGCTCAATGCGCAACGGGTCTCCGGGGTCGGCGGCCTCGTGGCCAGCGACGATGTCGTCGTGGCAAGGAACCAGCTCGACAGCGTCGCCGCCGCCTTGACGACCCCGGTCGTCGTCCCGACGCGTGACGTCACGATCCCGGGACCGGCCGGCGAGCTGACCGTCAGGCACTACGCCGCCGAGCCCGGAGCGCCGCTGCTGGTGTTCCTGCACGGTGGCGGATTCGTGGTCGGCAGCCTCGGCACCCACGACGGTCTCTGCCGGCGGATCTGCCGCGACGCCGGCGTACACGTGCTGTCCGTCGACTACCGGCTGGCCCCCGAGCACAAGGCGCCCGCCGCCGGTGAGGACTGCCTGGCCGCCTACCGCTGGGCCGTGGAGCATGCCGGTGATCTCGGCGCCGACCCGCAGCGGGTGGCCGTCGGTGGGGACAGCGCGGGCGGGAACCTCGCCGCGGTGGTCACCCAGGCCGCCCGCGACACCGGCTTGGCGTTGCCGGTGCTGCAGCTGCTCATCTACCCGATGGTCGACCCGGGCGGCGAGACCGTATCCAGGACGCTGTTCGCCGACGGCTACTTCCTGACCAAGGCCGATATCGACTGGTTCAACACGCACTACATCGGTGGCTCCGACATCTCGCCGACCGATATCCGGGTCGCGCCGCTGCGCGCCGATGATCTGTCAGGGCTGTCGCCGGCGTTGGTGCTGACCGCCGGGTTCGACCCACTTCGCGATGAGGGCGCCGCCTACGCCGACGCTCTGGCAGCGGCCGGCGTTCCGGTCGACCTGCGCGAGTACGGCTCGCTGACGCACGGGTTCGCCAACTTCTTCCCACTGGGCGGCGGTAGCGAGGTCGCGCTCACCGACCTGACCTCAGCACTACGGGCTCATCTGAGCCGGTAGGCTGCATCCGTGGCGAACAAACCCAAATACGACCTCAAGGCCGCTGACCGCAAGCGAAATCTCTTCGTTCAGATCGGGCTCACCTCGGTCGTGGTGCTCTTCGCGGTCGCGCTGGTGCTCTGGATCGTGCTGTCGGGCGAGACCAAGCCCGAGGCCGGTGAGGCCCGCTCGGTTCGGATCGAGTCCAGCAACGTGGTCAAGAAGGACGACGGTATCGAGCCCAAGCTCGTGTTGTCGGTGTACGAGGACCCGCTCTGCCCGCACTGCGGCGCATTCGAGAAGGCCTTCGGCCCGACCATCAACAAGCTCATCGACGGCGGTGCGATCGCGGTCGACTACTACATGGTCGGCATCCTGAACAGCGCAGGCAATCAGAACTACTCGTCGCGGGCCAGCGGTGCGGCGTACTGCGTCGCCGATGAGTCCACCGAGGCGTTCCGCCGCTTCCACGCCGCGCTCTACGCCCAGCAGCCCAGCGAGACCGGCGGCATGTACCCGACCGACGCGCAGCTCATCGAGACGGCCCGCCAGGCCGGCGCCTCGGGCACCGTCCCCGAGTGCATCGACAAGGGCCGTTACACCGAGATGGCTTCGGGTATGGCCGCGGCGACCGAGATCAACGCGACGCCCACCGTGCGCATCAACGGTGAGGACTACCAGTACAGCACCCCCGAGGAGCTCGTCACGAAGGTCAAGGAGATCGTCGGCGACGTGCCCGGGTTGCCCGAAGCATCGTGACCGTCGCAGCGCCTCTCGGCGGGCAGGAGCGAAGCGACCCGGGGGATCAGCACAGCCCGGCCGTAGCTTCGGCCGAGCAGAGCGGTGTGCGCCGGTCCAGCGCGATCGGCGTGCTCGTCGCCGGCGTCGTGGGACTCCTCGCGGCCGCGACGCTGACCATCGAGATGATCGAGATCCTGATCGATCCGAGCTACATCCCGTCGTGCAGCCTGAATCCGGTGCTGTCCTGCGGGTCGGTGATGACGACCCCGCAGGCCTCGGTCTTCGGTTTCCCCAACTCGTTGATCGGGATCATCGCGTTCACCGCGGTCCTGGTGACCGGTGTGCTGGCCGTCGCGCGGGTGAATCTGCCGCGCTGGTACTGGGCGGGGCTGGCCATCGGCACCGCGCTGGGCGTGGTGTTCGTGCATTGGCTGATCTTCCAGAGCCTGTATCGCATCGGGGCGCTGTGCCCCTACTGCATGGTGGTCTGGGCGGTGACCATCCCCTTGTTGGTGATCGTGAGCTCGATCGCCCTGCGCGCCGACACCCGTACCGGGGTGGCGGCTGCGATCTACCAGTGGCGATGGTCGTTGGTGGCGCTGTGGTTCACCGCGGTGCTGCTGATGATCCTGGTGCGTTTCTGGAATTATTGGTCGACCCTGGTGTGACCCTGGCGGCGACGCGGGTGTTACATCCAGGTAACAACAGCGAAGTTAGGGTAGCGCCGTGATTTCCAAACTCCTGGTGGCCAATCGCGGCGAGATCGCCATCCGCGCTTTCCGCGCGGCGACCGAGATGAACATCTCGACGGTCGCGGTGTACCCGTTCGAGGATCGCAACTCGTTGCACCGGCTGAAGGCTGATGAGTCCTATCAGATCGGTGACGAAGGCCATCCGGTGCGGGCGTATCTGTCGGTGCCCGAGATCATCCGGGTCGCCAAGCATGCCGGCGCGGACGCGGTCTATCCCGGCTATGGCTTTCTGTCGGAGAACCCGGAGCTGGCTTCGGCGTGCGCGGCCGAGGGCATCACGTTCGTGGGCCCGGGCTCGGATGTGCTGGAGCTGACCGGTAACAAGGCGCGGGCGATCGCCGCGGCGCGGGAGGCCGGGTTGCCGGTGCTGGCGTCCTCGGAGCCCTCCGCCTCGGTGGATGAGCTGGTGTCGGTGGCCGAGTCGATGACGTTCCCGTTGTTCGTCAAGGCGGTCTCCGGTGGTGGTGGCCGCGGTATGCGCCGTGTCGCCGAAGCCGGCGGACTGGCGGAGGCGATCGAAGCGGCGTCGCGTGAGGCGGAGTCGGCGTTCGGTGACGGACGCGTCTATCTGGAGCAGGCGGTCATCAACCCGCGCCATATCGAGGTGCAGATCCTGGCCGACGGTGCCGGGAATGTGATCCATCTGTTCGAGCGCGACTGCAGCCTGCAGCGCCGCCACCAGAAGGTCATCGAACTGGCCCCGGCCCCGAATCTGGATGCGGCGGTGCGGGAGAAGATCTGCGCCGACGCCGTCGCGCTGGCGCGGCACATCAATTACTTCTGTGCGGGCACCATCGAGTTCCTGCTCGATGAGCGTGGCCATCATGTGTTCATCGAGTGCAATCCGCGGATCCAGGTGGAGCACACGGTGACCGAGGAGATCACCGATGTGGATCTGGTGGCCTCGCAGTTGCGGATCGCGGCGGGGGAGACCCTGGAAGATCTGGGGCTGAGCCAGGATGCGATTCAGATCCGTGGTGCGGCGATGCAGTGTCGGATCACCACCGAGGACCCGGCCAATGGTTTCCGTCCCGATACCGGGCGCATCACCGGTTACCGGTCCCCGGGTGGTGCCGGTATCCGACTGGATGGTGGCACCCACACGGGTGCGGAGATCAGCGCGCATTTCGACTCGATGCTGGTGAAGTTGACGTGTCGCGGTAGGGATTTCGCGATGGCCGCAACGCGCGCGCGTCGCGCGTTGGCGGAGTTCCGGGTCCGCGGTGTGAGCACGAACATTCCGTTCCTGCTCGCCGTTCTCGATGATCCGGATTTCCGGGCCGGCCGGGTGACGACATCGTTCATCGATGAGCGCCCGCAGTTGCTGACCGCCCGCACCCCGGCCGATCGCGGCACCAAGATCCTGAACTATCTGGCCGAGGTGACGGTCAACAAGCCGCACGGTGAGCGGACCTCCACGGTCTACCCGCACGACAAGCTGCCGCCACTGGACGTGAGCGTGGCACCGCCGGCGGGTTCCAAGCAGAAACTCGAGGAACTCGGGCCGACGGGTTTCGCGGCGTGGCTGCGGGATTCGCCCGCGCTCGGGGTCACCGACACCACGTTCCGTGACGCCCATCAGTCGTTGCTCGCGACCCGGGTGCGCTCCAATGGCCTGCTGCTGGTCGCGCCGCACATCGCCCGGATGACCCCGGAGTTGTTGTCGGTGGAGTGCTGGGGTGGCGCGACTTATGATGTGGCGCTGCGCTTTTTGAAGGAAGACCCGTGGGAGCGGTTGGCCGCGCTGCGGGAGGCGATCCCGAACATCTGTCTGCAGATGCTGCTGCGCGGACGCAACACCGTGGGCTACACCCCGTACCCGGAGCTGGTCACCAAGGCGTTCGTGGACGAGGCCACCGCGACCGGGATCGATATCTTCCGGATCTTCGACGCGCTGAACAATGTCGATTCGATGCGCCCGGCGATCGATACGGTGCGCGACACCGGGACCGCGGTCGCCGAGGTCGCGATGTCCTACACCGGTGACCTGAGCAACCCGGCCGAGGATCTCTACACGCTGGATTACTACCTGCGCCTGGCCGAGGAGATCGTCGATGCCGGGGCGCACGTGCTGGCCATCAAGGATATGGCCGGGCTGTTGCGTCCGCAGGCCGCGGTGAAACTGGTGACCGCGCTGCGGGAGCGGTTCGACCTGCCGATCCACGTACACACCCATGACACCCCCGGCGGGCAGCTGGCGACCTATCTGGCGGCCTGGCAGGCCGGGGCGTCGGCAGTCGACGGAGCGTCCTCGCCGTTGGCGGGCACCACGAGTCAGCCCGCGCTCTCGGCGATCGTGGCCGCGACCGCGCACACCGAATACGACACCGGCCTGGACCT
>JBPPMV010000473.1:0-2261 GCA_051306235.1 Mycobacterium sp. | reverse complement strand
CTCGTCATGCCGGGGCTGGCGCTGACCTATCTGATCGCCGGTCCGCCCCGGCTGCTCGTCCGGTTCGGCCAGTTACTCGCCGGCCTCGGCGCGATGATCGTCGCTGCGGGATGGTGGGTACTACTGGCCGAATTCTGGCCCGCCGACAGCCGTCCCTATATCGGCGGATCGGAGAACAACAGCTTCCTCGATCTGACCCTCGGCTATAACGGCCTCGGCCGGCTGATGGGTGGGGACAGCAACACCCCCGGCGTCGGCTCCAGGCCCGATATGGCCGGCGGCGGCGCCAGCCCGTTCGGTGAGCCCGGCTTCGCCCGGTTGTTCAGCGGCGAATCGGGAGGCCAGATCTCGTGGCTGTTGCCCGCTGCCCTGATCGTGCTCACCGTCGGGTTGATCGCATTGTGGCGCCGCGCGCGCACCGACCCGCACCGCGCGCAGTACCTGGCGTGGGGTGGCTGGCTGATCGGCACCGCGGGTGTATTCAGCTTCATGTCGGGGCTATACCACGACTACTACACCGTCGCGCTGGCGCCCGCCATCGCCGCGCTCGTGGGGATCGGCGCCGTCGACCTGTGGCAACGCCGCGAAACGACCTGGGCTGTCATCATTCTCGCTGCAACGACCGTGATGACTGGCGCATGGGCCTGGGTACTGCTCGGCCGTACCCCGGATTTCGTCGGCTGGCTGCGCTGGGCCATCCTCGCGGCGGCGATGCTCGCCGCGACCGCGCTGGTGATCGCTGCGCTACCAACCGTCGGACGCCCGCAGATCCGATCCGTCGCCGCGGCCGCTGCGATCATCATGGCGCTCGCCGGCCCACTGTCCTACTCCATTCAAACCCTCACCGTCCCCCACACCGGCGGCGTCGTGACCGCGGGCCCACAGATTCCCGGCAAGGGCATCCCGGGTATGTCGTCCGCAGGCAGCGCCGATTCCGGACGAACCGCCGGGCCGCCCGGGGAAACCGACAACGAGGTCTCGGCAGATGTGATCACCACCCTGTCTGCCAACAGCGACAGCTTCACCTGGGCGGCCGCCGCACCGGGTTCCACCGAAGCCGGCTACTACCAGCTGGCGACCGGCCTGCCGGTGATGGCGCTCGGCGGCTTCGCGTCGTCTGATCCCGCTCCCACGCTTGAGCAATTCCAGGACTACGTCGCCGATGGCCGCGTGCACTACTACGTCGAATCGACGGGCCTCGGGCTGCCCAAGGGCGCAGGCGATTCCGGCAAAGCGCTCACACCACCCGGGGCCGACGGATCGACGGAGGCCGAACGCATCGAGGACTGGGTCAAGCGAGAATTCACACCGGTCACCGTCGGCGATGTCACGCTCTACGACCTGACCGAACCGCCGGCCGGTTCGTGAAAGTCACCGCACACCCCCCGGCTTTCACGAGCGGAAAACGATCAGGCGTTGCGCACCGCCAGGTAGTGCTCGGACACCGGAACCCCGTCGCTGTAGCGCTCGACTGCCTGCTCGATGAGCAGGTCCTGCCCGGTCAGCCGGGTGTGGTGCTGGTGCATGTGCTCACCCCAGGACCGCACGATGAACGTCTCCACGAAGGTCGAGTCGTGTTCGACGCTGCGGAACAGCCGCCACTGTGACGCCCCGGTGCGCTGCCGGGACCGGCCCAGCACATCCATCGCGGCGAGGAAGTTCTCCTCATCGGTCGGGGTGACGCGGTAGGCGGTGATCACCAGGACCGGACCGTCGAGCGGGGCGGGATCGAAGACCAGGTTGGGCTCGGGCCAGTGCGAGGACGGGGTCAGGTCCAGGTCACCGGTTCGGGCGTGCAGCGGCCACCACAGTGAGGACAGCCCGCACACCAGCAGGAAACCCGCGCTGATCAACAGGCTCGTCACGCTGGTGGTGGCTGCGGCGACCAGACCCCAGACCAGCGAGCCCACCGCCTGCCCGCCCATGAACACCAGCTGATAGACCGACAGTCCGCGGGCCCGCACCCAGCCCGGCAGGCTCAGCTGCATGGACGCGTTGAGCGTCGACAGCGACAGCAACCACGAGGCCCCACCCACCAGCAGTGCCAGCAGCACGGCGAGGAAATTGTGCACCAGTGCCAGCACCACGGTGGCCACAGCGAAACCCGCCGCCGCGGTGGTCAGCAACGCGTTCTGGCCGAACCGGGACCGCAACCGCGACAACAGGAAAGCGCCCAGCACAGCACCGGCTCCCAGCGCCCCCAGCAGTACGCCGTAACCCGACGATGACAACCCGAGCCGGGCGCTCGCGATCACCGGGAG
>JBPPMV010000472.1:0-2567 GCA_051306235.1 Mycobacterium sp. | reverse complement strand
GGGATCGCCCGGTTTGTGGGGCGGGATGAACCAGGGGTGGCGGTCGGGGCCGAGGTAGACCTGCCAGCCGCCGTGGTGGATCGCGGTGTGGTGGCGTCGGCACAGCAGCACCCCGTTGTCGAGGCACGTTGCGCCTCCCTGTTCCCAGGGGGTGATGTGGTGGGCATCGCACCAGGACACGGGCCGGCCGCAGCCGGGGTGTGCGCAGCCGCCATCGCGGACCGCCAACCCTTTCCGGATCACCGGCGTGAACAGTCGCTCGCTGCGTCCGACGTCCAGGGGTGCCCCAGCACCGTCGACGAGTACCAGGGTGAGGGTGCTGTCGCAGGTGATGAGGTCGGCGGTGCGGGTGCTGATCGGCCCACCGAAGCCGAGGAAGTCCACGCGCCCATCACCACGGATCAGGGTCACGTGCGGGAGCACGCCCCCGGAGGTGGGGCGCCGGGAGTTCGACAGGTAGGTCCGCATGATCTGCCCGAACGCGTCGGCGCGCCGCCTACCCATCGGGCGCGGGTCCGGTGAGCCGTCCGGTAACGGTACGGGCCGGCACAGCGGGTCCAGGGCGGTGAGCAGTTCCTCGCCGGTCAAAGCATCGAGGTCCAGGCTGGCGTGGACTCGCCCGTCATCGGTCTGCACCACGGTCATCTCGTTGAGGTCGGTGTTTTCGGCGACCGGCAGCACATCGTCGTCGACAGACTGGGTGGCGGCTTTGTCGATGGCGATCTCCCGGGCCTTCTTGTCCACCTGCGCCGGGGTGGTCTGGATCATCAGCTTCGTGACGACCGTGGCCCGGTCCTTTTCCGACAGAGAGACTCTGGCGTTGATATGTGCGACGCCCTTCCCGATGGCGTCGGCGAATTCGATGCCGATCCCACCAAGACGCTGGGCCGCAGTGAGGGCCGGCATGGTGTGCGCGGCGCGCCCCACCCGGGCCGCTCGGTGCGCCGCGCCGGGGGCCACACCGCAGCTGGTGAGCAGATCGACCCCCGAACGCAGGTGCTTGCGGGCCGGGATCCCGGCCCGCTCGGTGGCCGCAACCGCTTGGGCGATCAGATGATCAACGAGGTTGCGCACGGTGACCGCAGCCACCAGCACCGCGAGCAACCGCGGTTCATCGAGGACCCGCCGCGGAGAGTCCAACAGATCAAACAGCCGGCGATCCGCGTCGCCCTCCGGTGGCGGCGCCGGGGTGAGGTCATCGATGAGCGCATCGACGAACGTGTCGAGATGTTTGGCGTCCATGGTGGATACCGACTTTCACAGAAGGTGCCCAAAGGACACGATCAGGCAAGGCGGTTCGAAAGTCCCGCAGGACTTTCGAACCTCGCGGCGACCGAAGTCGCGGTCTGAAGCTCACCGTGAAGCAGTGGGAGCAACGTCGCATTCGAACTTATGTTCGATTCTACGCGCTGCATAAGGCCCCCGCAAGGGTTGACTCATCAGAAATGCGCGCGAACGGGAGAGTTGTTGCCTCATTCGAAATGCGCGCGTAGGCCCGATGGATGAGGTTGTCCTCGGCCGAGCGCAAAGCCATCACGGAGAGGATCGCGGTCCGGTACATCTTGGCGAGCAAGCGCGAGAAATGAAGTATCAGGACATCGGTGACAGTTCCTGTGGTCCCACGGCTCGGCCCAAAGTCCCGAAACATGTTGAGGCACAATCCAATTTGTATCAAAAGGCAAGCCCTACTGCCGAGGAAGCACCCGAAGTTCGGCCAGCACCGTCTCGGTATCGGCGCCGAGTTCGGGCGCGGGGCCGTGTACCCGTCCGGGTGTGCGGGAGAACCAGGTCGGCACGCCGGGGAACCGGATCGAGCCGTGCGGGGTGTCGATGGTCTCGAACAGTCCGACGGCGTTGAGGTGCTCGTTGTCGAACAGCGCATCCGGGGTGTTGACCGCGGCCGCCGGGATCTCCAGTTCCCGGAACAGCTGGAGCCACTCGTCGGTGGTGCGCTCCTTGAGGGTCTCCGCCACCAGGCCGTACACCGCGTCGATCCGCTTCGCCCGCTGCTCCAGTGTCGCGAATTCGGCCGTGTTCCACACCGGCTGCACCCGTTCGATGAACGCGGTCCAGTGCTTGTCGTTGTAGATCAGCGCCGCGATCTGACCGTCCTTGGTCTCGTACGGCTTGCGATTGGGTGCCACGGCGCGCGGGTAGACCGCCGGCCCCAACGCGGGGTCGAACATGGCGCCGTTGGCATGCTCGACCAACATGAACGATGCCATAGTTTCGAACATGCTGACCTCCACCTCCTGGCCCTCACCGGTGCGCTCGCGGTGGAACAGCGCCATGGTCGTCGCATAAAGGGCGGTCAGACCCGCCACCTTGTCGGCCATGATGGTGCCGACATAGCTGGCTTCTCCGGTCAATTGTTCCTGTACCGCAGGCAGTCCGCACTCGGCCTGGATGGTGTCGTCGTAGGCGGGACGGTCGGCATCCGGGCCGCGCCTGCCGTACCCGTAGCAGTTCGTGTAGACGATCGACGGGTTCAGCGCGGCGACGTCGTCGTAGCCGAAGCCGAGCTTGGCGATCGCCTTGGCCCGCATCGAGTGGATGAACACATCGGC
>JBPPMV010000471.1:0-26120 GCA_051306235.1 Mycobacterium sp. | reverse complement strand
TACCGCAGCTCGGGTGGTCTGACGGACTCCATCGTCGACGGTGTCACCGGACTGCTGGTCGACGGGCCCGACGAGCTGGTGCACGGGCTGCGCCGGCTGCTCACCGATCCGGTGCTGCGCGCCGAACTCGGTGCCAAGGCGCGCAGCCGCAGCGCGGAGTTCTCCTGGCCGCTCAGTGCCGATGCGATGCGCACCGTGCTGGAGTCGGTGTACGCGGGCGAGTTCGTCAGCGGCGTCGTCTGACCCTCGATTGCGCCGAAACTGTATTCCAGACGGAGAAGTTCGAGTAAGCACCTTCTGGAACGCAGTTTCGGCATGGTAGTCAGCGGCGGCGGGTCACCAGTCCGCCGACCACACCGGCCACCAGCAGACCCAGCCACACCAGATGCGCGCCGATCAGCAGCGGGCGTCCCGGTGCCGGCGGCGCCGACCCGCCGATGTCGTACAGCGTGATATCGCCGTCGCGGTAGGCGACCGGTAAATCCAAAGGTGCAGAATCGCCTTCGACGACCACCCAGCCCACTCCGGCCTCGGCCAGCTCGCGCGCAGAGGCGCCGTCGAGCAACAGCTGAGTGGCCTCCCGTCCGCGCACCCCCTCACCGGGGATCGTCTGCCCGCCGATCACCAGGTCTCCGCTGGCGAGCACATCGGCGGACACCCAGCGCGGTAGCGGGTCGAGCACCGGAGCGTCACCGGCCCAGGGGAATTGGCGCATGCTGTCCGGTGGCAGTACCGCCACCGGACGCGGGTCGGCGTTGATCACCGCGGCCACCGCCGGCCAGCCCGGCGGATACTGCACCGCGCGCATCTGACCGCCGACACCCCACGCCAGGTCGGGTAGCACCGCGATCAGCGCGACGCAGCCCACCACGGCCGCCGACCGGCCCAGCCGCGCCACCCCGGCAGCGGCCAGCACGTAACCCGGAATGGCCAGCGCCACCCACTTCTGACCGTCACGCAGCAACCCGAGTCCGGGCACGGCGCGTACCACCGACTCCAGTGCCGCCAGGCCGGGGCCGGTGGCAAGTGCCGCGGGAAGGCCCACCGCCACCACCGCCAACAGCACACCGGTGGCCAGCAGTGCGAAAAGCGTTGTGCGTGAATCGGGTACGGCCTGGGAATTCCAGATTCCGCCGAGCCCGGCGAGACTACCCAGGGTCCCGAGACCGGGCTCGGCCCTGGCCGCGAACGCGTCCACCCCGGCCCCGGCGCTCGGCGACAGCGAGTCGGCCACCACCGCGGCCACCAGCCAGGGCAGCGCCGCCCCGGCCGCCGCGGCCAGCGTCACCAGGACACCGCGCCACCGCCTGCAACACACCAGTGCCACCACTGTCGCCAGTAGCAGTCCGGTGGGGGTCAAACCCGCCAGCGCCAGCCAGAACACCGCCTGCCAGTGGCGCCGCTGCAGGATCACCGTCGCCACCCACGGCAGGCAGCCGTAACCGACCAGCAGGCTCCAGTGCCCCTGCAGCAGTCGTTCGGCGACGTACGGATTCCAGATGGCCAGCGTGACCGCCACGCATTGGCCGGGAATTCCGACGTCGGGCAGCACCTGGGCGACCAACCGGGCCGCACCCCAACCGGCCAGCCACAGCCCGCCGATCAGCAGCAGCTTCACCAGCAGGCCGCCGTCGAGCATCGGTGAAACCAGCGCGATCAGGAAATCCTGGGGCAGCGCCCGCGGCGCCGCCTGGGTCAGGCCCAGGGCCGCATCGGACAGATGGGACCGCGGCGTGGACACCGCATCGCGCAGCAGCAGGTAGCCCGGTGCCAACAGTGGTGCGGTGACGATCAGGGCCAGCGCCAGCGCGTACGCGGGCGCGATCCACCGCCGGTGGGCGGAGGGTGGCAAGCCGGTCAGGCCGGTCGGTCCGGCGGCAGGTCGGTGGGCCGCCGGGTGGGAATCTTCTCGGTCTGCGCCTCGGCGGCAGGCATCGGTCCGGATTCGTCGTCACGGCGCCCGAAGAAGCCGCGGTCCGAACCGTCGAGTCCGGGATCGATCAGCGCGGACTCGGCCCGCAGCGCGAACGAACCCAGCAGCACCCCGCCGACCAGCATCACCAGGCCGAGCGCGGTGAACGTGATCGGCAGGATCCGGCTCCACAACGCCAGATGATCGGATTCGTCCCGGGCCGCTGCGACCTGCGACTCGACCGTCTCCTCGGTGGAGTTGACGGTGTAATCGGCGAAGGTCACCTCCGGCCTGAGCCCATCGCGTGCGTAGTAGTGGTACCCGTGCTCCTCGGCCCGCACGATGGTGCCGCTGACCGGATCGACCCAGAACGTGCGCTCGGCGGCGTAGAAGCGGGTCATCGTGATCGGATCTTCGGGGCTCTCGGCTTCCACACCCCACAGCGACGCCCGCGCGGTGACCTCGCCGTCCTCGTCATTGTCGTAGAGCGAGGCGTACTTGATCGGCTCGACCAGCTTGCCGTCGGCGTCATAGCCGATGTTCTGGGTGAAGCGGAACGTGGTCAGCCCGTTGACGTCTTCTTCACCGTCGTAATTGGCGTCGAACGCCTTCTGGGCGATCGGATCGAAGTACGGGTAGGTCTTCTTCTCGGTATCGAACGGGAACCGATAGGACAGGCCCTCGTGCGGCAACGCGACGTTCGTCGGGGGATTGTCGTCCTCGATGCTGCGCGGCTTCTGCACGGCGCCGCCGGGATTGGTGTCACTGGACACCGCCAGCGCGGTGGCGCGATCGAGCGTGACGGTGTCGACCAACGCCAGGAGCAGGCCCTCGTCCTGCTGCTTGTCGGTGCGCCGCAGCGAGCTACCGACCTGCAACGTGACCACCTCGGCGTTGGCCGGGGCCTCCACGCTGAGCTGCTGCTGAAGGGCCACCGGGACGTTCTCGTCGATGACGAACGCGTCCCCGGACGACAGCGATGCCGGGTCGAGCGCGGTGCCGGTGCCCTCACTCATGAGGTCGGCGTCGAGATCGAGCGGGATCTTGGCGATCTTGCCGTGGGTGTAGGTCGTCAGCAGCAAAGCTGCGATCAGCAGGGCAGCACCCAGCCCCAGAAGGCCACATGCGGCAATTCGCAGGGCAACAGCGCGGTTCAACCCGGCTCCCTTCGGTCGGTCACGACCCTAACAGGACAGGCTGAGGCCGAGAACCGTGACAACGCGTTCTGTCGCTGGCGGTACCGGCTGTCACATTCTCCTGCCCGCCGGATCGATTCCCCGGTCGCTTCGCTCCTGCCCGCCGGATCGATTCCCCGGTCGCTTCGCTCCTGCCCGCCGGAGGCACACTGGTGGCCATGCCCTCCCCCGACACCCGGACCACCTCCGGTGCCGCCAGGGGGTTCCTGCCCGCCGTCGAGGGGATGCGCGCCTGCGCCGCCATCGGGGTCGTCATCACCCACGTGGCGTTCCAGACCGCCAACACCGGCGGGGTCACCGGCAGGCTGCTGGGCCGCTTCGACCTGGCCGTCGCCGTGTTCTTCGCACTGTCCGGGTTCCTGCTCTGGCGCGGTCACGCCGCCGCCGAACGCGGCCTGCGGCGCCGGCCACCGACCGGGCACTACCTGCGCTCGCGGCTGGTCCGCATCATGCCCGGCTACCTGGTCGCCGTCGTCGTCATCCTTACCCTGATGCCCGATACCAATGCGGATTTCACGGTGTGGCTGGCCAATCTGACCCTCACCCAGATCTACGTGCCGCTCACGCTGACGTCCGGGCTCACCCAGATGTGGAGCCTCTCGGTGGAGGTCAGCTTCTACATCGCGCTGCCGCTGCTGGCGCTGCTGGCCCGGCGGCTGCCCGCGCCCGCCCGCATCCCGGCGGTGCTGGCCCTTGCGGGGGCGAGCCTGGCCTGGGGGCTGATCCCGTTCGACCCGCCCTACGGGGTCAACCCGCTGAACTGGCCGCCCGCCTTCTTCTCCTGGTTCGCCGCGGGCATCGTGCTGGCCGAACTGTCGGTGAGCCGGGTCGGCTGGGTGCACCGGATGGCGCGCCGCCCGGTGCTCATGGCGGTGGTGGCTCTGGCGGCGTTCCTGGTGGCGGCATCGCCGCTGGCCGGGCCCGAGGGACTGACCCCCGGGACCGTCGGCCAGTTTGTGCTGAAGACCACGATGGGGGCGATCGTGGCCGGCGCGCTGCTGGCGCCGCTGGTGCTGGACACCCCCGACACCGTGCACCGGGTGCTGGGCAGCCGGGTGATGGTGACGCTGGGCCGATGGTCCTACGGGTTGTTCGTCTGGCATCTGGCCGCACTGGCCATGGTGTTCCCGATGATGGGGTACTTCCCGTTCAACGGTCACATGCCGATGGTGCTGGCGCTGACCCTGGTGCTCGGGTTCGCGATCGCCGCGGTGAGCTACGCGCTGGTCGAATCGCCGTGCCGGGAGGCGCTGTACCGCTGGGAGAACCGCCACCACCGGGCCGCACCGCTGGACAGCGCGGTGCGCGACAGCGACACCAGCGACAGCGAAACCAGCGACAGGCAGGACAGTCCGGCTCAGTAACCGCCGCCGTGCTCGAAGATCCGGCGCGGATTGTCGACCAGCATGGTCGTGAGCTGCTCGTCGGTCACGCCGCGTTCCTTGAGCGCCGGGATCACATCGTTGTGGATGTGCAGGTAGTGCCAGTTGGGCATGGCCACCGCGACGACCTCCTCGGGAAGCGCGTCGAAATAGCAGGACGCGTCGTGGGAGAGCACCATCTTCTCGGCGTGGCCGCGTTCGCACATCCTCGCCACGGTGTCGACGCGCTGCTCGAACGGCAGGATCGAGTCGATACCGAACCGGTCCATGCCCAGGTAGGAGCCGCGGGCGATGAGCTCCTCCAGATAGTCCAGGTCGGTGCTGTCCCCGGAATGCCCGATGACCACGCGGCTCAGGTCCACCCCCTCTTGGGCGAAGATCTGCTGCTGCTCCAGGCCGCGCCGGCTGCCGGCATGAGTGTGGGTCGAGATGGGCACCCCGGTCTCACGGTGCGCGGTGGCGACGGCGCGCAGCACCCGCTCCACACCGGGTGTGACCCCCGGTTCGTCGGTGGCGCACTTAAGGATTGCCGCTTTGACGCCGGTATCGGCGATGCCCTCGGTGATATCCCGGACGAACATCTCGGTCATGATCTCGGGACCGTCGAGCAGGGTGCCGGGGCCCTGATAGTGGAATCGGAAGGGCACATCGTTGTAGGTGTAGAGGCCGGTGGCCACCACGATGTTGATCTCGGTGGCGGCGGCGATCCTCGCGATCCGCGGGATGTAACGGCCCAGCCCGATGACAGTCAGGTCGACGACGGTGTCCACGCCCCGAGACTTGAGTTCGTCGAGCCGGGCGATCGCGTCATCGATCCGGCGATTCTCATCGCCCCAGGCCTCCGGATAGTTGTCGGCGATCTCGGTGGTCATGATGAAGACGTGCTCGTGCATGAGCGTCACGCCCAGTTCGGCGGTGTTCACGGGTCCGCGTGCGGTGCTGAGATCGGGCACCTCGCCGATGCTAGGAGCCCGGCGCCACTGCTCGTGCCGCTTCGCCGGTATCGACATGTACCTGGTACCAGGGGTACCGTTTCGGAATGGATTTGTTGGACACGGACACCCCGGACGGTGAGGCGATCGCCCTGCACGCCCGTGCGGTGCAGTTCGATCTGAGCGAAGTACCTGCTCACTGCGTATACGACGACCCGTACGCGTCGCATCTCTACAACGGTCTGAGCCTGCTGCTGCCCGCCGGTGAGGAATGGTTCGTCGGGATCCTCAAAGAGGCCCTGCCGCTGATCGAGGACGAGAAACTCCGCGAGGACGTCATCGGCTTCATGGGGCAGGAAGCCATGCACGCGACCGCCCACTCCGGCATCAACGAATATCTGGAGCGGCACGGTATCGACCCGGGGCCGGTGCTGACGCGGGCCGACTGGGTGTTCGGCAATCTGCTCGGCCCGCGGGACGCGAGCGGCGCCAAGGCGCACAACTACCTGGTGGAGCGGCTCGCCGTGATGGCGGCGCTGGAACACATCTTCTCGTTCCTGGGCGACTGGGTGCTCAACGCGAAGCGCCTCAACGGCGAGACCGCGGATCCGACCATCGTCGACCTGCTGCGATGGCACGGGGCCGAAGAGGTCGAGCACCGCATGGTGTCCCACGATGTGCTGCGCTACTTCGACCGCAGCTATCTGCGCCGCATCTGGGCGCAGGCAGTGGCCGGTCCGATGCTGCTGTACTTGTTGTGGCAGGCCACCCGTTACCTGATGCGGGTCGACCCGAACCTCACGTCGTCCCGCCGTAAGCGCAAGGCGATCTGGCGCGGCCTGGTCCGGTCCGGTCGGCGCGGGGTGACACCGTCGATCACGCACACCGCCTGGCGTGGGCTGCAATACCTTTCGCCGCGCTATCACCCCGGTGACGTCGGCGATACCGCGCAGGCGGTGGCATATCTGGCGTCCTCGCCAGCCGCGCGAGCCGCAGCACGGTGAAGCGGACCGCACCCCCACTGGGTAACCCGATCGATGATCGGGCCATCAACCTGGTTGTCGGCCTGCTGGAACGTTTCTGGCTGGGCCGGGTGGTCAACGCCGACTACGACGATCGGCGCGCGGTGCGATCCGCGCACGACCCGCTCACGCTGGTGGTGCACAGCCGCACCGTGGTTGCGCAGGACAATGACGTTGTCGCACTGACCTTCCGCGCACCCGACGGCGCTGAGCTGCCCGCATGGCAGCCCGGCAGCCACCTCGATCTGCACCTGCCCTCCGGGAGGCGCCGCCAGTACTCGCTGTGCGGTGACCCCCAGGACCGGTCGCAGTACCGGATCGCGGTGCGCCGGATACCCGAGGGCGGGGGCGGATCCGTGGAGATGCACACGCTGGCGGTCGGTGACACGGTCACCGTGCGGGGCCCGCGCAACGGATTCCCCTTCATCCCGTACGGCAGGGCGCTCTACATCGCCGGCGGTATCGGCATCACTCCGATCCTGCCGATGGTGCGGGCCGCCCAACGGCTCGGTGTCGACTGGCATTTCGTCTACTGCGGGCGCAGCGCGTCGACCGTCCCCTTCCTCGACGAGATCGCCTCCTGGGATCCCGACCGGGTGACCATCAGGTTCGATGACGAACACGGACTGCCGACCGTGAGTGACCTGCTCGGCCAGGCGCACAACGGCGGTGCCGTCTATGTCTGCGGCCCGCCCCCGATGATCGACACCATCCGCCAGAACTTCGACGGATCAGGTTCCACCGCACTGCATTTCGAACGTTTCAGCGCGGCTCCGGTACGCGGCGAGACCCCGTTCGAGATCGAACTCGCGGTCAGCGGGGAGATCCTCACGGTCGGCGCCGACGAAACGATGCTCGACGTGCTGGTGCGCAACCGACCCGATACCGCTTACTCGTGCCGGCAGGGATTCTGCGGTACCTGCCGGGTGCGGGTGCTGGCGGGAACTCCGGAGCATCGCGATAGCAGGCTCACCGACACCGAACGCGACACATCGATATTGACGTGTGTATCCCGTTCGCTCACTTCGCGTCTCGTACTCGATTTATAGCCACCGTCGAGGCCGCCAGCATCGCCACCGACAGCAATGCCAGCAACTGCACACCGGCCGAGTGGCCGACGTAACCGTCCACCGAACGCCAGGGGGCGCGGGACAGCACGGCCCCTGCGGTGATCAGTCCGGCGGCGACCGTGCCGACGGTGACCGCCTCCCGATACCGCGGACGACCGGTCAGCAGGTAGCGCACGCCGATCGCCGCAGCGACCACCACGACACCGGTGATCCCGCTGATCAGCGCGCCCACGGCCAGGGCCGCCGCCGCGGTCAGCCATGGCCGCGGCACCCACGGCTGCACGGCCTCGCCGGCCACCTTGCGCCGAATCGGCAGCAACGCAAGCAAAGCCAGCAGTGGTAGCAGGGTCAGGCCGCCGAACAGCCCGATCCGGTAGATCAGATTCGACGGGAAGGTCATGGTGACCCGGCCACCGGCGTGCGCGGGCACCACCCAGCCCTGCTGCCAGCCGTTGACCGTGATCGCCTGCAGTGCCGTGCCGTCCTCGAGGTGGGCGACCCACCCGGGGTTCACGCTTTCGGGCACCACCACGACGCGAGCGCGGTCGGCGGCGTCGACCTCCACTTCGCGATGATCCGATGTCCAGCGTCCGGTGGTCGCGGGATCCACCGGCGCGGGGCGCAGTTCACCCACCAGCGGGGTTGCCAGCTGGATACCGTCCACCACAAAGGCCTCACCGGGACTGACCAGAAGTTCCTGCTGCCCTTCGGGCAACGTGACCGGTTCTGCCTGACAGGGTTTCGCGGCGATGGGCTCATTGTCCAGCAGCGCGCCGACGGTGGTGGTCACCGATGTCTGGATGAACTGCCCGGCCACACCGATGATCGGTCCGCGCCCGCACGCGAGCGTGATGGCACGATCGCGGTTGGCGGGGTCGGCGGCCGCGATCGGCGTGCCCGCACGGTCCAGGACAGCCACCTCTGCGAGGCCGGTGGGCTTGAGCTGATCGAAACCCAGTGCGGTGCGGTCGATGACGTCGGTCCAGTCCAGGATGGACAGCTGCACCGTATCGGTCACGGTGGGGAACAGGTCGAACGTCTGCGGCCCGTCGCCGGTCAGCCGGCGCACCTGCGGTCCGGCGCCGAGGTCGATCGCGACCATCGTCGGATGTGCCGGCAGCACCGAGGAACTCGGTGTCAGGGTCAGCGCGGCCACTTCCGTGGGTCGGGGCAGCTGAACAGTGAGGGTGGGCGCCTTCTTGAGCTGGACATTGTTCTGCGGTGCCGTCCACGCCGTGCGGGGATCGCCGTCGGTGGCGGCGTAGGCCGAACCGAGCACGTCGATAAGATCGGAATCGCCGACGGCGCGGGTGGTTCCGGGGCTGCTGATCAGATCGGCCAGCCGCGGGCCCTGCCGGGCGCGCACCCAGACCGTGGGCGTCACCTCGGTCGTGGCCGGCACGGTGAGGGTGCGGCTCATGTTCACCGCCTCCTCCGGCGCCAGCGCCATGGTGGCCGCGCACCGAACGCCGTCGGGGGCATCGGCGCAGCCCGGCCTGCCCAGTAGTTCCGAACCCAGATCCCATTGCGCCACTGCGGATCCTGCGGGCGGACCCGGCACGTCCACGGTGCGGCGTAGCGCCACCGAATGGGCGAAACCCGATGCGTCGTACTGGGTCACCGACAGGTCGGTGATGCCGAACTGCACACCGGGGGAACCGTCATCGGTGCCGACGGCGGTGATACGCATCCACGGTGTCTCGCCGAACGGCAGCGCCGCGGACAGCGGTTTGCCGGGCTCGTCGAAGCGCAGTGTGGTGGTGCCGTTCACGGTCGAGACCTCGATGCGGCGCACCTGCGCGCCGACGGCGGTCGCGCTCGGGGTGATGGTGACCGCGGCATTGGTCACCGGATGGTCGAAGTCGACCTGCATCCACTGGCCCATCGCGGTCTGCAGCGAGTTGGACACCCAACTTGTCGACGAATCGGCGTCGATGGCCGCGGCCGGGCCGGAGGACGGTGACACATTGGGCAGTGCCGTCGAATCCGCCGCCGAGCTGGACACGCTGATACGTCCACCGGTCCACCGTGCGTACAGCGGATCGGTACCGGCCGGATAGTCCATCACCCGGTTGAAGGTCTGCCGTACGTCATCGGGCGTGCGTATCGCCGAGGAGTGGTTGTCGACGCGCCCGTAGTCGGTCTCGCGGGCCAGCGGGGTATCGGTGACCGTCACCAGGGGAGCCGGGACCCCGGCCCGCTGGGCGTCCGCGGTCAGCAGCATCGGTCCGAGCGGCTCACGACCCGCCAGCCGTCGTCTTTCATCAAGGCGCAGTAGGGATTCCGGACCACCGTCGACCCGTGCCATCGCATCCAGTTCGGTCAGGTACGGCCCGGGCTGCGCGGCATCGACCCGGAAGATCTCGACCGCGGGGTAGCGGGGTCGCAGCCCGCTGTCGGTGATGAAACCCTCCAGCGTTCCCGGCCCGACGGGTTCGCCGAACTGCGCCACCCTGGTGAGCCCCGGAGACCCTTCGATGGCGCGGTGCACCAGAATCGGGCGCGCCGAACGTGAGGTCTCCGGATCCAGATCGTTGCGCACGACGACATACGAAATACCTTGCTGGGAAAGCGTGTCCGCAAGACCGGCCGAGGGCTGCCCGGCGGCGAACAGCCGCTGCACGGAATCGAGTGCGCGAATGGTCTCCGGTGGTGTCAGCGGGATCGAGTCGCGCACACCCCACGGGCTGCTGCCCAGCACCTGCAGCGGCTCATCGTGGCTGTTACCCCACACCTGGGTCGCAAACGGTGCGCCCGGCGCCACCAGGACCCGTCCGCGCTCACTGTTGTGTTCGTCGAGCCAGTCCGCGGTCTCGTGCCAGTAGCCCGGGATCGCCTCGAAGCCACCCGGTGGGGTCAGCCGGCCCGTCCACGCCAGTGATGTCGCCGCGGCCAGCGCGGTCAGCACGATGATGCCGACGGCCACCCGCTTATCGCGCTCGGGGTAGGCGAATGCACGTACCCAGTCACGGCGGGGCACGCTGCCGGGCAGCGGAATCCGCCCGAGCAGATGTGCCAGGCCCAGCACCAGCGGCAGCCGGATCAGCGGTTCCAGCTTGTGCACATTTCGCAGCGGTGTGCCGTCCGCGTCGAGGAACAGCTGCACCTGCGCGGCGATGGGGGAGCCCAGGCCGCCCGAGTAGCCGACGGCGAGCAGGGTGACGCCGACGAACAGGATGGCGATGAGCCGCCCCCGGGCCGGCATGGTGCGCAGGGCCAGCCCGGCCAGCCCGGCCGCCGCGACCAGGGTGGTGGCCAACACCGCGACCGAGCTGGTGACCAGCGTCGAGCCCGCGGTGGCGGTCGGCGCGACATACGGTGTCCAGCTGTCGGTGCCGCGCAGCACCTCGGTCAGCGACAGCCAGCGGGTGGTCACACCGGAGGATTCGATGAAGTCCAGGAACGGTGGGCTGATCCGGCCCAACATGACCAGCCCAACCGACCACCAGGTGATGGCCAGTGCGGTGCACAGCGCCCACCAACCGGTGAACCGCCACCACTGCCGGTTGGGGCGGTGCGCGGCCCACCAGATGATCGCGGCCAGGCAGCCGGTCAGGGTGGCGACGGCGTTGACCGCTCCCATCAGGGCCACCGCGACCGCTGATCGCGCCGCCAGCAGCCGGATCCGGTCGTCACCGCGCATCGCGTGGATGACCGGCAGCAGCACCCATGGCGCCAGCATCATCGGCAGGGTTTCCGAGGAGATGGCGCCCAGGGTGGTCAGCACCCGCGGGGACAGCGCGAACGCCGTCGCGGCGATGATGCGCGAGCCGGTACTGCCGATATTCAGTGCCTCGGCGACCCGCAGCAGCCCCCAGAACCCGACGGTGAGCAGCAGCGCCCACCACAGTCGCTGGGTGACCCAGTCCGGCAGTCCGACGGCGTCACCGGCGAGGAAGAACGCCCCGTGCGGAAAGAGGTAGCCGTAGGCCTGGTTCTGCGCCTGCCCGAATGACAGGTCGCTGTTCCACAGGTCGGCCGCGCGCGCCAGGAAGCGCAGCGGATTCGCGGTGAGGTCGAGTTTGGTGTCGGGCGCGATGAGCCCGGGGGCCTGGCTGAACGCCAGGATCAGAGATGCGGTGCCGACCAGCCACAGCCAGCGCCGTGACAGGAATCCTTCGGCCGGCGCGCCCGGGTCAGGCCCGGTCGCCGTATTCAACGCGATTGAGGACCGATGACGCCGGGTCTCCCGATTGCACCGGTGGCTTGGTGTCCTGCTGGACCATCAGCGTCACGCCGAAGATCGCCGCCGCACCCAACAGCAGGCCGACCACGATGCTGGCCGCAGCGGGCACGACGAACCGTTCCATGCCCGCCAACCTAGCACGCAACAATGCGGGGAGACCTGCACGGGCATCCCCGTTGACCTGCGGGGCTGGTGAGGTTTGCCCGGGGCCTGGACCCGCCCACTAGTCTCGAGACCCATGTCGATGTCCCGCACCCTCGGTGCCCTGACCGCGCTCTCCGGTCTGCTGCTGGCCTGCTCACCCGCGCAACCGCAGGAACCGGCCGCCGCACCGGCGCCGGTCAGCAGCCGTGCGGCCGTCCCGTCGAACGCATCCCTGGATCAGCCGCTGCCCGCGGCGCCCGGCCCGGCGGTCTGCGGTGACATCGCGTCACTGTCCACCCGGGACAAGCTCGCGCAGCTGCTCATGGTCGGCGTGACCGGCGTGGCAGACGCCCGCGCCGCCGTGGTCGACCACAACGTCGGCGGCATCATGATCGGCAGCTGGACGGATCTGTCCATGCTGGGCGCCCCGCTGGCTGATATCGCCGGACAGTCCAAGGCGCTCCCGCTGGGCGTCAGCGTCGATGAGGAGGGCGGCCGGGTGTCCCGGCTGTCGAGCGTGATCGGCAGCCAGCCGTCGGCGCGGGTGCTCGCCGAGACCAAGACCGCCGATGAGGTGTACGGGATCGCCCTGGAGCGCGGCCGCGCGATGCGTGGTCTGGGCATCACCGTCGATTTCGCGCCCGTCCTTGACGTAACGCAGAACAGTGCCGCGATCGGTGACCGCTCGTTCGGTGATGACCCGGCGACGGTCACCGAGTACGCCGGCGCCTATGCGCGCGGCCTGCGCGACGCCGGCGTGCTGCCGGTGCTCAAGCATTTCCCCGGCCACGGGCGGGCCGCGGGTGACTCGCACACCGGTTCGGTGTCCACCCCGCCGCTGGCCGAACTGCAAGCCAACGATCTGATCCCGTACCGCACGCTGACTGCCCAGGGCCCGGTCGCGGTCATGGTGGGCCACATGCAGGTTCCCGGACTCACGGGCAGCGAACAGGCCAGCCTGAGTCCCGCCGCCTACGGGTTGCTGCGTTCCGGCGGTTACGGCGGCCCCGGTTTCGGCGGCGTCGTCTTCACCGACGATCTGTCCAGCATGGCCGCCATCAATCAGCAGTACGGGGTGGCCGAGGCGGTGCTGAAGTCCTTACAGGCGGGTGCCGATATCGCGCTGTGGATCACCACCACCGAGGTTCCCGCGGTGCTCGATCGGCTGGAGCAGGCGGTAGCTGCCGGTGAGCTGTCACCGGGTGCCGTGGATGCCTCGCTGCAGCGGGTGGCGGCCTCCAAGGGCCCCAACCCGAACTGCTAGCCGTAATCTGTTCCGATGGCCGGTGGAACCAAGCGGTTGCCGCGTGCGGTGCGCGAGCAGCAGATGCTCGACGCCGCCGTGCAGATGTTCTCCATCAACGGCTACCACGAGACGTCGATGGACGCGATCGCCGCCGAGGCGCAGATCTCCAAACCGATGCTCTACCTGTATTACGGGTCCAAGGAGGAGCTCTTCGGGGCGTGCCTGGATCGCGAGCTGAACCGGTTCGTCGACGAGGTGCGCAACAAGATCGACTTCACCCAGAGCCCGAAAGACATGCTGAACAACGCCGTTGGCGCGTTCCTCGGCTATATCGACAGCAACCGGGCGTCCTGGATCGTGCTCTACAGCCAGGCGACCAGCTCGCAGGCCTTCGCGCACACGGTGCGCGAGGGTCGCGAGCGGATCATCGATCTGGTGGGCAGGCTGCTGCAATCGGGAACGCGAAACCCGGAGCCGGACGCGGACTTCAACATGATGGCCGTCGCCCTGGTGGGTGCGGGTGAGGCCATCGCGGACCGGGTGAGCACCGGTGACGCCGGCGTGCACGACGCCACCGAGTTGATGATCAACCTGTTCTGGCGGGGTCTGAAGGGCAAGCCCACCCCGGCCTGACGCCGAACGTGAATTCGATGGCGAGTTCTCGGGAGATTCTCGCTATCGTCTGCACGCTCGGCGAGCGTTCTACAGCCCGGTCACCGACGCGGTCAGGTGCGGGTAGCCCTTGGTCAGGTGCCGAAGCGCCAATTCCCAACCGTTGTCTTGCGCGTCCACATACAGGCCCGCGCGCGCCGGCAGCAGCACCGGCTTGCCGAACCGCACCGAATACTTCACCGCATCCGGAAACTGGCCCTCGATGTTGGCGAGTACCGCTGCAGCGCTGAACATTCCGTGCGCGATGGCGGTGGGGAAGCCGAACAGCTTGGCCCCGACGGTGCTGGTGTGGATCGGGTTGTGGTCCCCGCCGATCGAGGCATAGGACTTGATCTGGCCCGCCGAGATGCTCAGCACCGCATTGGGTGGCGGAAGCTTGGGCTGCTTGGCCGGTTCGGACCGCGGCTCATCGGAGAGGCTGGTGCGCTGCTGATGCAGGAACGTGGTCGTCTGCTCCCAGGCCAGGTCGTAGCCGATCTTGATGCTGGTGACCAGATCCACCAGCAGACCCTTGCGGTGCTCGCGCAGGTTCTCCGCGTGCACCGACACATCCAGCACATCGCTGACGGTGATCGGCCGGTATTGGGTGATGTGATTCTCGGTGTGCACCGAACCCATTGCCGCAAAGGGGAAATCGAACGAGGTGACCAGCGACATCATGGTCGGGAAGGTGAGGGCGAAGGGGTACGTCAGCGGTACGGCATCAGCGAAACGCAACCCGGTGACACCGGCGTACGCGGCGACATTGGCCGGATCGATCCGCAGTTCGGGGACATGCACCGTGCGGTCGGGCAGACCGCCGGAGCGCGGTACGAACGGCAACGCGCCGGCGACCGCCCGCGCCATGTTGAACAGACCGTTAGGTTGTGACATGCCGGTGTCCTCTGTTCTTCGCGCAAGCGCTCATCACGCCCCCAGTAGGGCTTGGCCGCAGACCCGAATCGTGTTGCCCGTGACGGCATTCGAGGCGGGGCTGGCGAAGTAGGCGATGGTCTCGGCGACATCGACCGGTTGACCGCCCTGGAACAGCGAGTTGAGCCGGCGGCCCACCTCGCGGGTGGCCAGCGGGATGGCCTCGGTCATCTTGGTCTCGATGAACCCGGGCGCCACGGCGTTGATGGTGATGCCCTTCTCGCCCAGGCTCGGGCTCAGGGCTTCGACGATGCCGATCATGCCGGCCTTGGTCGCCGCGTAGTTGGTCTGGCCACGGTTGCCCGCGATCCCGGCCATCGACGACAGGCCGATGACCCGGCCGCCGTCGCCCAGCGCGCCGGCAGCCACCAGACCTTCGGTGAGATTAAGCGGCGCAAGGAGATTCACTGCGACGACCGAATCCCAGCGGGACTCGTCCATATTGGCCAGCAGCTTGTCGCGGGTGATACCTGCGTTGTTGACCAGTACGTCGACCTTTCCGCCATGGTGCGCGGTGAGGTGCGCGATGATCTGGTCCACCGCGTCGGTGGCGGTGACATCGAGTGCGAGCGCGGTCCCGCCCACCTTCTCGGCGGTCTCCTTCAGCGCCTCCTCGGCGCCCGGCACGTCGACCGCGACCACGGCGGCTCCGTCACGCGCGAAGACCTCGGCGATGGTGGCGCCGATACCGCGGGCGGCACCGGTCACCACGGCGACCTTGCCCGCCAACGGCTTGTCCCAGTCGGCGGGGGCCTGCGAATCGGCGGCGCCGACCCGGAAGACCTGACCGTCCACGAATGCCGACTTACCGGACAGGATGAAGCGCAGCGTCGATTCCACGCCGGAGGCTCCGGTGCCGGCATCGGCGTCCAGGTAGACCAGCGATACCGTCGCACCGCGACGCAGTTCCTTGCCCAGCGAACGGGTGAAGCCCTCCAGGGCGCGCTGCACGATGTGCTCGTGCGGCGTCGCGGTGTCGCTCGGAGTGGTGCCGATCACCACGACCCGTCCAGAGGCGCCCAGGTTGCGCAGCACCGGGGTGAAGAACTCGTAGAGCTCCTTGAGCCCGGACGGCTCGGTGATGCCGGTGGCGTCGAACACCAGCCCACCGAACGAGTCGGCCCAGCGTCCGCCGATGTTGTCGGAGACGACGTCGTAGTCCTCGGCGAGGGCGACGCGCAGTGGTTCCACCACCCGGCCCGCCCCGCCGATGAGCAACGATCCGGCCAGCGGCGGCTGGCCGGCGCGGTAGCGGCGCAGCTCTTCGGGCTGCGGCACGCCGAGTTGTTTGGCCAGGAAAGATCCGGGCCCGGAATTGACCACTTGGGAGAACAGGTCGGAAGCCATGGGTACTAACTTACTCCAGAGTAAGGTTTGCGGGTAACCTTGGGGCATGCCATCAGAAACCAATGATCGTCGCGTCGCCGTCCTCGGCGGAAACCGGATACCCTTCGTCCGCTCCGACGGCGCCTACGCGAATGCCTCCAACCAGGACATGTTCACCGCGGTCCTTGACGGGCTCGCCGACCGTTTCGGCCTGCGCGGCGAGAAGCTCGACGCGGTGATCGGTGGCGCGGTGCTCAAGCACAGCCGCGATTTCAACCTGATGCGCGAGAGCGTGCTGGGTAGCTCGCTGTCGCCCTATACCCCGGGGATCGACCTGCAACAGGCCTGCGGCACCGGCCTGCAGTCTGCGATCGCCGCCGCCGACGGCATTGCCCGCGGCCGCTACCAGGTGGCCGCCGCCGGCGGTGTGGACACCACCTCCGATGCGCCGATCGCGTTCGGCGACGATCTGCGAGGGGTGCTGCTGAGCCTGCGCCGCTCCAAGTCCAACCTCGACCGGCTCAAGCTGGTCGGCAAGCTGCCCGCCGCCATCGGCGTCGAGATCCCCACCAACGGCGAGCCCCGCACCGGGTTGTCGATGGGCGAGCATGCCGCGATCACCGCCAAGCAGATGGGGGTCAAACGCGTCGACCAGGACGAGCTGGCCGCGGCCAGCCACCGCAACATGGCGGCCGCATATGACCGCGGGTTCTTCGACGACCTGGTCACCCCGTTCCTGGGCGTCTACCGCGATAACAACCTGCGCGCGGATTCGTCGCCGGAGAAGCTCGCCAAGTTGAAACCGGTCTTCGGTGTGCGCAACGGTGACGCGACGATGACGGCAGGTAACTCCACGCCCTTGACCGATGGCGCGTCGGTGGCACTGCTGTCGACCGAGGAGTGGGCCGCCGAGCACAACCTTCCCGTGCTGGCCTACTTCGTCGACGGTGAGACCGCCGCCGTCGATTACGTCAACGGGCCCGACGGCCTGCTGATGGCGCCGACCTACGCGGTGCCGCGGCTGCTGGCCCGCAATGGTCTGACCCTGCAGGATTTCGACTTTTACGAGATCCACGAGGCCTTCGCCTCAGTGGTGCTGGCCACGCTGGCGGCCTGGGAGTCCGGTGTGTACTGCAAGGACCGCCTCGGGCTGGACGCCCCGCTGGGATCCATCGATCGCAGCAAGCTCAACGTCAACGGTTCCTCATTGGCGGCCGGGCACCCGTTCGCCGCGACCGGCGGGCGTATCGTCGCGCAGCTGGCCAAGCAGCTGGCCGAGAAGAAAAAGCAGACCGGGCAGCCGGTGCGCGGCCTGATCTCGGTCTGCGCCGCAGGTGGGCAGGGTGTGACGGCCATCCTGGAGGCGTGACCTGCGCCGAGTGTGAATCCTCGCCGGAAATTCGGACGGATCTCCGTCGAGGATTCACACTCGGCAACCCGCCGGGAAAAGTTGCCAGAAAAACTTTTCGGATTCGGTGTAACGCTCGCCGGAGCACTGTCGATACATGGGATAGCTCCGTGTTGCCGTCTGACCCCCCGACCCGACGGCAACACGGGGCTTCTCTATTTTTCGCGCACGTCCTTGGACGCGGTGACGGGTCCGGCCGCAGGTGGCGTGAACAGGCTGCCCGCCAGGCTGCCGCGGGCGGTACGCACCGCGACCAGTGCCCACGTGCACAGCAGTCCCGCGAAGGCCGCCGAGGCGGCCACCTCGAAGGCCGGCAGCCCGGTATGGATCGCGAGCTGGGTGGTTCCGGTGACGAACGTCCCGACCGGGAAGGTCAGGCTCCACCACGTCAGGGCGAAGGGCATCCCGCGCCGCAGCGTGCGGACCGTCAGCGCGGTGGCCAGCGCGATCCACAGCACACAGAAACCCCATACCGGCACCCCGAACAGGACCGCGAAGATCCCCATGCCGGCCGCGAGATCGGGCGGCACGGCCAGATGCGCCTCGGTGGCGAGCAACCCGGCCACCGTCACCGACTGGCCCAGCGGCCCCAGCACGATCCACAGCGTCGGCACCCGTGCCGTACCGGAGGTGCCGTAGAGCGCCAGCCGGCTCCAGATCATCGTGATGATGATCAACGCCGCGATCAGCGACAGCCCGAACATCGCGAGGCAGCCGTAGAACATGGTGGTCCGGCCGGTGCCCGGCGCCATGTGCGGGATCAGCATCGCCCCGGCCGCGGCGGACACCATCGGCGGCACGACGGGCATCAGCCAACCACCGAACGCGGCGTCGGGGCCGACGTTGAGCTGGGTGAACATCAGGTAGGGGATGGACATCGCGGTGAACAGCCCGCCGATGGTGCCCGCCGACCACAGCACCCAGTTGATGTCGACGGCGAGGCTTTCCCCGATCAGGTCCTTGCCGACGAGCATGGTGCCGGAGCCGACCGTCATCAGCGCCATCGGCGCGGCACCGTAGAAGTGCGCCATCTGCGGGTTCCGCGCATGCCCGCGCGCCACCTTGGGATGGCGGAACCACTGCACGCTCACCGCGACCAGGAGTGCCGCCAGCAACACCGCGGCGAACACCCAGACGATTTCGGCGAACACCCGCAGTCCGGGCGGTTGCCACGGGAGGCTGGCGCCGGCGACCACCAGGATCCCGGTACCCATCACCGACGAGAACCAGTTCGGCCCGAAGTTTCCCAGCCGAGTTTCGGTTTCGCTCACTGTTCGGCGGGCATCATGAGGGACATGCAGATCAGCATCCTCGGGTCACTGTCCGGATCGGGCGGCACCTCCCTCGTCGACGATGTCGTGTCGGAATTCGGCAAGCTGCGCGATGAGGGTTTCCGCCGGATCTGGATGACCCAGATGCCCTATGAGCCGGATCTGTTGACGGTGCTCGCGGTGGCGATGCGGGAGGTCGACACCATCGAAGTCGGCACCGGGGTGGTGCCCATCCAGAATCAGCATCCGATGCAGTTGGCGCAGCGGGCGTTGACGCTCAACCTGATCGCCGGGGGCCGGTTCATCCTGGGCCTGGGGATGACGCATGCGGCGGTCACCGAAGGTATGTGGGGCATTCCGTGGGACCGGTCGGTGCGGAGGCTCAACGAGTATCTGGACGGGCTGCTGCCGCTGCTCGCGGGTGAGGCCGCCGACGCACCAGGTGAGATCTATACGACCCGCGGCGCGTTGCAGATCCCCGGCGCACCGCAGCCCGATGTGTACATCGCGGCCCTGGGCCCACAGCTGTTGAAGATCGCGGGCCGACGGACGTCGGGAACCGTCACCTGGATGACGGGCCCCAAAACCTTGGCCGAGCACGTCGGTCCGGGGTTGCGCGCCGCCGCGGCACCCGAGGGGCGGTCCGTCCGGGTCGTCGCCGCGCTGCCCATCAGCGTCACCGATGACGTCGACGGCGCGCGGGCGCAGGCCGCCGAACAGTTCGCGATGTACGGGCACCTGCCGTCCTACCGCGCGATGCTTGATCGGGAGGGCTACGCCGGGCCCGCCGATGCCGTCCTGATCGGTGACGAGGACACCGTGACCGCCCGCATCGATGAGCTGCGCGCCGCCGGGGTGCACGAGTACGTGGGCGTGGTCTACGACTCGTCGCCCGAGGTCAGGGACAGGACACGGGCGTTGTTGCGGGCGCTGGACGTCGATCTGGAAGGTGCCGAAAAGCCCCTGGTGTGATTGTCGTCACAGGCGTACAGTCGACCGCACGACGGGTTCGGGAGTGACACATCCAAAGAGCCGGAACGAGGTGAAACTCCGGCCGCGCGAGATACCGAAAGGTATATGAGGACGCCCTCGAGGTCGGAAGACCGACAGTCCTCCCGAACCCGCCCATAGTCGTTTTAAGCCCCTGGTGAACAGCGCGCCCCAGCCCGATCTGTGCAGCCATGATGCTGGGATGGGCGACATCATTCGCATCCACCCGAACCGCAGGCCCTCGCGCGAGAAGTCGTCGCGCGAGCCCGAACCGCTATGGCGTGAGGTACTCGGCCGACGACTGCGTGACACCCGCCGGCGCCGCGGTGCCCGGTTGGTCGACATCGCCGCCCGCGCCGGGGTTTCACCGCAGTACCTCTCCGAGATCGAACGCGGCCGTAAGGAGCCGTCCAGCGAGATGATCGCGGCGGTGTGCGGCGCGCTGAACATCGAGCTCGGGCGACTGCTCGGCGGCATCTCGGCGGATCTGACCCGCGCGCCTTCCGGCCGGCCGTCCGGCGGCGTCCAGCTGGCCGCTTAGGCGCGCTGATCCAGCACCCGATCGGCCAGTCCGTAGGCGACCGCGCCGTCCGCGTCGAACACCCGGTCCCGGTCGGTGTCGTGCCGCAGCTGTTCGAGGCTGCGTCCGGTGTGCCGGGCCAGGATGTTTTCCAGCTGATTGCGTGTCCGGACCACCTCATCGGCCTGCAGGATCAGGTCCGGAATGGTGCCCCGGCCCTGCGCCGCCGGCTGATGCAGCACCACCCTGGTGTGCGGGAGCACCGAACGTCGCCCCGGCTCCCCGGCCGCCAACAGCACCGCCCCGGTCGCCACGGCCTGGCCGATGCACGTCGTCGACACCGGCGCCTTGATGAAACGCATGGTGTCGTACACCGCGAGCATCGCGGACAGATCGCCGCCCTCGGAATTGATGTACAGCGAGATCTCCTGTTCGGGGTTGTCGGCCTCCAGATGCAGCAGCTGCGCGATGAGCGCGTTGGCGACACCGGTATCGATGGCGGTGCCGAGGTAGACGATGCGTTCGGTGAGCAGATGGGAGTAGACGTCCATGATGCGCTCGCCGCCCGCACTGCGGGCGATGACGTTGGGGATGGTGTAGGTACTCATGTCACACGCCGATTCCGAAGTGCTGCTTACGGTTCGGGGCGATCTGCCCGAACTCCCCGACGATGTGGTCGATGAACCCGTACTCCTTCGCCTGCTCGGCGGTGAACCAGCGGTCGTGCAGCGAGTCGGTGAAGATGCGCTCGACGTCCTGCCCGGTATCGGCGGCGATGATCGCCAGCACGGTGTCGCGGGTGTGCCGCAGATCGTCGGCCTGCACCTCGACCTCGACCGCCGATCCGGCGATGCCCGCCGAGCCCTGGTGCATCAGGATTCGTGCGTGCTGCAGCGCGAAGCGTTTGCCCGGCGTGCCCGAAGAGAGCAGGAATTGTCCTGCGCTGCAGGCCAGTCCGAGGGCGAGGGTGGACACCTCGGCGGGGATCAGCCGCATCACATCCCGGATCGCGAGCATCGCGGGCACCGAACCGCCGGGGGAGTGGATCCACAGGGCGATATCGTCATCGGAATCGGCGGCCAGCGTGAGCAATTGGGTGACCAGCACGGCACCGTTGTCATCGTCGAGTGCACCGTCGAGCACGAGCACCCGCTTGCGGAACAGGTCCTCGCGTAGTTGTCTGCTGAACTGTGGTGGCTTGTCGGTCATGGGCTAGACACTGCCGCGCACAACCGCATTAGCGCATGCGGTGCTGCTGTGAGCAGAACGGGCAGCAGCGCGGGCCGGCAGAAAATGCAAGGACCCCCGGGATCGCCGGGGGTCCTTGAACTATGGGGGAGTGGTGGCTAGAAAGCCGATTCGTCCAGTTCCATCACTTCGTTGTCGATGGCGTCGAGCACCGTGCGGGTGCTGGTGAGCAGCGGCAGGAAGTTCTTCGCGAAGAACGACGCAGCGCCCACCTTGCCCTCGTAGAACGCCTTGTCCGCACCGGTTGCGCCGGCGTCGAGTTTCTCGATGGCCACGGCAGCCTGCTGCTGCAGCAGCCAGCCGATGACCAGGTCTCCGACGCTCATCAGGAAGCGCACCGAACCCAGGCCCACCTTGTAGATGGCTGCCGGTTCGTCCTGCGAGGCCATCAGGTAGCCGGTCAGGGTGGCGGCCATCGCCTGCACGTCCTCAAGGGCGGTCGCCAGCAGCGCGCGTTCGGCCTTGAGTCGTCCGTTACCGGTCTCGTTCTTCACGAAGGTGTCGATCTGACCGGAGACGTAGGCCAGCGCCTGACCCTTGTCGCGGATGATCTTGCGGAAGAAGAAGTCCTGCGCCTGGATGGCGGTGGTGCCCTCGTAGAGCGAATCGATCTTGGCATCGCGGATGTACTGCTCGACCGGGTAGTCCTGCAGGAAGCCCGAACCGCCGAAGGTCTGCAGGCTCTCGGTGAGCTTGGCGTACGCGGTCTCGGAGCCGAAGCCCTTGACCACGGGCAGCAGCAGATCGTTGATCCGGACGGCCAGCTCGGCGTCCACACCGTGCAGCGCCTGGGCGACCTCGTCGTCCTGGAAGGTGGCGGTGTACATGTACAGCGCCCGCATGCCCTCGGCGTAGGACTTCTGCGTCATCAGCGAGCGACGCACGTCGGGGTGATGGGTGATGGACACCCGCGGCGCGGTCTTGTCGGTCATCTGGGTCAGGTCGGCACCCTGCACACGGTCCTTGGCGTACGCGAGCGCGTTCAGGTAGCCGGTGGACAGGGTGGCGATGGCCTTGGTGCCCACCATCATCCGGGCCTGCTCGATGACGTCGAACATCTGCGCGATGCCGTTGTGCACCTCGCCGACGAGCCAGCCGACGGCGGGCTTGTCGTGCTGTCCGAAGGTCAGCTCACAGGTGGCCGAAACCTTCAGGCCCATCTTGTGTTCGACGTTGGTGACGTAGACACCGTTGCGCTCGCCGATCTCACCGGTCTCGAAGTCGAAGTGGTACTTGGGCACGAAGAACAGCGACAGACCCTTGGTGCCCGGACCTGCGCCCTCGGGGCGGGCCAGCACCAGATGCGCGATGTTCGGGAAGAGGTCGTCGGCGTCGGCGGAGGTGATGAACCGCTTCACACCGTCGATATGCCAGGAGCCGTCCTCCTGCTTGACGGCCTTGGTGCGTCCGGCGCCCACGTCCGAACCCGCGTCGGGCTCGGTGAGCACCATGGTGGCGCCCCAGTTGTTCTCCGAGGCGATGGCCGCCCACTTCTTCTGCTCCTCGGTGCCGTTGTGCGCGAAGATCTGCGCGAAACCGGCTCCGCCGCTGTACATCCAGACTGCGGGGTTGGCCCCGAGGATGTGCTCGTTGAGCGCCCACAGCAGTGCCTTGGGGGCGGGCATGCCGCCGAGATCCTCGTCGAGGGCGACCTTGTTCCAGCCGCCGTCGATGGTGGCGTTGACCGACTTCTTGAACGACTCGGGCAGCGTGACGGTGTGCGTCGCGGGATCGAACACCGGCGGGTTGCGGTCGCCGTCTGCGAACGATGCGGCGATCGGGCCCTCGGCCAGACGCGCCATCTCGCTGATCATCTCGCGGGCGGTGTCGGCATCCAGGTCGGCGAACGAACCGGCGCCGAGCGCCTTGTCGAGACCGAGCACATCGAACAAGGCGAATACCTGGTCACGAACGTTGCTCTTGTAGTGACTCACAGTGTCTCCTCAATGAGATTGGGTCTAGGCAGTTGGTGCGTGTGGCGGTTGGGTACTTGCGACTGGACTGCACTAAGTTACCCACCAGTAACTGTTGTGAACTATACCGCCGAGTAACCCGCGCGCAAAGCGGTCCGGAGCAAATTTTCGGCGGTCGCCCAACCCGGTGGTTGATCGGGCGTTGTACCGGGCCGACAAATGGCCTCTGATCTGCGCTGTCAGCGGAAATGTGATGCTTGCCACGATGACTCCGGCGTGCCCTCTAAAGTGAGGCGGATGAGGCGTGTGGTGGTATGGGGAACCGGAAATATGGGCTCGACCGCGATCCGTTCGGCGGTCGCCTTTCCCGGGCTGCAGCTGGCCGGCGTGATCACGTCGACGCAGGAGAAGGCCGGGCGGGACGCCGCCGGCTTCGCGGGCCTACCGGAACCGACCGGTGTCGAGGCCACCACCGATATCGACGCCGCACTGGCCGGTGCCGATGCGGTGGCCTATATGGCGTCCGGGGATATCCGGCCCGAGGAAGCCATCGCCGATATCGAGCGGTGCCTGCGCGCCGGGGCGCAGGTGGTCACCCCATCGCTCTACTCGCTCTACGACCCCCGCTCGGCCCCGCCGGAATGGGTGGACCGGCTCACCGCGGCGGCCCAGGCGGGCGGCGCCTCGCTGCTGGTCAGTGGCGTCGACCCCGGCTGGGGCAATGACGCGCTGGCGGTGACGGCGGCGAGCCTGTGCACCCGCATCAAGACGATCACCTGCCAGGAGATCTTCGACTACTCGACTTACAACCAGCCGTTCGCGGTCAAGGTGTCGTGTGGGTTCGGCGGTTCCATGGACGAGACGCCGATGATGCTGCTGCCCTCGATACCCACGATGGTGTGGGGCGGCAATGTCCGCCTCATCGGCCGTGGCCTGGGCATCGAGATCGACGAGATCACCGAGGAGGTCGAGCGTCTTCCCCTCGAGGAGACGGTCGACACCGTGATGGGACCGTTCGACAAGGGCACCCAGGGCGCCTTCTTCCTCAAGGTCATCGGCTGGTCCGGGGGTACGCAGCGGGTCATCATCGAGCACATCACCCGCATCCATTCGTCATGCGCCCCCCAGTGGCCGCAGCCCGATGAGGGTGTGGGCGATCACCGGGTGATCATCGACGGCGACCCGCAGCTCACCATCACCACCCGAGCCGATGTCCCCGGCGGCACCCGCGCCGACGGCGGTAACACCACCGCGGCCAACCGGCTGCTCGGCGCCATCGAATGGCTGGCCACCCAGCCCGCCGGTATCTACGACGGGCTGGACGTGCCGTTGCGCGCGTCGCTCCCCGCTGATGTGGAAGCGACGCGCTGGGCTCAGCCCACTTCCCAGGCTTCCGCCTAGACCTCCGCCTTCACGTCTGCCTTCACGTCTGCCTTCACGTCTGCCTTGACGTCCGGCTTGGCCTCGGCCGGCTCGGCTGCGGCCTCCGGTTCGGGCGCCGCAGGCGCTTCGGCGTCGGGCAGCTGTGACACCAGGTGCTCGGCGAGCTCCCCGATCGTCGGGTAGTCGAACACCGCGGTGGGGCTGATATCGAACTTGCCGCCGAACTGTCCGAACAACCGGTTGCGCAGTTCCACGGCCATCAGCGAATCGGTACCGAGGTCGAGGAACCGGCTGGATGCCGCCGGCGGCTGTGCGAGCCGCAGGAATCCCTGCACCTCGCGCTGCAGGAACTCGGTGATGAAACCGGCCCGCGCCGCCACCGGGATCTCCTGCAGCTGCCGCAGCAGCTCGCTGTCCCCGGTCGCCGCGCCATCGCCGCTGGGCAGCACCTGATCCAGCAGCGGGGGACGGATACCGCCCAGCATCTTCGCGGTCCGTTGCCAGTTCGCCTTCAGCACGGTCGCCTGCGCCGTTCCGTGCCGCACCACCTCACCGAGGGCGGCCAGCGCCGCCGACTGCTCCAGCGGCATCATGCCCTGGGCGCTGAGGTTGGCCATGGCAGCCTGCGAGCTGGCCATGCCGCCGCTGCCCCACGGCCCGAAGTTCACCGCGGTGGCGGGCAGCCCCTGCGCCCGCCGCTGCGCGACGAGCCCGTCGAGCAGCGCATTGGCGGTGGCGTAGTTGGCCTGTGACGGTGAGCCCAGCACGGCCGACGCCGACGAGAACACCACGAAGAAATCGAGGTCGTCGGCCTTCGTCAGCTGATGCAGGTAGTGCGCGCCATAGGCCTTGGGGCCCAACGCCGCCCGGAAACGCTCCAGGCTCTGCTGTGGAAGCAGCGCATCGTCGAGCACACCCGCCAGGTGTGCCACACCGGCCAGCGGAGGCAGGTCCGCGCGGATCTTCTCCAGCAACGCGGCGACCTCGGACACCTCGCCGATATCGGCCGAGAAGACGTGCACCCGGCAGTGGTATCGCTCGGTGATGGCGTCGATGGCCTGCTGTGCCTCGGCGTCGGGCGCCCGCCGGCTGGTCAGCACGATGTCCCCGGCCCCCAGTTGGGCCAGGTACGCCGCCGTGTGCAGCCCCAGCGCACCGAGACCGCCGGTGATCAGATAGCTCCGATCACCGTGCGGCTGCAGCGGTTTGGGCATCTGCACCACGATCTTGCCGATATGACGGGCCTGCTGCATGCGGCGGAACGCGGTCCTGGCCTCGGTCAGTGGGTAGACCTCGGCGGGCACCGGGGTCCATTCGCCGCTGGCCAGACCGTCGGACACCTCGTTCATCAGGCGCTGGATGTGGTCGGGATCGCTCATCATCGTCA
>JBPPMV010000470.1:0-17606 GCA_051306235.1 Mycobacterium sp. | reverse complement strand
GTCGACGGCGTTCATCACGATCGCGGTGGGGCTCGGTGAGTCCACGGTGGCGTCGCTGTCCGGGTTCCAGACGCTGCCGGTGCAGATCGTGGAGCTCGGCACGAGCGACGGCCCGACATCGGTGGCGGCCTCCCTGGGCACGCTGATCTTCGGGTTCGCATTGTTGTTGGTGTTGTCCTTGGTGACCAGGTCGAAGATGACCAGGTCCACGATGACCAGGTCCACGATGACCAGACGGAGGCGTCGCGCATGACTCGGGCGAGCGTGGCGACGGGGGATGGGCCAGGGGGCGTAGCGGTCGATCTGGTCGACCTGACCCGCAGCTACGGTGCGGTGCGCGCGCTGGACGGGCTGACCCTGCGGATCCAACCCGGTGAGCTGGTGGCGCTGCTGGGGCCGTCGGGCTGCGGGAAGACGACCGCGCTGCGCATCCTGGCCGGCCTGGACGAGGCCGACGCGGGATCGGTGGCGATCGACGGCCGCGATATCAGCCGGGTGCCCGCCAACAAGCGCGATATCGGTCTGGTGTTCCAGGCCTACAGCCTGTTCCCGCATCTGACGGTCCGTGACAATGTCGCCTTCGGGCTGAAGATGCGCGGTGTCGGAACGCGGGAGCGCACCGACCGGGCCGCCGAGATGCTGGACCTGGTGGGCCTTTCGGCGCAGTCGGCGCGCTACGCCGACGAGCTGTCCGGTGGGCAGCAGCAGCGGGTGGCACTGGCGCGGGCGCTGGCGATCCGGCCGCGGGTATTGCTTCTCGACGAGCCGCTGTCGGCGCTGGACGCCCAGGTGCGCAGCCAGCTGCGCGATGAGATCCGCCGGGTGCAACTCGAGGTGGGGACGACGACGCTGTTCGTCACCCACGATCAGGAGGAGGCGCTGGCGGTCGCCGACCGGGTCGGGGTGATGAATGCCGGGCGCCTGGAGCAACTGGCTGCCCCGGCCGAGCTCTACACCCGGCCCGCGACACCGTTCGTCGCCGAGTTCGTCGGCCTGCACAACCGGGTGCCGGCCCGGGTGGTGGACGGGCGGGTGCGGCTGTGGGACCGGACGGTGGCGGTGCTGCCGGGATCGGTGGCCGAAGGCGCCGCGCTGGTCCGTCCGGAGGCCGTCCGGCTGACCGCCGACCCCGCGGGGACCGCGACGGTGCAGTCGGTGGCGTTCCTGGGCGCGCTGTCGCGCGTCACGGTGGCGCTCGACGACGGCCCATCGGTCATCGCCCAAGTCAGCCGGCAGAGCTTCGGGCCGGGGGATCGGGTGCGGCTCGGCATCGATATCGACGAGACCGCCGGCGTACTGGTGGTCTAGACGGCCTTGACCGGTTCGATGCCCAGGTCCCGGTAGGTCACCAGCGCCACGAACGGCACGCCGAGACCGCCGAACAGTTCGGCGGCGACATCGCCGCGGTCGACCATCGGGATGACCCCGGTGACCACGGCGCCCGCCGCGGTGACCCGGTCGTAGGCCTTGTGCGTGGAACCGCCGGTGCTGATCACATCGTCGACCAGCAGGACGCGGGTGCCCGGCTCGATGCGGGTGCCCTCGATCCACTGTTCGCGGCCGCGCGCCTTCTGCTCCTTGCGCACCGAGAACCAGGCCGCGCCGGTGACCATCGCGATACCGTGCGACAGCGGGTCGGCCCCCATGGTGAGGCCGCCGACCGCATCGAATTCGATACCGTTGGACGCCGCCAGATCGGCCACCGCCCGGCTGACGGTGGAAAGCCGCTCGCCGGTGTCGATGGCGTATTTGCCGTCGATGTAGTCGTGGCTGAGCTGGCCGCTGACGAGCTTGAACGGCTCGGTGCGATGCTCATAACCGCGGGTTCGGATCAGCTCGAAAGCCGCTTGCCAGGTCTCCGGGCGCTCCATAGGTCAGAATCGTATTGCACGCGCCGCGCGGTGTTCAGCCCTGCCGCGCCCTGCGCGTCAACTCGACTGCAGCCGAACGCAATTCGTCGATACCGTTGATCGGCTTCAGATATCCCGCGCGGGTGTAGGCGATGCCGCGGGGCGTGGTCACCCGAAGGTCCAGCCCGTACCGGTCGGCGGCGGTGCAGGTCGCGGCGGTGGCGTCGGGGAAACCGCCGAGCTTCTGCGCCATCGCAGTGAGCGCGTCGGCATGATCGGCGTTGAGGTGGGCGACCGCGCCTGCGGAATGCGGCGCGACACCGTCCGGGGCGGCGGCGGTGTAATCCGGGCCGGAGGCCGAATCCATCCGTCCGTACCCGCCGACCCAGCGGACCCGCTGTACCTGCAGGACCCACAGGGTGAAATCGCTGTAGTCGATGTAGTACTTGGCGGCCGGTACCGCGGCCAGGTGGGCGGCGCGGGCGGCGTCCAGCGCGTCCCCGGTGGGCTGCACGACCGTCCCGGCCAGCGTGACCCGTCCGGACGCCAGCGGGTCATCCGGCGCTGACCCATTCAACCCGCTGGGGGCAACGATCGCGATACTCGCGCGCTGATCGCCTGCCAGATTGCGGCCGTGCTCGGCCATGTTGGACACGCACAGCACCGGGGCGCCCTCGTGCAGTCCGTACGTCACGAACGATGCCCACGGGTCGCCGGCGGCGGTCAGGGTGGCCAGCGTGCCCGTGTTGGTGGACGCGGCGATGGTGCGGGCCTCCTCGGCGGCCGACGGACGCGTCGCGTTCACCACCGGTGCCAGCGGCGGCGGCACCGACGGGGCATCGCCGGGATCGCCGTGATCGCGTAATTCAGCCACGTCGGCACCATACCCGTCCGCGACGCCCGGGCCAGGTGTGTACGAGCGCGCGAGGCCGGGTACCGGGATGATCATGAGTGTGACCATGAATCTGCCATTCCACCGTTGGCTTCCCGAGCAGCGGTGGTACTCGGGCCGCGGCCGCGATATCGCCGAGGCCCGGCCGGCCGTGGTGGTGGCGCTGGGCCCGGACCTGGACCTGGTGCTGCTGGAGGTCGAGTACACCGAGGGTCCGGCCGAGGGGTATCAGGTGCTGGTGCGCTGGGACGCCGGTGCGGATTCGGCGCTGATCGGTACCGACGGTGACCGCTCGGGGTTCGATGCGCTGGCCGACCCGGAGGCCGCCGGGACGTTGTTCTCCTTCGTCGGGGAGTCGAAGCAGGTCGGTCCGGTCCGGTTCATCCGCGAGCCGGGCGCCGATCTGGGTCCGGGATCCCCGGTACGTGTACTGGGCGGCGAACAGTCCAACACCAGCGTGGTGTTCGGCGATCAGACCATCTTCAAGGTGTTCCGCCGCGTCACGCCGGGGGTGAATCCCGATATCGAGTTGACCCGGGCGCTCGCCGGAAACCCGTATGTCACCGCGCTGTACGGGTCGTATGAGATCGATTGGCGTGCAGAGCAGTACATGCTCGGCATGGCCAGTGCGTTCGCGCCGAACTCGGTGGACGGCTGGCAGGTGGCGATCACCGGCGCCGGTGACGATTTCGCCGAGGAGTCCCGCAGACTCGGTGCGGCGGTCGGCTCGGTGCACCGTTCTCTCGCCGAGGCTCTGGGGACCCGTGTCAGTGCGTTCCCGGCGCAGACCATGGTGGACCGGTTGCGGGCGGTTGCGTCGCGCGTACCGGAATTGCGCGATCACGTTCCGTCGATCGAGCGGCTCTACCGCGACGTGGCCGACGAGAAGTCGACCGAACACCGCATTCACGGTGATCTGCATCTCGGGCAGGTGCTGCACACCCCCGATGGCTGGCTGGTGATCGACTTCGAGGGTGAACCGGGACAGCCCTTGGAGGAGCGGCGGCGCCCGGATTCACCGCTGCGTGATGTCGCGGGCATGTTGCGTTCCTACGACTACGCCGCGCATCAGCGGGTCCTGGCCACCGGCGGTGACGAGGCCGCGGCCCGGCAGTGGGCCGATGACAACGGCTCGGCGTTCTGCGCGGGTTACGCCTCGGTCAGCGATACCGACCCGCAGCAGGCGGCCGGGGTGCTGCACGCCTACGAACTGGACAAGGCTGTGTACGAGGCGGGTTATGAGGCGCGCTACCGGCCGGACTGGTTGCCGATCCCGTTGCGGGCCATCGAACGCCTGCTGAACTCCTGACGGCGCCTAACGGACCAGGCGGCGCAGCAGCATCGAGGCCGTCACCACCCCGAGCACCGCCGCGACCACGAGCACGGTGATGTCCAGCCAGAAGTTGGTGGGCGTGCCGATCAGCAGGCCGCGCAGGGCGTTCACCTCATAGCTCAGCGGGTTGATCGCCGAGAGCCAGCGCAGCCATTGCGGCATCAGTTCGACCGGGTAGAGCGCGTTCGAGGCGAAGAACAACGGCATGGTGATGGCCTGGCCGATGCCCATCAGCCGGTCCCGGTTGCGGACCAGGCCCGCCAGTGACATCGACAGGCAGGCGAAGAAGGCCGAACCGAGCACCACGACCGCCATCGCGCCGAGGATCCGCAGCGGGTTGACCGTCATGTGCACGCCCAGCAGGTAGGCCAGCGCGACGACGCCGATCACCTGCACCACCGAACGCACGCCGGCCGCGAAGGCCTTACCGGTGATCAACGCGGTGGGCGGGGCGGGTGTCACCATCAGCTTGGCCAGGATGCCCGCATCGCGGTCCCAGATGATCTGGATGCCGTAGAAGATCGAGATGAACAGGGCCGACTGCGCGATGATGCCGGGCGCGAGGAAGGCGAGGTAGGGAACGTCACCGGTGTCGATCACGCCGAGCTGGGAGAAGGTCTGCCCGAAGATCAGCAACCACAGCGCGGGCTGCACCATCCGGGTGAACAGTTCGGTGCGGTCGTGACGCAGCTTCTGTATCTCGACGAGCGCGAATGCCCCTATACGGGAAGCGATTCCGGGAAACCGTCGCCAGCCGCGCGGGGCCCGGACCAGGGTGAAGGTGGTGTCAGCCGACACGGCGGGCCGTCTTTCTGGCCGAGCGCACCTCGCGCAGTCCGGCCGGTGTGGTCTCGTCCAGATCGGATTCGGCGTAGTGCCGGAACACATCCTCCAGCGTCGCGTTGGGGCCCACATTCGCCTTGAGCTCGGCGGGCGTCCCGGCGGCCTGCAACTCGCCGCGGTGCATCAGCACCACCCGGTCGCAGAGCGCATCGGCCTCGCCCATGTAGTGGGTGGTCAGCAGCACGGCCATGCCGAACTCCTGTTGCATGCGGTCGACCTGGTCCCAGACACTGTCGCGGGCAATGGGATCCAGCCCGACGGTCGGTTCGTCGAGCAGCAGCAGCGAGGGTCTGTTGACCAGCGCCTGCGCCAGTTCCAGGCGCCGCACCATACCGCCGGAGTAGGTGCCCGCGACATTGTCGGCGACCTCGGTGAGCTGCATGGAGTCCAGGGCCTGGCCCACCCGGTCGGCCCGCTCCCTGCGCGGCACATCGTAGAGCCGGGCGAACAGGTCGACGTTCTGCCTTCCGGTCAGGGCCGCTTCGATGGAAAGTTGTTGGGGGACATAACCGATGTTGTAGCGGATGTCCATGGTGTCGCGGCGGGCGTCGAGCCCGAAGATCCGTACCTCACCGTCCTGCACCGGGGTGAGGGTGGTCAGCACCCGGATCACGGTGGTCTTACCAGCTCCGTTGGGGCCGAGCAGTCCCACGGTCTCGCCGGGCGCCACCTGCAGGTCCAGCCCGGAGACCGCGGTGAACTTCCCGTAGCGGTGCGTCAGGCCGCGACAGTCGACGGCGGGGGTCATATCTGGTCCTCCTGCAGCAGTCGGGTCAGTTCGGCGATGACGTCCAAACCCTTTGTCAGATCGGCGATCTGGGTGTCGTCGAGTGCTTCCAGGGCGCCGGCCAGCGCGGTGCGCCTGGCTAGGCGGGACCGGTCAGCGATCCCCTGTGCCTCCTCGGCGAGGCGCAACCTGCCGACTCGCCGGTCGGCGCCGTCGACGGTGCGGAGCAGTAGTCCCTCGGCCGTCAGCCGGGACACCAGGGTGGAGGCGGTGTTGGCGGCCAGCCCGAGTTCGGCGGCCGCCTCGCGGACCGAGATATCGGGCCGGCGGCCGACCAGGCGTAACAGCTCGGCCTGCGATTGGCTGAGGCCGGTGCGGTCGAAACCGCCACCGGACGAACGACGCAGCTGACGACGGAAGCGGCCGACCACGGCGAACAGTTCGCCGGCCAGATCGCTGCGGGTATCCACCACGACATGATAGCTCTGTTACAGATATATCTGCACGGGGCCGCCGGACGCGCCATGATGTTGCCAGCCGAATGAGGGAGAACGCGTGCTGCCCGAGTACCGAACGCTGCTCACCGTGGTGCGCGACGGCGTCGCCACCGTGACGCTGAACCGGCCGCGGCAGCGCAATGCCGTCGGGGACGGGATGCGCCACGAACTCGCGGATGCCTTCTCGCGCTGCGACGGCGACGACGAGATCCGCGTCATCGTGCTGACCGGTACGCCACCGGCGTTCTGCGCGGGCGCCGATCTCGGCGACGGGGAGAGGACCTTCACCGCACCCGGCGCGGGATTCAGTGCCGCTGGTTTCGCGGTACCGGCGTGGGCGCTGACCAAACCGGTGATCGCCGCGGTCAACGGACACGCGATCGGTCTCGGCCTGACCCTGGCGCTGCAGTGCGATATCCGCTTCTTCGCCGAAGATGCCAAGTACGGCATCGTCCAGGTACGCCGCGGCGTGGTGGGGGATGCCTACTCGCACTGGGTGTTACCGCGGCTGGTCGGTATCGCGACGGCCGCGGAGATCCTGTTGACAGGGGCCGTGTTCGACGGACACCGGGCCGTCGCGTACGGGCTGGGCAGCCGGGCACTGCCCGCCGAGGAGGTGTTGCCGGAAGCGATGGCCGTCGCCCGCGATATCGCCGAGAACACCGCACCGATGTCGGTGGCGGCCAGCAAGCGGCTGCTGTGGGACTCGTTCGATCTGACCCGCGAACAGGTCGGTGCCCGGGAGACCGAGATCCACCTGAGGTTGATGGCCCATGACGATGCCGCCGAGGGCGTGCGGGCGCAGCTGGAACATCGCGCCCCGCACTGGACGGGGCGGCCGGGGGATGCGCTCTAGCCTTTGACCTCGACGCCGCGGGCCCGCAGCAGCGCGACCGCCTCGGCCGTGGAATCCGGGGCCACCCCGGCGCACAACGGCAGCAGCACCCGGGTGCGCAACCCGGCGGCCACGGCGTCGATCGCCGTCGCCCGTACGCAGTAGTCGGTGGCGATCCCGACGACGTCGACACTGTTGACCCCGCGCTGGGCCAGCCAGTCCGTCAGCGTCGTCCCGTCGGCGTCGGTACCCTCGAAACCGCTGTAGGCGGCCGAGAACTCACCCTTGGTGAACACCGCCTGCACGGCCGCCGGATCGAAGTCCTCGTGGAAATCCACCCCCGGGGTGCCCACCACGCAATGCCGCGGCCAGGACACCCGGTAGTCGGGTTCGTCGGAGAAGTGCTCGCCCGGGTCGATGTGAAAATCCATGGTGGCGACCACATGGTCGTAATCGTGCCCGGCGAGCAACTCGCTGATACCCCGCGCGACGGCGGCGCCGCCATCGACAGCCAGGGAACCGCCCTCACAGAAATCCTTCTGCACATCGACCACGATCAGCGCACGCATGGCTCAACCGTAGTCCCCTCAGCCACCGAAGAGCAGGTAGAGCCCGGTGAACGTGTAGCTGACCATCACCAGCATCATGGCCAACTGGCCGGTCATCTGATGCCTCTTGGGCAGCACCCGCAGGGCGCGGTCGTGCGCGGCGATCACCCCGGCCACATGACCGAGGAGTACGAAGCCGACCTTGATGGACGCCAGCACCGACGGATGCATGGACAACAGGTAATACACCTGGGCGTCAGGGGATCCCATGAGCGTGTGGAAGGTCTGCTGGCCCTTCTCGACCAGGTAGGTGAGGTAATGCGCGAAGACATAACCGATGACGATCGGGATCAGCGAATGCGCCATCAGACCGGGCAGCGCGCGACGGGCGTCTCGGTCGACACCGCCGGTGGCCGCCGCGGCCAGGCTGAAGGTCACCGCCACCACCGCGATGAACACCAGCAGGCCGACGGTCTTGTATCCGCTGGCACCCCAGGCACCGGCGGTGTGGGTGTCCACGAAGTTCCGCCACTGCGGCATCGCCGAGAAACTGTCGAATGCCGTCGATCCCAACAACACCGCCAACACGGTCACGGTGCCGGGGCGCACCGGCAGGGAGAGCAGCCGGTTGAACGGGTTGGTGACCGCGATGCGACCGTCGGCGTTGCGGCGCCACGGCGCGCACCGTGAGGCGATCATGCTGTACACCTCGAACGGGTCGGCATGTGCGCACCAGCGCGGACCGCACACCCAGGCACCGATCGTTGTCAGCGCGAAGTAGGTCAGCAGCCAGATCTTCACCGCGGTCAGTGATCCCGGATCGGGGCTGGCCAACTCTAGCCAGACGAAGGCGAACAATCCTGCGGCGGCGGGCCAGTAGCCCAGCTGGCGTGGGTAGCTGTCCTTGCTGATGCGCAGCAGACGTGTCACGGTGCGCACCGGTGAGATCACCCGCCACACCGGGCCGAAGAACAGTGACAGCGCCACCAGGCCGACCCACAGCAGTACGTAGAACACACCCGGTAGCGCGTTGCGCGAATCCTGTGGGCCGGTGACGGCCGCGACCGCCACCCACGCGGTGAACGCCAACCCGGCCGCGGCCAATATCCAGCGCGTCACCGGTGCGTCGATCGCCGCGGTCAATCGGTCCGGTAGCGGCCGGCCCGGGGTATCGGCATCGAAACGTGGTTTACGCCAGGCCAAGGCAACGACCACGAAGGTGAACGTCAGCGTCCACGCCGCGCCGACCACCGCGTAGGTGAACGGTATCGGCAGGTCGGCCGAACCCCCCAGCCCGTGCGCCAGCACCGCCGTCGTGGTCACCGCACTGTGATGGTGGCGACGACGCGGTTCAGGTCGTGCAATTCGACGTCGACCTTGCCGGGCACCTCGACCTCGAACTGAAAGTACTGCGGTGCTCCGGGTTTCACGGCGAAGGTGTGCTCGGGGGCGGCGTGCACGTGCAGTTCGTCATCGGCGTCGCTGATGACCTCGATGACGATCGGCTGCCTCACCGCGGCCTGCACCTGCTGGTTGACCGGCGTGACCTGACCGCCGGAGATGGTGACCTCGATGACGACCCGGTCCGGCGGTGCCTGCTGATCTGAGAGCGCCGGCGCCGCGGTGGCCGACGGTGCACCGGAGGCGGTGCCGGGATCGTCCGCGGACGTCGAGCAGCCTGCTGATCCCAGCATCGCCCCGGTCGCCACGATCAGTGTCCTCACCATCGATGTCCTCACGATCGATGTCCTCACGATCGACGTCCTCAATCTGTTCCCTCACTGTGGTTTTCGGTATCCGAGTCTTCGGTGTCATCGGGGGTGCGTCGATCCCGGATCGCCACCCACGCCACCACCGCCGCCACGACAACCGCCGGAGCGAACGCCGGCAGCGCCAACAGCAATGAATGATCGGCCAGATAGGTCACGGTATCGAATTACGGCAGTGGTACGGGCTGCTTGGGTTCGGCCCGGTTGCGGGCGCGCATGTCGCGGTCGTTGATCCGGCCCGCGCCCCAGCTGAGCGCCGCGATCAGGATCAGCGAGCACAGCAGCACCACCAGTGACGCCGCGGTGAACAACCAGCTCGGTACGTCCAGATTGCGTTCCCGCTGCAGCACCGAGATCTCGGCGGTGAACTCGCGGCTCGTGGATGCCTCCGCAGGCAGCTCGGTGGCGCCGATCCCCGGATCGGCGGGCAGGAACACCGGCACCGCGGCCATGGTCCGGCCGTCCTGCACCCGGACCAGCGTCTTCCAGGTGCCCCACACCGGTATCGGGCGGGTGGTGCGGTAGTGGCCGGGACCGAGCCGTTCGAGCTGGTCCACGATCAGTCCGCGCTCGTTGTCGAGACCGCCCTGCCAGGACAGCATCGACACCCATTCGGGGTCATCGCTGATCAGATCGACTGGGCTGACCCGGATATCGGCGCTGACGAGGCGCTGTCCGGGCGGACTCGGGAGTTCGGTGAGGGTGATCTGGGCGGTGGCGTTCTCCGGCACCGAGATGTTGAGGCCGTTGCCCACCGCGGCGCCGACAGTCAGCACCGTGGCGATGACCAGGCCCGCGCTCACACCGCGGGAGGGCAGGGCCCGACCGGTGAGCACGGTCGCGAGCAGGCCTCCGCAGATACCCATGGTGACGGCGACCGGGATGGAGGTGGCCAGCGCCTCGACCCACATGGATGTCGGCCACGGGTACATGAAGACTGCGTCGACCCAGAAGGATTCCAGCCACAGCCCCACCGTCGCGATGCCCACACCGGACACCGCGCCGAACAGGATGGGCCGCTTGAGAAGTGGTGTGAGTGCCAGCAGTTCGACGACGATGGCGGGCCCGAGGTAGAGGGCGAACCAGCTGTAGGGCGCCCCGAGGACGGGTCCCACCGCGACCGCGACCAGTCCGCGGATCAGCAGGGCGAACGCCACCGCGGCCAGCGCCGCGCCCCGGCCCAGGGTGATCCGGGCGGCGACCAGGGCCAGCGATGCGGCGGCCGCGATCAGCATGGGGTGCAGGACGAGGCGGAACTGTTCGATGCCGAAGTCGAATTCGACGGGGAAAACCGATAATCCGATCACCAGTCCGCCGAAGGCGAAGTACCGCAGTATCTTCCCCGGCTCGAGGGTCTCGGAGCCCTTCGCGATATTGCCCTCGTGTTCCAGCAGCAGGACGGCCACCAGCGACAGGCCGGCTCCGCCGATGAGCATCAGGTGGGTGGGCCCCCACAGGGTGACGTCCTGACCGAAGATGCGGTGCCAGACGTCATCGAGCGGGAAGCCGATGAGGGCGTAGAGCCCGCAGGCCGCCATCAGGACGCCGCCGACGGGCGCATACCAGGTTCTGGTGATCTTCAGCGCGGCCGGACCGGGCTTGTCGTAGGGCAGGATGATCGCCAGCGATCCGGCGATGAAGAGCAGGAACAACCCGACGAGGATGAAGTAGTGCGCCGGGTTGGCCAGCGGGCCGGAGTCGCGGCCCTTGCCGATGTGCAGGCTGACATCCCAGATGAACCCGAACATCGCGCAGATGATCGTCGAGGTGAACAGCAGCGTGGGCAGCGCGACCCACGGCGGCCGGTTCATCTTGGCGCCGACCTTGTTGGCCAGCGTGTCCAGCCAGGTGATCCGCCGGGTGCGATGCAGGATGCCGATCCACAACAGTCCGGCGGTGATGATGCCGGTGGCGACGGATACGCCGATGATCTGGTCGAGGTCGGCACCACCGCCCTCGGTACCCGCTTCCGCCAACACGACCAACGTTCCTGGCATGTCCCACCCCCGTCGCGAAGATCCCAGATTTTACTGGGCGGTAATGTTGCCAGAAAGCAGTACCCGATACCAGGGGTACCAGAATTCGATAGCCTGAATGCCCATGAGCTTCGCCGGTCTGCACCTGCGACAGCGCGACGGCATCAGTTGTGGACCGTCCGTCGCGGTGGTTGCCGCTGCGTTGCTGAAACCCGGATACGGCCATGCGCTGCGCGATGCGGGCGCGGCAGCCTGGTTCGATGCCGAACAGGTGCGGGTGCACCGCGCGGCGAACCGGGTGTGGCCGCGGCGGCTCGGGATGACACCGCGCGGACTCGCGGCGGCGATCAACGAACACGGCGCCGTCCGTACCGCTGGCGATTGTCCCGCGGCCGCGGCGATCCACTGAGCGACGTCATCGGGTCGCTGCGCGCGGGGCGTCCGGTGGCCATGTTGGTGGGCAGGGTCCTCCCGCGGCACTGGGTGCTGTTCGTCGGCATCGAGCCCGGCACCGCTGGACGGCCGGCCCGATTGCGTTGTTGGGAACCGTCGTCGGGGTCTGTGCGGATGGTCGATGTGGCCGCCGTGCGGGGCGGCCGACTGACCGGAGTGGGTTATCCGAGGCCGTTCGCGTTCGTGCTGCCCGGTGCGGGCCGGCGGCGCACGCGTTGCGTGCACCAGTAGGTCGAACTATAGTCTGGACACATGTCCAGCATGCCTTCGCCGCAGTTCAGCGTCTTGAGCTGACGTGCGCATAGCTCTTCTGTCGTATCGCAGCAAAACCCATTGCGGTGGTCAGGGCGTCTACGTGCGGCACCTGTCCCGAGGCCTGGCCGAGCTCGGTCACGATGTCGAGGTGTTCTCCGGCCAGCCCTATCCCGATGGCCTGGACCCGCGGGTCCGGCTCACCAAGGTGCCCAGTCTGGACCTCTACCGCGAGCCCGACCCGTTCCGCGTGCCGCACCCGCGCGAAATCCGCGACCGCATCGATCTGCTCGAGCTGGCAACCATGTGGTCGGCCGGTTTCCCCGAGCCCAAGACGTTCTGCCTGCGGGTGGCGCGGATCATGGCCGAGCGCGGTGATGAGTTCGACGTCATCCATGACAACCAGAGCCTCGGATCGGCACTGCTGACGCTCGCGCGACGCGGTATGCCGGTGGTGGCGACCGTTCACCACCCCATCACCCGCGACCGGGTCCTCGAGGTGGCTGCCGCCAAATGGTGGCGCAAGCCGCTGGTGCGACGGTGGTACGCGTTCGCCGAGACGCAGAAGCGGGTGGCGCGGGCCATCCCGGAGCTGCTGACCGTGTCCTCCACCTCGGCCGCCGATATCGCCGAGGATTTCGGGGTCGGCGCCGACCAGCTGCACGTGGTGCCGCTCGGTGTGGATACCGACCTGTTCACACCGGCCCCGGACCGGGTGTCGGGACGCATCATCGCGATCGCCAGCGCAGATGTGCCGCTCAAGGGCGTCGGCAATCTGCTGCAGGCGGTGGCGCGGCTGCGGGCGCACCACAACCTGGATCTGCAACTGGTGTCCAAGCTCGAACCGAACGGGCCGACCGAGAAACTGATCGCCGAGCTGGGCATCTCCGATATCGTGAACGTCTCCAGCGGTCTGACCGACGAGGCGTTGGCCGAACTGCTGTCCTCCGCCGAGATTGCCTGCATCCCTTCGCTGTACGAGGGTTTCTCACTGCCTGCCGTGGAGGCGATGGCCAGCGGGACGCCGATCGTGGCGAGTCGGGCCGGCGCCCTGCCCGAGGTGCTCGGCGACGAGGGTGAATGCGCCCGGCTGGTGCGCCCCGCCGATGTCGAGGAACTGACCGGTGTGCTCGGCGAGCTGTTGGACTCACCCGCTGAGCGGCACCGCCTCGGTGCCGCCGGACGGCGCCGGGCACTCGATGTGTTCAGCTGGGAATCCGTTGCAGCGCAGACAATTTCCGTATACGAGCGGGCGATCGAGCGAACTGCCCGCGAGAACGAGCAGAGAGGACGGACAGCGTGCTGACCGTTGACTACGACCGACTCGGCGTCGGGCCGGGAACATCGGTGATCGATGTCGGTTGCGGCGCGGGCCGCCACTCCTTCGAGGCCTACCGGCGCGGTGCCGATGTCATCGCCTTCGACCAGAGCGTCGAGGATCTCAACGATGTCGACGCCATCCTGACCGCGATGAAGGAACAGGGCGAGGCGCCGGCCTCGGCCCGCGCGGAGGTCGTCAAGGGCGATGCGTTGGCGCTTCCGTACGCCGACGGCACCTTCGACTGTGTTGTCGCCTCGGAAATCCTCGAACATGTGCCCGAGGACGAGGCGGCGATCGCCGAACTGGTCCGGGTGCTCAAACCGGGTGGCAAATTGGCCATCACCGTGCCGCGCTGGCTGCCGGAGAAGGTCTGCTGGGCGCTCTCGGACGAATACCACGCCAACGAGGGTGGGCATATCCGCATCTACCGCGCCGATGAGCTGCGCGACAAGGTGGTCGACCGCGGGATGCGGTCCACCCACCGTGAGCATGCCCACTCTCTGCATGCACCGTTCTGGTGGCTGAAATGCGCTGTCGGCGTGGACAAGCCGAATCATCCGGCGGTGACCGCCTACCACAAGCTGCTGGTATGGGACATGATGAGCCGGCCCTGGCTGACCCGTCAGGCCGAGAATGTGCTGAACCCGCTGATCGGCAAGAGTGTCGCCCTCTACTTCGAAAAGCCGGCCGACTTCCCCAAAACGGGCGTGTAGGAATCTATGCGCCGTCACGAAATCCCCAGTGTCTCAGGCGTACTGACGCCACAGCAGTGTGTGCAGACTGCCCAGTCCATTGCCGACACGCAGGAATCCGATGGCGCGACCCCGTGGTCGGTGGGCGGGCACACCGACCCGTGGGATCACGTCGAGAACCTCATGGCACTGACCGTCGCAGGCCTGCTGGAGCCGGCTCGCGCCGGATTCGACTGGTGCCGGCGCACGCAACGGGCGGACGGTTCCTGGCCGATCCAGTTGCGTAATGGCGTCATCGAGGACGCCAACACCGACAGCAACTTCTGCGCCTACATCGCCACCGGCGTGTGGCACCATGTGCTGGTCACCGGGGATCGGCGGTTCGCGGTGCAGATGTGGCCGACGGTCAGCCGGGCGATCGATCTCGTGCTCAGCATGCAGCTACCCGGTGGTCAGATCAGCTGGGCCAGAAGCGATGCCGGGATGATGGACGAGGCCCTGCTCACCGGTTGTGCGAGCATCTACCACAGCATCCGGTGCGCGCTCGCGCTGGCGAACTACCTTGACGAACCGCAGCCCGAATGGGAGGTGGCCGTCGGTGAGCTCGGACACGCCATCGCCGAACATCCGGAACTGTTCAATGCCAAGGACACTCATGCGATGGAGTGGTATTACCCGGTGCTTGGCGGTGCCATCCAGGGAGCGGCGGCACACGCGCGCATCGAATCCCGCTGGGATGACTTCGTGGTGCCCGGTCTGGGTATCCGCTGCGTCGATCACCGACCGTGGGTGACCGGTGCGGAGACCTGCGAACTGGTCATGGCTCTGGATGCGGTCGGTGACCGTACTCGCGCACTGGAGCAGTTCACCGCCATGCAGCATCTGCGTGAGGTGGACGGATCTTATTGGACCGGACTGGTATTCACCGATGGCAAGCGTTGGCCCGTGGAGCGCACCACCTGGACCGGCGCGGCGATGATCCTGGCCGCCGATGCCCTGTCCCGGACCACCCCGGCCGGCGGCATCTTCCACGGCGCCGATCTGCCGCGCGGCCTGGAGGGCGAGTTCGACTGCGCCTGCGATCGCGTCTAGACCCGTTCGAGCAGACGCAGTGACCCGGTGGCGGAGATCTCCTTGAAGTCACCGGAATCGATTGCGCGGCGGTAGATGTGGAACGGCGCCTGTCCACCGTCATTCGGGTCGGGGAAGACATCATGGATGACCAGCCCGCCACCGGGGGCAACCCATTTGGCCCAGCCGTCGTAATCGCGCTGCGCGGCTTCCTCGGTGTGACCGCCGTCGATGAACAGGAACTGCACCGGGGTACCCCACACCCGGGCGACGGTAGGGGACTTGCCGACGATGACCACGACGTGGTCCTCCAGGCCGGCCAGGTCGAGGGTGTGCCGCGCGGTGGGCAACGTGTCGAAGCGCTTGGTCACCGGGTCGACCAGGGAGGTGTCGTGGTACTCCCACCCCGGCTGGTGCTCCTCGGATCCGTGATGGTGGTCGATGGTGTAGACGACACCGTTGACCTGTGCGGCGGCCGCACCCAACAGGACCGTGGATCTGGCGCAGTAGGTGCCGATCTCGATGCCGACACCGCCGGCGAGATAGTGCACCGCGGCGTCGTAGAGCGCGCGGCCCTCATCGGCAGGCATGAAACCGATGACCTGTTCGGCGAACTCGAACAGGCGGGCGGCCTCGGCGGGCAGGGCGGCTATGTCGGCGGTGCTCATGGCAGACAACCTACCGTTGCTGGTGAACGGGGGTTGCAGTAGTGTCTGGACACGTGTCCGAGACGGCCCTTGAGTCGACGCGTCGTAGGTTGAGCGCAAAGCAGGCCGATACCGTCGACCGCCTCGGGAAGGCCGCGCTCGAACTGTTGGGCCGTGAGGGTTTCGGGGCGCTGACGGTGCTCCGGGTCGCCACGCAGGCCGGGGTGGGAGCCGCCACCGCCTATACGTACTTCTCGTCCAAGGAACATCTTGTCGCCGAGGTGTTCTGGCGCAGGCTGGTCGGTTCCCCACTGGTCGATCACGAATCCTCGGATCCGGCGACGCGGGTCCTCGAGGTGCTTGAGCAGATCTCGTCGCTGGTCGCCGGCGAGCCCGAGTTCGCGGGAGCGGTGACCAACGCACTGCTCGGCAAGGATCCGGATGTCGACGTGCTGCGCGGCCGTATCGGCGCGGATATCCGGGCACGGCTCGTGGCGGCGCTGGGAACCGCGGTGGATTCCGATGTGATCGAGGCGCTTGAGCTGCTCTACACCGGAACCCTGGTGTGGGCCGGGATGGGATACGAGGCCTACCCGGAGATCTCGCTGCGACTGCTCAAGTCGGCCCGGTTGATCCTGCGCTGAGCAGGGCCTCGGAGGCGATCACCGCCGACTCCAGGATCGCCTCGGTGGGCAGGTCGTCCTCGACGGTCAGTGCCGTCAGCTCCCGCAGGCCGCCGAGCAGGATGACCGCGAGTTCGCGGCGCACCGGTCCCAGCTCGGCACGGCGGAACCCGGGACTGTCGGAGAGATCGACGAGCAGCTCGGTCAGGCCGCTCATGGCCGAACGCTGGATGGTGCGCACATTTGCGCCGAGGGCGGGCAGCTCCCGGATCCAGCTCAGCGTGACCTCCGGCCGGGCGCCGATATGGTCGACGTAGGCGGTGGCGGCGGCCCGGATCTGTAGCCGCCAGTCCCACTCCGGATCCACCGCGGCGCGGATCGCGGCGATCAGCTGCTCATGGTCGGCGCGCAGCAGCTCCACGAAACACTGTTCCTTGTCCGTGAATTCGGTGTAGAACGTCCGCTTCGAGGTGCGCGCGTGTCGGACGATATCGGCGACGGTGGTGGCGCGGTACCCCCGCTCGGCGATGGAGGAGGCCAGGCCGTCGAGCAGTCGGGTGCGAAAAGACTCCGCGGCCACGTTCCTCCTCAGTGCGATTGCTGTGGGATGGCTCTTGCCTCCGAGCGGTACCACGGAGTACCGTAACCCACACACCTGCGGTACATCGCAGTACCAATGCCCGGTCTGGAGTGTGTTCATGAGCGAAGCGACCATCACCGAGAGTGCCCAGCGCCCCGCCGTGCACCTGCCGCCCGGTCCCACCGTCAGTAGGGCGCTGCTGGGCGTCGGGTTCGCGCTGTTCCGCCGGCCCGTGGTGGCCCACCTGGCCGACAAGTACGGCTCGGCGTTCACCATGCAACTGCCGGTCTTCGGTCCCACCGTGATAGTCACCGATTCCCAGCTCGCCAAACAGCTGTTCACCGCCAACCCCGATGACGTCGGCAATATCCAGCCGAACCTGTCGCGCATTCTCGGCCCGGGATCGGTCTTCGCGCTCGATCGCGCCGAACACAAGCGCAGGCGCCGGTTGCTGACACCGCCGTTCCACGGCAAGAGCATCAAGAACTACGAAAAGATCTTCGAAGAAGAGACACTGCGCGAATCGGCGAATTGGCCGGTGGGACAGGAGTTCCCGACGCTGGAGCCGATGATGCGGATCACCCTCAACGCGATCCTGCGTGCGGTGTTCGGCGCCGACGGAGCGCACCTTGACGAGCTGCGGCGGATCATTCCGCCCTGGGTGACGCTGGGTTCGAGGTGCGCCACCCTGCCGACC
>JBPPMV010000469.1:0-5344 GCA_051306235.1 Mycobacterium sp. | reverse complement strand
TCGGCGCGGCGCACCAGGCCCGCCAGCGCGAAGGCGCCCAGCGTGCTGAAGCCGTAGGCGAACAGATAGAACAGGGTCGCTGCGATCCCGGCACCGTTCAGGGCGATGACGCCGGTGAGGATGAATCCGGTGTGGGCGACCGATGAATAGGCCAGCATCCGCTTGACGTCGCTCTGGGACACTGCGGTGATGGTGCCGACGATCATGGTGACGATGGCGATCACCCACAGCATGGGTTTCCAGTCGTCGGCCAGGCCGGGCAGTGCGACGTAGAAGATGCGCAGCATCGCCCCGAACGCGGCGATCTTGGTGGCGGCCGCCATGAACGCCGTGACCGGTGTGGGGGCGCCCTGGTAGACGTCGGGGATCCAGGAATGGAAGGGCACCGCACCGACTTTGAACAGGATGCCGACGGCGACCAGTCCAACCCCGACCAGTGCCAGTGCGGTGTCGCCGCGGTCGGCCGCGATCGCCTCGGCGATATCGTCGAGGCCGAATCCGCCGGAATACCCATAGAGCAGCGCGATTCCGTACAGGAAGAACGCCGAGGAGAACGCGCCGAGCAGGAAATATTTCAGCGCGGCTTCCTGCGACACCAGGCGGCGGCGCCGGGCCAGACCGCACATCAGGTACAGCGGAAGCGATAGCACCTCCAGCGCGACGAACATGGTCAGCAGGTCGTTCGACGCGGGGAACAGCATCATGCCGCCGAGGGCGAACATCGTCAGCGGGAAGATCTCGGTCTGGGCGACAACGGCTTTCGTGGCGACCTTCTCGGCCAGACTGCCCGGAACCGCGGCGGCCTGGGGGGTGAAGCCGTCCAGGCCCTGCGTGCTCTCGGCGGCAATGCGGCGCTCAGCGATCAGCAGCACACCCAGGATGCCGATCAGCAGGAGCAACCCCTGCAGGAACAGCGCCGGCCGGTCGACGACCAGTGAGCCCACCGCGGCGGTGTTACCGGGGGAGTCGCCGAGATCGACATAGACCAAGACGACGGCGGCCAGCGCCGCCACCTGACCGCCGAGTGCGAGCGCGAGTTGACTGGCGTAGCGGGCGCGCCGCGGCAGGAACGCCTCCAGCAGCACGCCGGCGACCGCGACGCCGAGCACGATGAGAAACGGTGCCAGTTGGCCGTATTCGATGGACGGTGCCTGCACGTTCATTTCGCCGGACCTTCCGCCGTCGCGGGTACCGGGTCCTGCACGCCGATCGTGGTCAGCGTGTGTGTCACCGCGGGGTTGATGACGTCCAGGGCCGGTTTTGGATACACCCCGAGCACCAGCAGCAGAGCGATCAGCGGCGCCACCACGATCAGTTCACGGGGGACCAGGTCGCGCACCGACTCGTTACCCGCCGTGACCGGTCCGGTCATCATGCGCTGATAGGCCCACAGGATGTAGACGGCCGAGAGCACCAGCGCGCTGGCCGCGATCACCGCGAGTACCGGGAACCGGGTGAATGTGCCGATGAGGACCAGGAATTCACTGATGAACGGGGCCAGGCCGGGTAGCGACAGGGTCGCCAGGCCGGCCACCAGGAAGGTGCCGGCCAGCACCGGCGCCACCCGCTGCACCCCGCCGTAGTCCGCGATGAGTCGGGTTCCTCGGCGGGACACCAGGAATCCGGCGATCAGGAACAGCGCAGCGGTGGAGATGCCGTGATTGACCATGTACAGGGTGGAACCCGACTGGCCCTGGCTCGTCATCGCAAAGATGCCCAGGATGATGAAACCGAAATGCGATATGGACGTGTAGGCGATCAACCGCATCACATCGGTCTGCCCGATCGCGACGATCGCGCCGTAGACGATGCCGATCACGGCCAGCGTGATGATCAACGGCTGAAAGGTTTTCGCGGCGTCGGGGAACAGTTGCAGGCAGTAGCGCAGCATGCCGAAGGTACCGACCTTGTCGACGACGGCCATCATCAGGACCGCGGTGGCCGGGGTGGATTCGACCGCCGCGTCGGGTAGCCACCGGTGGAACGGCCACAGCGGGGCCTTCACCGCGAACGCGAACATGAACCCGAGGAACAGCGCATTGAGCAGCGCCGGGTCGACGTTCAGTTCCCCGTTGGCGACGGCCGCCGCGATGGCCTGGAAGTCGAAGGTTCCCCCGAGATCACTGCCCGCGGTCACCACGTAGAGGCCGATGACGGCGGCCAGCATGATGAGCCCGCCGAACAGGTTGTACAGCAGGAACTTCACTGCGGCCTTGGATCGTCCGGCACCGCCGAACCCGCCGATCAGGAAGTACATCGGGATGAGCATCGCCTCGAAGAACACGTAGAACAGCAGCACGTCGAGCGCCATCAGCGAGATCAGCACCATGGCCTCCACGGCCAGCGTCAACGCCAGATAGCTCTGCGTGGAACGATTCCCGAAACTTCGGTCACTCGCATCGTTCCAGCCGGCCACGATCAACAACGGCACCAGCACCGCCGTCAGCACCACCAGGGCCAGCGCGATCCCGTCCAGGCCCAGGATGTAGCCGGTGCCGAACGTCGGGATCCACGGATGGTCCTCGACGAACTGGAACTGCGGCCCGGCCGGATCGAACTGGACGGCCAGTACCGCGGCCAGCACGAGCACCAGCAGTGAGACCGCCAGCGCCGCATATTTGGCGAAAGCCTTGGAGGGCAGCAGGATCACCGCCACGGCGCCCACCATCGGCACCACCCACAGCGCGGTCAACAAGCCGATGCCGTTCACCAGACCCTCACCACCAGAATCGCGCCGATCACCAGGACGGTGCCGCCCAGCATGGACAACGCGTAGGACCGGGCGAATCCGTTCTGCCATTGCCGCATCCGCTGTGATGCGCCTGCCACGCCCGCCGCCAGGCCGCGGGTCACACCTTCCACCGCGTCATCGTCGATCTCGACCAGCCCGGCGGTGAACTGCGCGCCGGGACGCATCAGCGCCCGCTCGTTCAACGCATCGCCGTAGAGGTCGTGCCGGGCCGCCACGGTCAGCGCGGACCCGGCGGGCGCGATCTCCGGGACGGGCCGGTTGGCGTACATGCGGTAGGCGATGCCGATCCCGATCGCGACCACCGACAGCGTGATGGTGGTCATCACCCACACCGGGACGACGTGGTGCGCCTCGTGGGTGCCGACCACCGGTTCCAGCCAGTGGGCCAGCGTGCCACCGATGGCCAGCAGCGCGCCGACGCCGACGGAGCCGATGGCCAGCACGACCATCGGTGCGGTCATGACCGCCGGGGACTCGTGCGGCTTGCTATCCGGTTGCCAACGGCGCTCACCGAAGAACGTCAAGAGCATCACCCGGGTCATGTAGAACGCGGTGACACCCGCGCCCAGCAGGGTCGCCCCACCCAGCAGCAGCCCTTTGACTCCGCCTGCCGCGAAGGCGGTTTCGATGATGGCGTCCTTGGAGAAGAACCCGGAGAAGGGCGGCACCCCGATGATCGCAAGGTAGCCGAGCCCGAAGGTCACGAAGGTGATCGGCATGACCGTCCGCAGGCCGCCGTAGCGGCGCATATCGGTTTCGTCGTCCATCCCGTGCATGACCGACCCGGCGCCCAGGAACAGGCCGGCCTTGAAGAACCCGTGGGTCAGCAGATGCATGATGGCGATGGCATACCCGGCCGGCCCCAGCCCGGCGGCCAGCACCATGTAGCCGATCTGGCTCATCGTCGATGCGGCGAGGGCCTTCTTGATATCGTCCTTCGCGCAACCGATGACCGCCCCGAACAGCAGCGTGACGGCGCCGACGACGGCGACCGCGGTCTGGGCCTCGGGTGCCAGGTTGAACACCGGGCCGGACCGCACGATCAGGTACACACCCGCGGTGACCATGGTGGCTGCGTGGATCAGCGCGGACACCGGGGTCGGGCCCTCCATGGCGTCGCCCAGCCAGGACTGCAGCGGCACCTGCGCGGACTTACCGCACGCGGCCAGCAACAGCAGCAGGCCGATGGCGTTGAGCGTCCCGCTGGACAGTTCCGGCGCGGCAGCGAAAACCCCGGCGTAGGAGACGGTTCCGGTCGAGGAGAACATCACCATCAGCGCGACGGCGAGCCCGATATCGCCGACCCGGTTGACGACGAACGCCTTCTTGGCCGCGGTCGCTGCACTCGGCTTGTGCGACCAGAACCCGATCAGCAGATAGGACGCCAGGCCCACGCCCTCCCAGCCCATGTACAGGCCGAGATAGTTGTCGGCCAGCACCAGCAGCAGCATCGCCGCCAGGAACAGGTTCAGGTAGGCGAAAAATCTTCGGCGTTCGGCATCGTGGGACATGTAGCCGATCGAGTACAGGTGGATCAGCGATCCGACGCCGGTGATGAGCAGCACGAAGCAGATGGACAACTGATCGACCTGCAACCCGAAGTCGACCCGCAACTCACCGACCGGCACCCAGGAGAACAGCGTCTGGTGCAGCGTGCGGTCGTCCTCGGGGCGGCCCGCAAGCTGGGCGAACAGCACCACTGCCACGACGAATGACGATGCCGCCGCGGCCAATCCCAACAGGTGACCCCACGCATCGGTGGCCCGCCCGCCGAGCAACAGCACCACGGCGCCGGCCAGCGGCAGCGCGATCAGCAGCCAGGTCACTAGTGCCTCAACAGACTGGCGCCGTCCACCGACGCCGAACGCCGAGCCCGGAAGATCGCCATGATGATCGCCAGTCCGACCACCACCTCGCAGGCCGCGACCACCATGGTGAAGAAGGCGACCACCTGACCGTCGAGGTGACCGTGCATCCGGGAGAACGTCACGAAGGACAGGTTGGCGGCGTTGAGCATGAGCTCGACACACATGAACATGACGATGGCGTTGCGGCGCAGCAGCACTCCGGCCGCCCCGATGGTGAACAGCAGCGCAGACAGATACAGGTAGTTCGCCGGGTTCACTCGCCCTCACCGACTTCGGTGACCCGGCCGCGCGGCACCAGCACCGAGCTGACCGAGGTGCGTGCGCCGGTCCCGTCGGGGAGCCGTGCGGGCACGTCGACGGCGTTGTGGCGGGCGTAGACACCGGGATTGGGCATCGGTGTCGGATGGCCACCCGGCGCGAACCGCTCGGCGGCCATCTCCCGTTGCGTCTTGCGACGATCGAAGCGCTCCCGGTGCGCCAGCACCATCGCGCCCAGTGTCGCGGTGATCAGCAGGGCGCTGGTCAGCTCGAAGGCCCACACGTAGCGGGTGAAGATCAGCACCGCGAGGCCCTCGACATTGCCACCGGCGTTGGCCTGCCCGAGCCCGGCGAATCCGCTGACCGAGGCGTTACCGATCGCGCCGATCAGCAGGATCCCGAACCCGACGCCCACCACGATCGCCGAGATCCGCTGCCCGCGGATGGTTTCCACCAGTGACTCCGA
>JBPPMV010000468.1:0-10615 GCA_051306235.1 Mycobacterium sp. | reverse complement strand
GCGACGGTCATGTGCACCGTGCTGCCCACCCCGCCGTCCATGAACCGGCGGTCACCGATCGTCACGGCGGGCCATGCGCCGGGCACCGCGCAGCTGGCGGCCACCGCGTCGACCAGCGGCACCCCGGAATCGCCGGTGAAGATCACCAGTTCACCGGTGGCCGTGTCGATGGCGGTGATCCGCAGGTCACGCCCGGGCCATCGGTGATCGGGCAGCCGGTGGGCGATGACTGCGCGGCGCACCGGTTCGGGGACGGTATCGGCGGCCAGCGCGATCCGACCGATGCGCCGTAGCCGTTCGAGGGTGCTGCCCGCTTCGCCGAGCGCACTGAGGAACACCGCAGTGATGTCGTCGACGGTGACCCCGGAATCGATCTCGTGGGACTCCTCGGCGATCTGGCGGTCGTAGAGCTCGCCGAGGGCGGTGCCGCTGCCCAGTTGGGCGGCAACCGCCGATCCCGCCGAGGTCCCCAGCAGCACATCAGAGTTCAACAGTGCCGCCGCGACGTCCGGTGCCTCGTCGGCGATGCCGGCCAGCACCCCGGTCTCCCAGGCGATACCCGCCAGCCCACCGCCGGCCAGAACCAATGCACGTGTCACATCGGCCAGTGTGCCAGTAGGCCGCCGAGTGCCGGTCAGCCGTGGGCGCAACGCCACCCGGTTGTTGCCCCGCCGCCAGTTGTTGAGCCATGATGGCCATATAGCGACGGGAGCACCATGAACACTCGGACGATGCGCGCCCAACGGTTTTACGCGGATACCAAAACCATTGCCGTCGGGGATGTTCCGATACCTGAGCCGGCCCGGTGACGGAGATCCGATCCGGATTCTGGTGCAGCCCTGACTATCTCAAGCCGGGTGCAGCTTTGGCGCTGAACAGCGGCAGGTCCAGGTAGGTCGCCAGCCCGGCCGGCGCGGCACATACCGCCGGGATGGAGTTGACGCAGTGCGCGGCGGTGGCGACGACACCGGGCTCGGGACCGTCCTCGCCCACCTCGCCTTGGAAACCCTTGATGGCGACCGTGAAGTCGGGGTTCCCGCGCACCTCCATCTCGTAGCGCTGCCCCTCCGGACCGAAGTCCCATGCCGGAGCCAGGTTCTCCTCGCCCATCAGCCAGTTCACCGTCACCCGCACCACGACCTCGTCGCCGACGACGGCCTCCCAGTGGAACTTGCGGGCGGCGACCTGGCCCGGTTCGATGATCCCGATCGGTGAATCGATCGGCGCGGTGGCGACGGCGATCTCCTGCCGGGCAACGATTTTCGGGTCGGCATTGAAGCCGAACGAATCGACGCACATCCGCACCGCCTGGATGAACCCGCCGTCGAGCAGCTTCTGCATGGGTCCGGACAGCGCTTTGTCGGGGGTGTCACCGAACCCCATCACGTGGCGCACCACATCGGGTGCGTCATAGGTGCGCAGATCGGAGAACTCCTCGGCCCGCACGTAGGTCACCCCGGTGGACATCACCGAGAACAGCAGTGGGAACTTCTCGCTGATACCGCCGGGAGCGATACCGGTGCCGTGCAGCGTGACGTTTCCGGCCAGACCGGCCTCCCGCAGCGGCGCAGCCTGCTTCTCGCTCGGATAGACCCAGCCGACCGGGGTGATGACGTTCTTGCCGGAACGCAGTAGCGCAGCCACCTCATCGGGGTTCGGCATCAGCGGCGCGTAGATGACCGCATCCGCGTCCAACGCCAGGATGTCCTCGACGCTGGTGGTCGCCGTGACGCCCAGCGGTTCGCCGCCGATGAGTTCGCCGACATCGCGGCCGTTCTTGGCCTCGGAATGCACCCAGCAGCCCACCAGTTCGAGGTCGGGATGTTCGAGCACACCCTTGATCGCGGCGACGCCGACCCCGCCCGTGGCCCACTGGACAACCCGCAACGTCATAGGAAACCTTCCGCCGAAACTAGAACACGTTCTACCAGTTGTACGGCACCCGTCGGGCCCATCCGGGCACAATGGCTGATCATGACGAGCAGTGGCCTGGACTTCGGGGTGCTCGGTCCGCTGCACCTGAGCGTCAACGGTGCGGCGGTGCCGCTGGGCACGCCGAAGCAGCGGGCGGTACTCGCCATGCTGGTGATGAGCCGTAACCGCCCGATCAGCAGCGACTCGCTGGTCACCGCGGCCTGGGAGCAGTTCCCGCCGCCCGAACCCAAGGCCAGCCTGCATTCCTACATCTCCAACCTGCGCAAGCTGATCAGCGGGGGCGGGTCCGACGGCCGCCTCGTGCTGGCCGGCGCGCCGCCGGGGTACCGGCTCACCGTCACCGATGACGGATGCGATATCGGCCGTTTCGTCGCGGCCAAGAACGCCGGCGTCCAAGCCGCCGCCGCCGGCCAGTTCGAACAGGCCGGCAGCCACCTGTCGGCGGCGCTGGCGCAGTGGCGCGGACCGGTGCTCGACGACCTGCGCGATTTCGAGTTCGTCGGCCCGTTTGCCACCGCGCTCATGGAGGACAAGGTGGTTGTCCACACCGCGCACGCCGAAGCCGAGATCGCCTGCAACCGAGGTCATGCCGTCATCGTCCCGTTGGAGGCGCTGGTGACCGAACACCCCTACCGCGAGCCACTGTGGACGCAGTTGATCACCGCGTACTACGTCAGCGAACGCCAGTCCGACGCACTGAACGCCTATCGGCGGTTGCGCACCACCCTGGCCGAGGACCTCGGTATCGACCCCGGCCCGACGGTGCGGGCGCTATCGGAACGGATTCTGCGCCAGGAGCCGATCAACACCCGCCACGCCGCCCGCACCACGGCCGTACACAAGATCGACATCGATCTGCGCACCGCGACGGGTGCACAGTCGGCGCCGGCGCAAATGCGAGCGTCCTCGGGGCGCGTGTATCCGCTGCTGTCCGCGGCGACCCGGATCGGGCGACTACCCGACAACGACATCGTGCTCGACGATGTCAGCGTCAGCCGTCACCACGCGGTCATCATCGACACCGGCACCAGTTACGTCATCACCGACCTGCGGTCGGCCAACGGCGTCGAGGTTGCCGGACAACGCATCCGCGGCACCGCGACGCTCACCAGCGGCGACCGCATCGGTGTGTGCGACCACGAGTTCGTGTTCGAGATCGCCCAGCCCGACTGAGCTTCGGCTGTGAGCGCCCCGCACAACCGTTAATGTGATGGGCCGATACACCGAGTAGGAGCAGGGGAAATGACCGGGCCGACATCACGTGAGGGTACGGATTTCGGCCGTTATCGACTGCGCAGGCTCATCGGCCGCGGCGGCATGGGTGAGGTCTACGAGGCCGAGGACACCGAGAAGGACCGCATCGTCGCACTGAAGCTGTTGCCCGAGGGCGTGTCCCATGACCCGGTGTTCCGCAAACGCCTGCAGCGTGAGGCCCATTCGGCGGGTCGCCTGCAGGAACCGCACGTCGTACCCATCCACGACTACGGCGAGATCGACGGCGTGCTGTTCGTGGACATGCGGATGATCAACGGTGCCGACCTGCGCAAGATCCTGAAGAGCTACGGGCCGATGACGCCGGCCCGGGCGGTGGCCATCGTCCGGCAGATCGCCTCGGCGCTGGACGCCGCGCACGAGAGCGGCATCATGCACCGCGACGTCAAACCCGAGAACATCCTTATCACCCGGGACGATTTCGCGTATCTGGTGGACTTCGGTATCGCCAATGCCGCCAGCGACGAGAAGCTGACCGAATTGGGTACCGCGGTAGGCACTTACGCGTACATGGCGCCGGAACGGTTCACCAGCGACCAGGTCACCTACCGGGCCGATGTGTACGCCCTGACCTGCGTGCTGCACGAATGCCTGACCGGCTCCCAGCCGTACCCGGGCGACAGCGTCAGCATGGTGATCACCGCCCATCTGATGCAACCGATCCCGGCCCCCAGCCGGGCCCGGCCGGGTATCCCCGCCGCCTTCGACCGCGTCGTCTCCCGCGGGATGGCCAAGAAGCCTGCCGAACGGTTCGCCAGCGCGGGTGATCTGGCCTCCGCGGCGGCCGATGCGCTCAGCATCCGCGATCAGGACCAGGCGGCGCACATCCTGCAGCGCGGCGAAGACGCCACCCGGCCCGCCCCGCACTTCGGCGTGCCGCCACCGCCTCCACCTTTCGGGGCAACGCCACCCCCGTTCGGGGCGACACCCGCCCCGTTCCACGCCGCGCCACCGCCGCCGAACTGGCACACCCCGCCGTCCGGGCGCCCGCCCGCGCCGAAGAGGAAGACCCCGTGGCTGCCCATCGCGGCCGCGGCGGCCGTGCTGGTGCTGGTTCTCTCCGCGGTCGGCATCTATTTCCTCGTCCAGCCCGAGGACACCAAGGCCGCGCCGCCGACGACGACATCCGAGGCCCCCACGGCCACCGAACGCACCACCCGCACCCGGGCACCCGATCCGGGAACCCTGCAGGACCGTCTGTTCGGGATGCTGCCGCAGGGGTATGACCCGGGCGTCTGCCAGGCGATCGATCCGCCCGTGCCCGGGGCACTGGCCACGGTGGACTGCGGCCCGTCGAGCATGCCCGGTGGTCCCGCCGCCTCGAGATACTCGACGTTCCCCGATCAGGGCACCCTGCGGGCCAATTTCGACGAGGCGATCGCTGAGAACGCCGCGCTGGCACCCTGCCCGAACAGCACCGCGGACTCCCCCACCACCTGGCACTACACCGACACCCCGCAGCGGGCCGAGGGCTCGATCGCCTGCGGCACCTACAACGACAGCCCCGACCTGACCTGGACCAAGAACGACGGCCTGCTGCTCGGCAACGCCCAGGGCCCCAACATCGACGAGATGCATCAATGGTGGTTGGCCTACGGCTGATCGGTGGTTGGCCTACGGCTGATCCAAGAGCGTCCCAAGAATCCATCAAGAACGTCATCGGACCCTGATGTCACACCCGGATCGCACCGGGGCTCAGACACCCAGGGGAGACATGATGTTCGCAGCACACCGCCTGATCCGGCTCGCCGGTCTCGCATTGGTCGCAGGTACGTTCGGCCTGGCCACCGCCGGCACCGCGGGGGCGATCACCTCTGCCGATGACGCGGCGTTCCTTTCGGACATCCGATACGAGGGCATCGCCTACGAGTCGGCGATCGAGGTCATCGCCAACGCCCGCGAGGTGTGCGCCGAATTGGACGCCGGTGTCGACGCCACCGATATCGGGCTGGACATCCTGGAGTACACCGACCTGAACACCCGGCAGGCTGCGGCGTTCATCGTGATGTCGATCGGCTACTACTGCCCGCAGTACACCGGTGCGTTCGGGTAACCGGGCCAAGCGTTATGTTGAGCCTCAACCGCAATGGAGCGAAAGGGGCCACAGATGGCCAATCGGGTATTTGTCGTCGGTGTCGGGATGACCAAGTTCGAGAAGCCGGGTAGGCGCGAGGGCTGGGACTACCCTCAGATGGCCAACGAATCCGGGACCAAGGCTCTCGAAGACGCCGGCATCTCCTACGACCAGGTCGAGCAGGGGTATGTCGGCTACTGTTCCGGCGATTCCACCTCGGGCCAGCGCGCCCTCTACGAACTGGGGATGACCGGCATCCCGATCGTCAACGTCAACAACAACTGCTCCACCGGGTCGACGGCGCTCTACCTTGCCGCGCAGTCGATTCGGGGCGGCCTGGCCGACTGCGTGATCGCGCTCGGGTTCGAGAAGATGCAGCCCGGCTCGCTCGGCGGCGGTGCGGACGACCGTGAGTCGCCCCTGATGCGCCACATCGTCGCACTCAATGAAACCGACGAGATGACCTTCCCGGTCGCGCCGTGGATGTTCGGCGCCGCCGGCCGCGAGCACATGAAGAAATACGGCACCACCGCAGAGCATTTCGCGAAGATCGGCTACAAGAACCACAAGCACTCGGTGAACAACCCGTATGCGCAGTTCCAGGACGAGTACAGCCTCGACGACATCCTGGGCGCCAAGATGATCTCCGACCCCCTGACCAAGCTGCAGTGCTCACCGACCTCCGACGGGTCCGGCGCGGCGATCGTCGTCAGCGAGGCGTTCGTCGACAAGCACGGGCTCGCAGCCCAGGCCGTCGAGATCGTCGGCCAGGCGATGACCACCGACTTCGCCTCCACCTTCGACGGCAGCGCCGCCAATATCATCGGCCATGACATGAATGTTAAAGCCGCACAGCAGGTTTACTCGCAGTCCGGGCTGGGCCCGGAGGACTTCCAGGTCATCGAACTGCACGACTGCTTCTCGGCCAACGAGCTGTTGCTGTACGAGGCGCTGGGCCTGTGCGGCGAGGGTGAGGCACCCGCCCTGATCGACAACAACGACACCACCTACGGCGGGCGTTGGGTGGTCAACCCATCCGGCGGGCTGATCTCCAAGGGGCATCCGTTGGGGGCGACGGGCCTGGCCCAGTGCGCAGAACTGACCTGGCAGCTGCGCGGCACCGCCGACAAGCGTCAGGTCGACAACGTCAGCGCCGCACTGCAACACAACATCGGCCTCGGCGGCGCGGCCGTCGTCACGGCCTACCAGCGGGCCGAGCGCTAGGTTCCTTGTGATTTGTGGCGTTTTAGCCGGAATGGTTCCGGCTGAAACTCCACAAATCGCTACAGGGTGATGATTTTGTAGGCGCCGTCGGCGTGCCGGGCGCGGATGGTCTTCTTGTCGTACTTACCGACGCTGGTGCGCGGCACCTGATCGACGAACGTCCACCGCTCCGGCAGCCACCAGCGAACCACCTTGTCGGCCAGGAACTCCCGCAGCTCATCGGGTGTGTGCGCAGTACCTTCCTCTAGGACCACCACCGCCAGTGGGCGTTCCTGCCACCGCTCGTCGGGCACCCCCACGACGGCGGCCTCCAGCACGCCCGGGTGGCCGATCAGGTGGTTCTCCAATTCGACCGAGGAGATCCACTCCCCGCCGGATTTGATGACGTCCTTGGCCCGGTCGGTCAGCGTCACGAACCCGTCGGTGTCGATGCGCCCGACGTCACCGGTACGCAGCCACCCGCTGTCGAACTTCTCGGGGTCCCGGCCGAGGTAGTAGCCGCCGGTGATCCACGGTCCGCGAACTTCCAACTCGCCCACGGCTTCCCCGTCGGACGGCAGCGGCTCGCCGGCATCGTCTACGACCCGGATCTCGACCCCGCACATCGGCCGGCCCTGGGTGGTGCGCATCGCCCAGTGCCGGTCCTCGTCCACCCCGGGCAGCGGTTTGGCGACGGTGGCCAGCGGGGAGGTCTCGGTCATGCCCCAGGCCTGTTGGATGTACACCCCGTGGCGCTGCTGGAAGGTCTGCATCAGCGACAGCGGTACCGCCGATCCGCCGCAGGCCACCAGTCGTAGCGACGAAATATCGTGCCCCGGGTTCTTTTCCAGGCAGTGCATCACGTCGTTCCAGATCGTCGGGACCGCCCCGGCCACCGTGGGCCGCCGGGATTCGATCAGCTCGATCAAGGATGCGCCGTCGAGGAACCGGTCGGGCATCACCAGATCGGCTCCGGCCATCAGCGCCGCGTACGCCAGCCCCCAGGCGTTGGCGTGGAACATCGGCACGATGGGCAGCACCACGTCAGCGCTACTGACATCGAGCGCATTCGCCGTGCAGGTGTTCAGCGAGTGCAGATAAGTCGAACGGTGGCTGTAGACAACACCTTTGGGGTTGCCCGTCGTCCCGCTGGTGTAGCACATGGCGGCCGCGGAGTTCTCGTCGACATCGGGCCAGTCGAACTGGGTCGGTGCGCCGGCCAGCACGTCGGCATAGCGCAGCACCCGCACCTTGGCAGCGGCATCCAGCGGTGTGGTGTCGCCGTCACCGGCGACGATGACGGTGTGCACCGTCTTCAGCAGCGGCAGCACCGGCACCAGCAGCGGTATCAGCGAGGCGTCGGCGACGATCACCTGGTCTTCGGCCTCGTTGGCGATGAAGGCGATCTGGTCGGCGGACAGCCGGATGTTCAGCGTGTGCAGCACTGCGCCCATGGCGGGGGCGGCAAGGTAGACGGCGAGATGCTCGGCGTTGTTCCACATGAAGGTGCCGACCCGCTGGTCGCCGGTGATGCCGAGACCACGCAGCCCGTGGGCCAGTTGCGCCGTCTGTTCACCGAGCTCGCGGTACGTGGTGCTGCGGTATCCGCCCTGTCCGGTGGCGGTGGTGACGACGCGGTCGCCGTTCACTACGCAGGCGTGCCGCAGGATGGCGGCGATGGTCAGGGGCCAACTCTGCATCGTGGAGAGCACCCGCGTGATGCTAGTGCCCCCGACAGGTCGGTCTGCAACGAATTCACAACTGCCGACGATGTATCTGACAGAGCCACTTCGGGCCGTCAGACAGGGGGGCGCATCATGCGTCCGACAACAGTCATCGCCGCATCATTGGCCGCCGCCGCGCTGGCGCTTCCCCCGCCCATCGCTGCCGCCGACCAGACGGCGCTCGAGACGATCGCGACGTGGGAGGCGCAGGGCTACACCGTCAACATCGACCGGATCGGCAGCGCACCCCTTGAGCAGTGCACCGTCACCGGTGTCCGCAATCCGCAGCAGGTCACCCGGTGGGTGAGCGTCGAGGACCAAGGATGGGGTCACCACGACGATGGCGATAGCGAGCTGGTGGAGATCGTGGTCAGCCAGTCGGTGTCGATATCGCTGGACTGCAACCGCTGACCTGTCGGGTCAGACCCCGGCCGGGGCGAGCTCGCGCATGGCGTCGAATGCGAGGGCGTCGAACGGCGAGTACATCGGCGTCGGCGCGGCCACCCGGAACGCGGTGACATTACCGTCGAGATCGGCGACGTAGAGCCGGTCGCCGGGAGTGCTCAGGGCCGCCGCGATCGGGCGGGCACCGACGGTGATGGTTTCGACGACCTCGTGGGTCACCGTGCACAGCACCGCGACCTGGTCGTAGTCGACGACGTAGGCGCGGGCACCGTCCTCGGACAGCGCCATCTGGATCGGCAGGGTTCCGGCGCTGATGCGGGCGGTGATGCCGAAGGTCCGCGAATCCATGACCTCGATGACGCCGCGGGCCTCCAGGTCGGAGGTCAGCACGTAGACCGTGCCGTCGGCCGCGACGGCCAGATCACGGATCGGGGCACTCATGGCCACCGACTTACGTGCCTTGGCGGTCTCGGTGTCGACCACGACGAGGCGGCTGCCCCGGCTGGTGGTGACGGCCACGTACAGCCGGCGTCCGGAGGGGGCGACGGCCAGCGCGTCGATGGTGGCGCCTGCACCTGCGGCGATATCGACGGTGCCGACACGTTCGGCGGTGGTGTCGATGACGGCGATGTCCACGTGGTCGTGTCCGGCCCGCGCAGCGTAGGCGCGCTTGCCATCGGGACCGGCGGCGACCGCGGTGACGGAGAAGGCCAGCGGGTAGGTGCCCACCACGGTGTTGGAGCGGGTGTCGATGACCTGCACGGCGTCCGCCTCGGTATCGCTGACGACCACGAAGGCGCGGTCATCGGTGACGGCGACTGCGAAGGGCTCGCCGTCCACGGGCACCACAACGGGCGCCCCGACGGTGTCCGGACGGACCACGGTGACGCTGTTGTCGCCGTAGTTGGCGACGACAATGGCGCCGGCATCGGCCGACAGGTCGGCGATCGGGCCGCGCTTGATCTCGACCGAGCCCGCGAAAGCGGTTTGCGATTCGTTCAGCGCTGCCGCATTGGCGCGCACAAAAACACTTGCCATCTTTTCGACACCTCCGCCGGATGACCATCCCGGCACTTGATTCAGTGGCCATGCGCTCAGGTGAACGCGTTCCGACCGAGTCTAGCGACGGAAAAACCTACCCAATCGGGCTTGCCGCCGCGCCCCGAGTTCGCCGCCCGTCAACCTCTCAGACATCCCTCAGGAAACAATCGTTATGCAGTTGTGACCTCTTTTCAGCAAGCAGCAAAAGGGTCGTGAAGTGGCATGTTAACCACAAAGGCTAATGCAGACCGGGCGGCGAACCTCACCCGTCACACATGAAATCCTCAGAGCTCGCCGGGAAAGTGAGCGCCAAATCACAGCCGACACGACAGCAAACTTTCACAGGAGCCGCCGACTCGACCACGCCGCGTTCCGTATCGCGAGCTGACGTTGCTGAAAAATTAGCGGAGGTCTACGGCAACAGAATGTAGGACAGCTCCGGGAGGGCCTTGACCGTCCGCCCCGACCAGATGTGCGGTGCCTTATCGGCGGCGGCCATTTCGGTCATCCGCAGATAGGTCCCGTCCGGACGGTTCGACGTCGAATCGACCCAGGCGACGTGCCCGGTGGCGGGGGCCTCCAGCACCCCGGGAGGTATCACCACGATGGCGCGGTCCCGCGGCTCGTCGAGGACGGTCCAGCCCGCGGCCCGCGCCGATACCGCCAGGTCGCTCGGCGCACCGTCAAGGGCCGGGTAGGACTTCTCGCCGGAGGCGAAGTACCACTTCTCCATCGCGCCCCAGAGCGCGGACCCGTCCTCGCCGGGATTGCTATCGACGGTGTCTCCGGCTTCCCGCGGCTCCGCCGGTCGCATCGCCTCGGTGGCGCACGGTGGCACAACGGGACCGTTGGACCCGGTTTCCAGCATGGCGTCGGTGACGTAGCCACCGTCGGACAGCCGGTTCCACAGGTCGGTGGACAGGTTGTAGGGGCCACCCTGGAATACCGTGCCCCTGGTGTA
>JBPPMV010000467.1:0-28777 GCA_051306235.1 Mycobacterium sp. | reverse complement strand
CGCAGGACCTGGGTGACACTTGCCCTGGTCCCATTTTTGTTTCTGCACAACATAATTCATTGTTTCGCGGACATTTCCGGCGTGAGCGGGACGCAACGTAGACGTATTCCATCCCTAACCACCCGGAAATGGTCGCGGTCTGTAATGGAACCAGCCGACCTCCCCGGCATTCGGCACCGTCGCCGACCGAACGACTCGTGAAACATGGAGATCCCCATGACTTTTGATTCATCCATCGCGGAAAACATCGCCACCTCGCTGGCCGAGATCCCGCATCCGTCCCTGCCCAAGGGATCCAACATCTACGGCAGCACCAAGATCTTTCCCGATTACCAGGCCGAGGAAGGGGAAAGCTACTTCACCCTGGTGCACGGCATCGCCCATGAATCCTCCGTCTCATTCGTCGCCGTCCTGCAGGCCACCAGGGCACTGCGCAAAGGCTTCGAATCGGCCATCTACTTCTACGGTCCGGGCGCCATCAACTGCCTTGCCACGCGCGGCTTTCCGAAGACCGGCGACTCCGGCTTCCCCGGTGAGCAGAACATCAACGACGCGCTGGGCACCTTCATCAAGGAGGGCGGCACCGTGTTCGCCTGCCGCTTCGGGCTCGCCCTGCACGGCGGGCGCGAAGAGGATCTCATCGAAGGTGTCATCCCCGCGCACCCGCTCGACGTGCAGGATGCGCTGATCCACTACGCCCGCAAGGGCGCGATCATCAACTCCACCTACATGGTTTAGGACAGCCGGCCGTGACAACACTCGCCGCCGTCTCGGCGAACTTCACCCGCGATCTCGAGCAGAACTACGCACTGATCGCGACGCTGACCGAACAGGCCCGCGCCCGTGGTGTCGACTTCCTGGTACTGCCTGAGGCCGCGATCGGCGGCTACCTCTCCTCACTGGGCAACCACGGCGACACCGTCAAGACCACCCAGCGCTCACTACCCCCGGCAGTACGCCTCGATGGACCCGAGATCGCACAGATCCAGCAGATCATCGGCGACCTGGTGATCGCCATCGGGTTCTGCGAACTGGCCGAGGACGGTGAGACCCGCTACAACACCGCCGCCGTCATGGACGGTGGCAACGTCTACGGCACCTACCGCAAGGTGCACCAACCGCTCGGCGAGGGCATGTCCTATTCGCCGGGCACGGGCTACGGGGTCTTCGATACGCCGGTCGGCCGTGTCGGACTGCAGATCTGCTACGACAAGGCCTTCCCCGAGGCGGCCCGCCTGATGGCGCTCGACGGCGCCCAGATCATCGCCAGCCTGTCAGCGTGGCCTGCCGCGCGCACCGCGACCGCCGAGAATCTGCAGGACGATCGATGGACCTACCGGTTCAACCTGTTCGACATGGCCCGCGCCCTGGACAACCAGGTGTTCTGGATCGCATCCAACCAGAGCGGCACCTTCGGATCGCTGCGCTACGTGGGTAACGCCAAGGTCGTCGACCCGGGTGGAAACATCCTTGCCACAACACTTCTGGACAGTGGTATGGCGGTCGCCGAGGTCGACCTCGACGCGACGTTCCGCACCATGCGGGCCGGCATGTTCCATCTGCGCGACCGCAGGCCCGATGTGTACGGTCCGCTGACCGTCACCGACGCCGCGGGTGCCGCCAAGTGGCAGGAGCTGGCCCATGCCTGAGATGACCTTCGACGTGCGCTGGCCGGACGGCAGCACCCAGCGCTGCTACTCACCCAGCCTCGTCATGCACGATTATCTGACCATCGGCGAGCGCTATACCGTCGGCGATTTCCTCGACCGGTCCGATCGGGCGCTGACCGTGGCCAGCGACCGAGTGCGGGAGAAGTTCGGCTTCGCGTGCACCTCGGCCGCCGACACCAATCATCGGATCGCCGCTGCCGCAGCCGCCTTCCCGCATGACGCGGTCATCGAGGTCACCGCGATGCATCCCCCGCTGGAACGATCATGACCACCTCACACATCCCCGTCGTCGTGATCGGCGGTGGGCAGGCCGGGCTGTCGGTCAGCTGGTACCTGGGCCGGGCCGGTATCGAGCACGTCGTGCTGGAGGCAGGCACCCCCGTGCATGCGTGGGCCGATACCCGTTGGGACAACTTCACTCTGGTCACGCCCAACTGGCATTGCCGGCTGCCCGGCTACGTCTATGAGGGCCCCGAACCGGACGGCTTCATGACCCGCGATGAGGTTGTGGACTGGCTCGCAGGCTGGTTGGACACCTTCGAGCCACCGGTACGCACGCACACCCGGGTGACCCGGCTGCAGAACGGGTCCGACGGCGGTTTCGAGCTGACCGTCCGGTCCGATAGCGGCGAGGAGACGATAACCTGCGAGCACGCCGTCATCGCCACCGGCGGCTACCCACTCCCGATCATCCCGTCGTACGCGGATTCCCTGGACGACGCTGTCGTCCAGATACATTCCGAGTTGTACCGCAACGCCGGGCAACTGCCCGAGGGGGCGGTGCTGGTGGTGGGCACCGGACAATCCGGCGCGCAGATCGCCGAGGACCTGCACCTGGCCGGTCGCCAGGTGCACCTGGCGGTGGGCAGCGCACCCCGGGTCGCCCGCGTGTACCGCGGCCGCGATTGCATGACCTGGTTGTCCGATATGGGTCTCTACGACCGGCCGGCCGCTCAGTATCCGGGCGGGAAGGCGGCCATCGAGAAGACCAATCACTATGTGACGGGACGAGACGGCGGCCGAGACGTGGACCTGCGGCAGTTCGCGTTGGAAGGCATGCGACTCTACGGCGCACTCGCCGACGGCGACGACACCCTCCTACAATTCGATCCCACCCTGACCGAGGCCCTGGACAACGCCGACTCGGTGTACAACTCGATCTGTGCCGATATCGACCGGCATATCGACACCCACGGTATCGAGGCGCCGCCGGCCACCCGATACGAACCGGTCTGGCGCCCCGAAACCGAATTCACCACAATGAATCTGACTGCCGAGAACGTCACCAGCATTGTCTGGGCGATCGGCTACCGTCCCGATTACCGCTGGATCGAAGCCAGCGCGTTCGACGGCGCCGGCCGGCCCATGCAGACCCGCGGGGTCACCGGTGTGCCCGGACTGAGCTTCATCGGTCTGCCGTGGATGCACACCTGGGGGTCGGGACGATTCCTCGGAGTCGACCGCGACGCCCAGCACATCGCGGCCACCATAATCAGCCACTATCACGAGTCGGTCCTGCGACTCGCGGTCGGGCACTGAGGTAGGCGGCAGATGTCCGGACGCCGGTCGGAGCACCTTCAGCACCCCCACCGCACGAGCCATCCAGGAGTCCGTCATGACCATGTCCACCCGAGTCGATCTCGCGTTGCTGGGTTTCCGCGGCCGGCCACCCGTCAGCCGTTCCGCAGGTGCCGGCCCGAGCGCCGACGGTCACCTCGTGATCGACGGCCTCAACGCGGCCATTCCCCGTAATCCGGACAGCCCGTTCGTGTTCGACGGCAGCCGCGTCCTGCTCGACGGGCAGGACACCGGCCTGGATGTCGAGGTCATCGACCGGCCCCGGTTCTACGATCTGAAGACCGCCGAGGGGGTTCCCTACGAGAAACTGGCCCGGCTGCACGGACGGAACGTGCTGGCCACCACCGTGGTTCAGACCTGTATCCGCTACTCCCCCGATCAGCGGTGCCGGTTCTGCACCATCGAGGAGTCGCTGCGCTCGGGTGCCACCACCGCGGTCAAGCGGCCCGCCGAACTGGCCGAGGTCGCCGAGGCGGCGGTGCGCCTGGACGGCGTCACGCAGATGGTCATGACCACCGGGACGTCGGCAGGGACCGACCGGGGCGCACGCCACCTGGCGCGCTGCGTCAAGGCCGTCAAGACCGCCGTCCCCGATCTGCCGATCCAGGTGCAGTGCGAACCACCCGCCGACCTCGAGGTCATCACCGAGTTACGCGCATCGGGTGCCGATGCGATCGGTATCCACATCGAATCCCTCGACGATGAGGTCCGCCGCCGCTGGATGCCCGGCAAGGCGACCGTGCCGGTGGAGCAGTACCGGCGAGCCTGGCGGGAGGCGGTGCGGGTATTCGGACGCAATCAGGTCTCGACCTATCTGCTGGTGGGTCTGGGTGAGGATCCCGACGAACTCATCGCCGGGGCAGCCGAACTCATCGAGATGGGCGTCTACCCGTTCGTGGTGCCCTTCCGCCCGCAGCCCGGGTCACTGGCGGTGGACGTCGACGAGGCCCGCGCCCCCGATGGGGCAACCGTCGAGAAGGTGTCCCGCGAGGTGGCCGCGCTGCTGACCCTCGCCGGGATGTCCGGTGCCGACCAGCGCGCCGGGTGCGCGGCCTGCGGCGCGTGCTCGGTGCTGCAAGGGTTGGGGGCCTGATGATTCAATTCGACAGCAGCACAACGGTGTTCTCCCCCGACCTGTCCATCCTGGCCGGAACCCCCGCACCCGCACCATTTCTCATCCGGCGCGCCGCGGGTCCTGAGGACCTGGCCGGATACCGTCGGCTCCGCAAGCGGGAGTTCGTGGACGAACAGGGGTTGTTCGCCGGCAACGACCACGATGACATCGACGACGACCCGCGCGCGGTCGTGCTGGTGGCCACCGATGCGGCAGGCACCGTGCTGGGCGGTGTGCGGCTGGCTCCGGTCTGCGCACCGGATCTCGGGTGGTGGACCGGCAGCCGGCTGGTCACCTCCGAGGCTGCTCGATCGGCCGGAATCGGACCCGCACTGATCCGCGCCGCCTGCGCCCATGTCGAATCGGCAGGGGTTCTGCGGTTCGAGGCCACCGTGCAGCGGCGGTATCGGCCGCTGTTCACCGCGCTCGGCTGGGACAACCTCGGTGAGACCGCAGTGGCCGGGCAGCCCCATGTGTGGATGCGGTGGCCGCTCAATCCTTTTCACCGGCTGGCGCAGGCCACCAAATCCTTCCTAGGTCCCACGCTAGCGCCGCTACGGGCCGTGCGCGGCGGGCTCGGACCTGCCGGTTTCGTCGGCGACGATGGCGCCCCGGTGCCCGGGACCGACCTCATCGCCGCCTGCGATGCCATCATTCCGTCAATGGTGGAACGCGACCCGGAGTGGGCCGGTTGGTGCTCGGTGCTGGTGAACATCAATGATCTGTCCGCGATGGGCGCGACGCCGGCCGGCCTGCTCGATGCCGTCGGGGCACCCACCCGCTCGATGCTGGACCGGGTGATCCGTGGCATCACCGCGGCCTCGGTGGCCTGGCAGGTCCCGGTGCTCGGCGGGCACACCCAGCTCGGCGTTCCCGCGGCGCTCGCCGTGACCGCACTGGGACGCACCGACGATCCGGTCCCGGCCGGTGGCGCCGGAGTCGGGGACCGGGTGCGCCTGACCGCCGACCTGACAGGCAGATGGCGACCGGGTTACACCGGAAGACAATGGGATTCGACCAGCGCCCGCAACTCGGCGGACCTGGCGGCCATGGCCGGTATGGTCGCCGCGACGCGACCCCGTGCCGCCAAGGACGTCAGCATGGCCGGTGTCGTCGGCACCCTGGGCATGCTGGCCGAGGCCGGTGGCACCGGCGCCGAGCTCGACATGGCCGCCATACCGCGTCCGGCCACCGCCGATATCGGCACCTGGCTCACCTGTTTCCCTGGATACGCCATGCTCACCGCGGGCGAACACCGCCGCCCGGCCCAGCTGCCGGAGGGAGTGCTCGGCGCGGACTGCGGGTCGTTGACCGCCGAGCCGGGTGTGCGCCTACGCTGGCCCGACGGGGTGACGACGACCGCTTTGGCATCGCCGGTCACCGGTATCGGACCGGCCTGAGAGGAGCGCATGGCACCGGTAACCCTGGGCGCCGTCGCGGCACACTTCGGCCGCGATGTGGACCGCGGCGTGTCCAAAGTCGTCGGGATCGTCGAGTCCGCCGCCAGAGAGGGCGTCGACTTCCTGGTCCTGCCGGACGCCAGCCTCGGCGGCTATATCGGCGACTTCACCGCACCCGATCCCAACGATCCGCCGCCGGCGCTGGACCCGGATGGTCCGGAGATCAGCGCCGTCATTGCGGCGGCGGGCCCGATGACGGTGTGCGTCGGCTACGCGGAGGCCGCGGCCGGCGGCAGCCGCTACAACGCGGCGATCTGCGTGTCCGGGGACGGTGTCCTCGGCAGTTACCGCAAGGTGCACCAGCCCGCCGGTGAGGCGCTGACCTATCTGGCCGGTGACCGGTTCAGCACGTTCGACACCCCGGTGGGGCCGGTCGGCATGCTCATCGATTACGACAAGACCTTCCCCGAGGCCGCCCGTGCGCTGGCCGTGGACGGGGCGCACATCATCGCCGCACTGTCCGCCTGGCCGGCGAGTGTCACCGACCGCGCGTCCCGGCTGCCCGCCGACCGGCAGTCGCGACTGTTCGACCTGTACGACTGTGCACGCGCGGCGGAGAACCAGGTGGTGCTGGTGTCATCGAACCAGACCGGAGTGATGGGGAACCTGCGCTTCCTCGGCCAGGCGAAGATCGTCGGCCCCGGCGGTGACATCCTGGCCACCACCCGCAACAAGGGTGGGCTCGCCAAGGCCGAGGTCGATGTCGAAGCCGAAATCAACCGGGCCCGAAGGGTGTTGAACCACCTGGTCGAGATGCGTCCGGACACCTACCGCGCCCGATCACCACGGGGATGACATGCGGATCGCACTTCTGACCTACTCGACGAAGCCGCGCGGCGGCGTCGTGCACACCGTGAATCTCGCCGAGGCACTGGCCCGTCTCGGCGCCGATGTCACGGTGTGGTCGCTGGCCAGGGCGGGTGATCAGGGGTTCTTCCGGATAGTCGATCCCGGGGTCACCGTGCGGCTGGCGGCGTTCACCGATCTGCCCGGTGACACCGTCACCGACCGGATCGTGCGTTCCATCGAGGTGCTGGGCCGCGAGCTCACCCCGGACGACTACGACATCGTGCACGCCCAGGACTGCATCAGCGCCAACGCCGTCGGACACTGTATCCGCACCATCCATCATCTCGACGAGTTCACCACCCCAATCCTGGCCGAATGCCACGAGAAGGCGATCGTGGAACCCTATGCCCGGATCTGTGTGTCTGCCGCAGTGGCCGCAGAGGTGCGATCCGGTTGGGGGCTCGATCCCACGGTGATACCGAATGGCGTTGATGCGCAACGGTTCATCGATGGTGCCCAAGACGACGAGGGCCGGGCACGTTGGCGCAGCCGATTCGGGCGCTACGTCTTGGCGGTCGGCGGCATCGAACCACGCAAGGGCACCGTCGACCTGGTCGAGGCCTTCCATCTGCTGCGCCAAGATGTGCCGGAGCTGCAACTGGTCATCGCCGGTGGCGAGACCCTGTTCGACTACCGCGAGTACCGGTCCGAGTTCGAGTCACGTTGTCAGACATTGGATGTCGATCCGATCATCGTCGGCGCCATCGTCGATGAAGAGTTGCCCAGCCTGGTCGCCGGTTGCGATGTGTTCGCCTTTCCCTCGACAAAGGAGGGTTTCGGCCTGGCCGCACTGGAGGCGCTGGCGGCGGGCCGGCCAGTGGTCGCGCGTGACCTACCCGTGCTGCGTGAGGTCTTCGGCGATACCGTGCGGTTCGCCGACGATGTGCGATCATTCGCATCCGCGATGGCGCAGGCACTCGCCGCACCCGGCGATCCCGGCACCGGTCGCGCCCTTGCTCAGTCGTTGACATGGGAGAACGCCGCCCGCGCCCACCTGGACTTCTACCGCCGACATCTACCGTCGTCGCAACGGTAAACTTCTTTGTAATATCGTCGGTGCATGACGCTCACCACGGCGACGCCGTTTCTGACCCGGCGCGGCGACGAACTGGTACCCAACCCGATCGCTCACGGCGGCTGGGGACCCACGCTGGGCGGTCAGGTCATCGGCGGCCTACTCGCCCGCGCCATCGAAGCCCATGTCCTCGAAACCAGCGGGGAGGACCCCGACCTGCACCCGGCACGTCTGACGGTCGAGATCCTGCGCCGGGTGGCATCCGAACCGGTCGAGGTGACCGCCACGGTGGTACGGGCCGGCGGCCGGATGCGGTCGGTGGACGCCGCGATGACCCAGGGGGGCAGCCTGGTCGCGCGCGCCTCGGCGCTCTATCTGCGTCGCGGCACCCAGCCCGACGGCGAGTTCTGGAGCGCAGCGGTCACCCTCCCACCGATACCTGCCGAGCCCGATGAGTTCGACGATGCGGTCCCGATGTTCATCCGTGCCTACGGCCCGACCGCGGACTCCACCCAGCGTGAATTCCCCTGGCAGCAGGCCGGTCCGCGGTATGCGTGGGTGCGCGAGTTCCGGGATCTGGTTGCCGGCGAAACATCGACACCGTTCGTCCGGGCGGCGATGGCCGTCGACGTCACCAGCTCGATGACCAATTTCAGCACCGCCGGACTGGCCTTCATCAACGCCGATTACACGCTGGCGCTCAGCCGGCTACCGGACGGTCCGTTCATCGGTCTGGCCGCGCTGTCGCACACCAGCGCCGACGGTGTCGCGACGGGGTCCGCAGGTCTGTTCGATCATCTCGGGCCGATCGGCACCGGACTGTCGACCGCCATCGCGAATTCGCACTTCGACCCGAAGGGAAAGTACCGGCCGCCGGCCTAGCTCGGCGGCGGGAAACCTCCGGTCGCCACCGGACCCCAACGCCGAGGGGTGATGCGCAGCAAGCACTTTCCCTGATCGACCATCGCCTGGCGATACTCGTCCCAGTCGGAGTGCTCGCCGGCCACCGCGCGGAAATAGTCGACCAGCGGCTCCACCGCGTCCGGAAGGTCGATGCGTTCGGCATCGCCATCGACCTGGACGTAGGGCCCGTGGAACTCCTCGGACAGCACGGTCACGCTGGCACGCGGGGTGCGGCCGATGTTGACCGACTTTGCCCGCTGCGGATAGCTGGCGATGACGATGCGACCCTGCTCATCGACCCCGCCGGTGACCGGCGAGCTCTGCACGGAGCCGTCGGCACGATAGGTGGTCAGCACCATCGCGTGCCGGGGCCGGACGAAGGCCAGCAGTTCGTCGAGGGAAACGTTGTCTGCGGTCGCGTAGGTACGGGCCATACCCATCAGTCTAGGCCGCGCCCCGGCCCCGATACCGCCGCCGCACGAACAGCTCCCGGTACGGTGTCTGCCATGGTGAACCCCCGGATCGGGCCGCTGGAGTACGCGCTGGCGTACCTGGCGCAGCAGGCCGCGCCGCTGGTGTTCCGGCCACCCGACATCCCGAAACCGGCGCACCGACTGGACGCCCCGGCAGTGGTGCGCGTGCCGACGCGGCACGGCCCGGTTCGCTGCTTCGTCTACCGGCCCCATCCGGACTCGCCGCTGAGCGGCACGGCCACCCGACGCCCGCCGCTGCACATCGACATCCACGGCGGCGGCTTCGTCCTGCGCAACACCCACGAGGACGCCCACATCTGCCGTTTCCTGGCCTCCGATGTGGGTTGCGTCGTGCTGGCGATCGACTATCACGCCGCCCCGCAGGTGACTTTCCCTGTGGCAGAAGAGGAATGCATCGATGTGCTGCAGTGGGCGCTCGATCACGCCGACCAACAGGGCTGGGATGCCGAGCGGGTCAGTGTCGGCGGGGCCAGCGCCGGTGCGAAGCTCAGCATGAACCTGGCGCAATACGCCCACGACTCCGCGATCGCGCTGCGAGCCGCCGTGCTGTCCTATGCCGTCGCCGACTGCACGCGCACCGACCGCACCTCACCCAAGGCCAACGCCGCCATTTCACCGACTCTGCAAAAGCTCTCGGCCAGACTCTATTTCGTCGACCCCGCCAGCCACGCCGACCCGCTCGCATCGCCCGTGCACGACACCGATCTGCCGAAGAAGATGCCGCCCACCCTGATCCAGACCGGTGATCTCGACACGCTGGGTCCGGAGATGGTCGAGATCGCCGGCCTGCTGCGGGACGCCGGCGTCGACGTCCTGCACACCGCCTATCCGACCGATCATGCGTTCAACACCCAGGGAAACCGGAAGATCATGGACACCTCGATCCGCGAGATCGGCACATTCCTGCTGGAGAGGCTGACATGACCACCGAGACGCACGAGGGTCCCCCGGTCGAACATGTGGTGGCCGCGCTGCGTGAGCGCATGTACGGCGCCATCTCCTGCCTGGCGACGCTTGCCGCCCTTGCCCGCTACACCTCCGCCGACACCAACGCCTGGTTCCGGGTGCTCGACGTGGCCGTCGCCGCGGGTGGTCTGTGGGCCGCCGCGCTGCTGGCGGAGTTCGTCGCGCGGCTCAGTGTGGAAGGACGGGCGCCTCGCGGCCGGGCGGCCTGGGGCATGTTGGCGTCATCCGCACAGATCATGCAGGCCGCGGCGGCGCCCGCATTGATCCTGGCCGCCGCGGGCCTGGGCCTGATGGACACCGCCACCGCGGTGTGGATCGCCATGTGGTTCCTGGTCGCGGAGATGGGCCTCATCGCCTTCACCGCGGTGCACCGCGCCGGTCTGGTGTGGTGGCAGCAACTGCTGGCGGTGTTGATGCTTGCCGGTGCCGGCGCGGCGGTGGTGGCCGTCAAGATGATCGCCCACCACTAGTCGGCGCCGGTGGCCACCGGCCGGTCCTGCGAGCTCCACTGCGACCACGAACCCGGGAACAGCGCCGCGTCCACGCCCGCCGCGGCCAGCGCTGCGATGGCCACTGCAGCGGTGACACCCGATCCGCAGTACACCCCGACCTGCTCGGTGCCGCCGAACGACCAGGCCAGCGCGGACAGCTCTTCCTCGGACAGCAGGGTTCCGTCCGCCGTCAGCACAGCGGTGCTGGGCAGATTCTTCGCCCCGGGGATGTGACCGGCCACCGGATCGACCGGCTCGACCTCGCCGCGGAACCGCTCCGGGGCCCGCGCGTCCAGCAGGTTGGGATGCTCGCCGGCTTCCTCGGCGGTCAGGGTGGGCATCGCGCCCGCATAAAGATCCTCGTGTTCGACGACGATGTCCCCGGTACGCGGTGTCACCGTCCCGATCTCCGACGCCCCGCCGGAAGCCCTCCACGCGGCCAGCCCACCGTCGAGGATGCGTACGTCGGTGACGCCCGCGGCCCGCAGCACCCACCAGGCACGGGCCGACCCGGCCCGGTTCCAGTCGTCATAGACCACGACCGGCACCCCGCGACGCACACCCCACCGCCGCGCCGCCGCCTGCAGGCTCGGACCGGACGGCAGCGGGTGCCGACCGCGACCGGTGACCGCATGATCGCTGAGCTCGTCGTCGAGCGAGACGTACACCGCCCCGGGCAGATGCCCCTGCCCATGATCGGCGCGCCCGTCCGGCGTGCCGAGCTGCCACCGGATGTCCAGGATGGTCGTCGGCTCGCCGGCGTCCAGACGCTGGGCGAGCTCGGCCACCGATATGAAGACATCTCCGCGTGCAGTCACCCCGCGAGGGTCTCAGATCCGGTCAAGATGCGGAATAGCAGGCGCCGGCCGTGCTGTTATTGGCGCTATGACCGAAAACGCCGAGCTGAGCCCCACTGACTGGGTACGCGAACAGACCGAACGCATCCTCGCGAGCGGAACCACCGACGGCGTGGAGGTGTTGGACCGGCCGATCGTGCTGTTCACCACCCTCGGCGCCAAGTCCGGTAAGAAGCGCTACGTGCCGCTGATGCGGGTAGAAGAGGACGGCAAGTATGCGATGGTCGCCTCCAAGGGCGGCGATCCGCAGCACCCGTCCTGGTACCACAACGTGAAGGCACATCCTCAGGTCACCGCGCAGGACGGTGACAAGGTCGTCGAACTCACCGCGCGCGAGATCGAGGGTGCCGAGCGCGAGCACTGGTGGGAGCTGGCCGTGGCCGCCTACCCGCCGTACGCCGAGTACCAGACCAAGACCGACCGGCTGATCCCGGTCTTTGTGCTGGAGTAACTCACATCTGGCTGACGTCGACGATCGCGGTGACGAACTGAGCGGCCGCCGCTAACTCAGCGCAACCCCCAGCTCCTCAGCGAAAACCTTGATCATGTGCTGTACCGCAATCTCGTTGCGGCCGATGATCATATGGTCGTGCTGGCCGTGCCGGACCCCCTGCCCGCATTGCGGCAGCATGGCGAAATCCTCGTCCCGCACCGCGGCGTGCACACCCTCGAACACCGTGTCGTAGAGCGCACGCATATCGTCATCGGTCGCCGGGACCTTTCCCATCCAGCTGTGCCGGACGGTGCAGCGGGTGGGGTCCCCGTCGGGCAACATATCGATGATCTCCACCCCGACCGGGCTGTTGGCCAGGATGAGATTCGGGTAGACCCAATAGATCACCCCCATATTGGCCGACGGGTCGAATGATCCTGATGGCTCACCCTCAGCCGTCCCTCTCGACCCGGTGTCCAGATTCTTGATCCAGGTGAACGGGAACCCGATGCGATGGTGCCTACCGAATTCGTCGTAGACGGCGGTGTTGGGCAGGGTGTTCTGCCCGATCAGGCTCTCGCCGTGCACGAATGGGAAGTGATAGCCCTCCGCGAACGCCTCCAGTGCGCCCTTCCAGGACACCTCGGAGGAGAACTCTCGTTCGGTGTGATAACCGTAGGAACGGTAATCCCACTGTGCAAGTTCATCTTTCAGCGGCCCCAGGTGCGCGTCCAGGTCGATTGTCGCATCCGCACCGAGCACCGCCCAGATGAATCCGTACCGTTCCTCCGATGGCAGTTCGACCAGGCCGTAATTCTTGACGTCCATCGAGTCGAAGCCCGATTTACCCGGCACCATGAACAGTTCGCCGGTGTAGGTCCACGCGTGATACGGGCAGACGAAGCGGGCGGCATTGCCCGACCCGCAGGCGGGCATGGCACCGCGGTGCCGGCAATAGTTGAGCAGCACGTGACTGGCGCCAGTGCGATCGCGGGTGACCAGCAGGGAATCGCCCAGCACCGTGCGCACCACGTAGTCGTTGCGCTCGGGGATCTGCGCCGACGGCACGATGGCCAGCGGAACCCGGCGCAGGATCTGCGACTCCTCGATCTCGGTGATCTTCGGGTCGCGGTAATAGTGCAGCGGCACTTTCAGTTCACGGTCGGCCATATCGGTGGTGCCGTCCAGGGCGTGTCGCAGTGCTCGACGGGTCAGCTCGTCGTCGGTGCTCTTCGTGGGACTGGAGGTCATTCTCAGACCATACATTCACTAGTTATTGTATTGTCAAGGTCGGAGTACGGATCGTGCGACGATCGACTCATGCGCAGGCACGGCTGGTCGGGTGACATCCCGGTCGATGACCAGGACGCGGTGAACCGCATCATCGCCACCACCCGAGCGGCCATCGACGCCCGGGGCACGGTGAGCGTGTCGGAAGTGGCGCAGACGCTCGGTGTCACCCGGCAGACCATCTACCGCTACTTCCCCACCCAGGAGACGCTGCTGGCCGCCACCGCCGTGTCCTCGGTGGCGGCATTCCTCGATCGTCTAGCCGATACGCTGGGGGCAATCACCGATCCGACCGAGGCCGTCGTCGAAGGCCTGGCCTACACCTTCGAACAACTGCCGCACGACAGGTACCTCAGCCTGGTGCTGCAGCCCGGCAAGGCCAGCGCCTTCACCGCGGGGGTGACCTCCGACCTGGCAATCGGCTTCGGTCGCTCGATCCTGGAACGATTCGACGTCGATTGGGATGCAGCCGGTTTCGCCGGGGCCACGCTGGACGAGCTCGTCGAGTTCATGCTGCGTACGCTGCAGTCGTTCATCCTGGACCCGGGTCGTCCGGCACGCGCCGGACGGGATCTCCGCGCATTCCTGAACGATTGGATCGCACCGGCCGTCCGTGCACATGCGAGCGCTCAGACATGGTGAGCATTCGCGAGGTCGCGGCCGCCGCCTCGGTATCCGTCGGAACGGTGTCCAATGTGCTCAATTCCCCCGACAAGGTGTCGCCGACCACCGTCGCGCGGGTGCAGGCCGCCATCGACGATCTCGGGTTCGTCCGCAATGACGCCGCCCGCCAACTCAAGGCCGGTCGGTCCCGCAGTGTGGGCCTGGTGGTCCTCGATGTCGGCAACCCGTTCTTCACCGATATCGCCCGCGGCGCCGGGAACCGGGCCGCCGAACACAATCTGACGCTGTTGCTGGGCACCTCCGATGACGACCCGCAGCGCGAGCGCTCCTATGTCGATGCGTTCGACGAGCAGCGGGTGTTCGGACTGCTCGTCTCCCCCGTCGGCGATGACTTCGATCGCCTGGAAGCGTTGCGGCAGCGCGGCACCCCGGTCGTGCTGGTGGACCGGGACGGGACGGGGACCCAATTCGACTCGGTGGCCGTCGACGATATTGCCGGTGGCACGCTGGCGGCGGAACATCTGGCCGGGATGGGGCGGCGGCGGATCGCCTTCGTCGGCGGACCGCCTGAGCTACGCCAGGTCCGGGACCGGCTGCACGGCGCGCGCAACGCACTGGAGCGGGTGCCGGACGCGAAGCTGGAGGTCTTCACCACCGCGGCGTTGACCGTGCTGGCGGGCCGCGCCGTCGGAGAGCAGATCCGCGACCGTCCGCCGTCACAGCGGCCCGACGGCATCTTCTGCGCCAACGATCTGGTCGCGATCGGCGTGCTGCAGGCGCTGGCCCTGATGGGTGATGTGACGGTGCCCGGCCATATCGCCCTGGTGGGTTATGACGATATCGAGTTCGCCCGATCCGCCGTGGTCCCACTGACCTCGATACGGCAGCCCAGCATCCAGATCGGCAGTACCGCAATCGATCTGCTGATCAATGCCACCGATTCCCCGAACCACACCCCTCGCCATATCGTGTTCCAGCCCGAGCTGGTCACCCGGCTCTCGACCCAGGCGTGAACACCATCGAAACCGCCGCGCAACGAAGCGCTTGACGCATCGCGCCTTCGCGTCTTACTGTAATCGCCATCACGAATTGAAACGTTTCAATAAGGGAGTGGCGAATGGACGACATCCAACGCGTGTGCTTTGTGATGTACCTGAAGCCCGACCGTATCGACGATTACCTCGCCGCACACACCGAGGTCTGGCCCGAGATGCTCGACGCACTGCGCGCAACCGGCTGGCAGAACTACTCGTTGTTCCTGCGTCCCGACGAGGGCATGGTGGTGGGCTATCTGGAAACCGATGACTTCGCCCGCGCCAGCACGGAGATGAGCCGAACGGCCGTCAACGACAAGTGGCAGGAACAGATGGCGCAATACTTCCGCACCGAAGCCCACCCCGACAGCAACCTCGAACTACTCACCGAGTACTTCCACCTTTCCTGACCCCCACCCGACAACAAGGACCCCCATGAAAATCGGAGCACGCTCCACCACCGGCTGGCGGGCGACCATCTCGGTCGCCATGTCGAACTACATCGAGGCCGGATCGATTATCGCGATCGCCACCTCGCTGGGGTTCTGGCAGACCGAGTTCGGCATCAGCAACTTCGCCGTCGGACTCTTGGCCGCGTTGAGCGCCAACGCCTTCGGTGCAGCCATCGGTGCTGCACTGGGCGGCCCGCTGTGTGACCGGTACGGCCGCAAGGCGATCTACACCTACGACCTGCTGGTGTACATGGCCGGCGTGCTGCTCGCGGCCTTCGCGATGAACTTCACCATGCTGTTGGCGGCGTTCATCATCACCGGTATCGCCGTCGGCGCCGGAGTCCCCGCTTCGTGGACCTACATCGCCGAGCAGGCGCCGGCGAACGAACGCGCCAAGCATGTCGGCACCGCCCAGTTGGCCTGGTCGGTCGGCCCGTTCATCGGATTCGCCCTCGCCGCCGCACTGGCACCGCTGGAACTGCTCGGTTCGCGCATCATCTTCGTGCACCTGTTCGTGGTGGCCGCCGTCGTCTGGTGGATCCGCCAGGGCCTGCAGGAATCGCAGATCTGGAAAGAGGAAGCAGTCGCCGAGAGCCGCGAGCTGCAGTCCTCGGTGGGCGCACGGGGCGTGCGCGGACTGTTCTCCCGCAAGGTCAACATCACCGCGCTGCTGTTCCTCGGTGGTATCTACCTGTTCTGGAACACCGTGGCAGGCCAGGCGGGCATCTTCATGCCCCGCGTTTATGACACCGCCGGCCTGCACAGCCCCGTCCAGCAGAACCTGCTGCAGGTGCTGGTGTGGGGGTGCACCGTGGCCGCCACCTATTTCGGCTTCATGCGCTACGCCGACAGAGTCTCCCAGCGCGGGCTCTACGTCTTCGGAGCGGCACTGGGCATCCTCGGCTGGATCGTGCTGGTCGCCTTCACCGACAACGGCATCTCGACCATGCTGATCTTCGCTGTGCTGTGGGGCATTTCGGCAGGTATCGGCTGCCAGGCCTTCTACAGCCTGTGGGCCAGCGAGATGTTCGCCACCCCCTACCGGGCCAGCGCACAGGGCGTCATGTTCTTCGTGGTCCGCACCGCGACCGGTCTGCTGAGCTACTTCTTCCCGACCATGCTGGCCGCAACCGGGCTGACCACCGTCGGCATTCTGCTCGTCGGTCTGCTGACCGTGGCCCTGATCATCGGTGCGGTCTGGGCGCCGCGCACCCAGGGCAAGACGCTGCAGCAGATCGAAGCCGAACGCTATGGCGCACCGGTCACCGCACCGGCACGCACTCCCTTCACCGCGGTCTGAACAAGGATCACCATGAATGCTCTCAAGTCTCCAGCGCTCGACAACCTGGCGATCGAACTGCCCTCCTGGGCATTCGGGAACTCCGGCACACGATTCAAGGTGTTCGGCACCCCCGGCACCCCGCGCACCATCGAAGAGAAGCTGGCCGACGCGGCCACCGTGAACCGGCTGACCGGCCTGGCACCAGCTGTGGCCCTGCATATTCCGTGGGACACGGTGCAGGATTACGCGGCGCTCGGCCGCTATGCCGGTGACCTCGGTGTCCGGTTGGGCACCATCAATTCGAACACCTTCCAGGACGACGACTACAAGTTCGGCAGCCTCACCCACACCGACAAAGCGGTGCGGCAGAAAGCCATCGACCATCACCTGGCCTGCATCGAGGTGATGAACGAGACCGGTTCGCGCGATCTGAAGATCTGGCTCGCCGACGGCACCAACTACCCGGGCCAGGGCGATATCCGCGGCCGCCAGGACCGGTTGGCAGAATCCCTGTCGGCCATCTACCAGCACATCGGCGCCGACCAGCGACTCGTGCTGGAGTACAAGTTCTTCGAGCCGGCCATGTACGCCACCGATGTTCCGGACTGGGGCACCTCCTACGCCCACGTGAGCGCACTCGGCGACCGGGCCAAGGTGTGCCTGGACACCGGGCACCACGCGCCGGGCACCAATATCGAGTTCATCGTCGCCCAGCTGCTGCGGCTCGGCAAGCTCGGCTCCTTCGACTTCAACTCGCGCTTCTACGCCGACGATGACCTGATCGTCGGAGCGGCCGACCCGTTCCAGCTGTTCCGCATCATGTTCGAGGTGATCCGCGGCGGTGGCCTCGACGAGGGGTCGCCGGTGGCCTTCATGCTCGACCAGTGCCACAACGTCGAGGAGAAGATCCCCGGCCAGATCCGGTCGGTGCTCAACGTCCAGGAGATGACGGCGCGCGCCTCACTCATCGACACCGATGCACTGACCGTGGCGCAGGAAGCCGGGGATGTACTGGGCGCCAACGAGATCTTCATGGATGCCTTCTACACCGATGTGAGGCCGATGCTCGCCGAACGTCGTACCGCACGGGGCCTTCCGGCCGATCCGATGGCCGCCTTCCGCGACAGCGGATACCAGGACACCATCAACGCCGAGCGAGTCGGCGGCACTCAATCCTCATGGGGAGCCTGAACAGAGATGACCAGCAAGACCGTTGCAGAACTGATCGCCCGCTCCAACGCACTGGGCTCGGATCCGAAGAACACCAATTACGCCGGTGGTAACACCTCCGCCAAGGGCACCGAGACCGACCCGGTGACCGGTGGCGATGTCGAACTGTTGTGGGTCAAGGGTTCCGGAGGGGACCTCGGCACGCTGACCGAGTCCGGCCTGGCCGTGCTGCGCCTGGACCGCATGCGCGCGCTGGTCGACGTCTACCCGGGTGTGGACCGCGAGGACGAGATGGTGGCGGCCTTCGACTACTGCCTGCACGGCAAGGGCGGCGCGGCACCCTCGATCGACACCGCCATGCACGGTCTGGTCGATGCCGCGCACGTCGACCATCTGCACCCCGACTCCGGTATCGCCATCGCGACCGCCGCCGACGGAGAGGCTCTGACCCAGAAGATCTTCGGCGACCGCGTCGCGTGGGTACCGTGGCGGCGCCCCGGCTTCCAGCTGGGACTGGATATCTCGGCGATCAAGAAGGCCAACCCGCAGGCGAAAGGCTGCATCCTCGGCGGACACGGCATCACCGCCTGGGGCGAGACCTCGGATGAGGCTCAGGCGAACTCACTGGAGATCATTCGGGCCGCCGAGGAGTACATCGCCGCCAACGGCGCCGATCAGCCGTTCGGTGTACCCCTGGACGGGTATGGCCCGCTGCCCGAGCAGCAGCGCCGCGCCAAGGCCGCGGCCCTCGCCCCGTTCATCCGCGGACTGGCTTCGGCGGATCGGCCCCAGGTCGGACACTTCACCGATACCGCACCGGTGCTCGATTTCCTGGGCGCCAGTGAACATCCCCGACTGGCCGCCCTGGGCACCAGCTGCCCGGACCATTTTCTGCGCACCAAGGTCAAACCGCTGGTTCTCGATCTGCCCGCCGATGCCGGCGTCGACGAGTGCCGGACACGGCTGACCGAACTACACGAGCAGTACCGCGCCGACTACCGGGCCTACTACGAGCGTTACGCCACCCCCGACAGCCCGGCGATGCGCGGGGCCGATCCGGCCATCGTGCTGATCCCCGGCGTCGGAATGTTCAGCTACGGCAAGGACAAGCAGACCGCGCGGGTGGCCGGTGAGTTCTACCTCAACGCCATCAACGTGATGCGGGGTGCCGAGGCGGTGTCCAGCTACGCCCCCATCGACGAGTCGGAGAAGTTCCGCATCGAATACTGGGCGCTGGAGGAGGCCAAGCTGGCGCGGATGCCCAAGCCCAAGCCGTTGGCCACCCGCATCGCGCTGGTGACCGGTGCGGCCTCGGGGATCGGCAAGGCCATCGCCACCCGGTTGGCCGCCGAGGGTGCCTGCGTGGTCATCGCGGACCTCAATGCCGACAAGGCCGCCGAAGCCGCGGCGGAAATCGGGAATTCCGATGTCGCCATCGGGATCGCCGCCGATGTCACCGACGAGGCCGCCGTGCAGGCCGCCATCGATGCCTGCGCACTCGCTTTCGGCGGTATCGACATCGTGGTCAACAATGCCGGGCTGTCGTTGTCGAAGTCGTTGCTGGACACCACCGCCGCGGACTGGGATCTCCAGCACAACGTGATGGCCCGCGGGTCGTTCCTGGTCTCCAAGGCCGCGGCACGCGCACTGATCGACCAGAAGCTCGGCGGCGACATCATCTACATCTCCTCGAAGAACTCGGTCTTCGCCGGGCCCAACAACATCGCATACTCGGCCACCAAAGCCGATCAGGCCCATCAGGTTCGGCTGCTGGCGGCCGAATTGGGCGAGCACGGGGTGAAGGTCAACGGCATCAACCCCGACGGTGTCGTCCGCGGGTCGGGCATCTTCGCCGGCGGCTGGGGCGCCAAGCGCGCCGCGGTGTACGGCGTACCCGAGGAGGAATTGGGTGCGTACTACGCGCAGCGCACCCTGCTCAAGCGTGAAGTGCTGCCGGAGAACATCGCCAACGCCGCATTCGCGTTGTGCACCAGCGACTTCTCGCACACCACGGGGCTGCACGTGCCGGTCGATGCCGGCGTCGCCGCAGCCTTTCTGCGATGAGCGTTTGCGCGAAGAGCAGAGGGCAGCGGTGACGAAGTCCGGGCAGGTCGCGGCGATCGACCTCGGTGCCACCAGCGGCCGGGTCATGCTCGCCGATATCGGCCCCGGCCGGCTGGAACTGGAGCAGCTCGCCCGTTTCGCCAACGATCCCGTGCAGCTGTGGAACGGACACCGCACCGCACTGCACTGGGATGTGCCCGGCCTGTTCCGGGAGGCCTGCGCCGGTCTGGTCGAGGCCGGCAGACGGTCGGACAACCTGATCACCATCGGTGTGGACTCGTGGGCTGTCGACTACGGTCTGCTGCGCGGCGGGGCGCTGGCCTCGTTGCCCTACCACTACCGGGACTCCCGGTCCGACGGCGGCGTTCGTACGGTACACCGGAAGATCGACCCCGCCGAGCTGTACGGCCGCAACGGACTGCAGTTCCTGCCGTTCACCACGATCTACCAGCTGGCTGCCGAAAAGGCGCGCGGTCACGTCGATCTCGCTGACCATGCGCTGTTGATACCCGATCTGATCGGGTACTGGCTGACCGGCCGCCAGGGCACCGAACGCACCAACGCCTCGACGACGGGCCTGCTGCGCACCACCGGCGAATGGGATACCGAACTCGCCGCCCGGCTGGGCCTTCCGCCCGACCTGTTCCCGGCGCTCGCCGAACCCGGTTCGGTACTGGGCCCGTTGCTCGCCGAGGTGGCCGAACCGCTGGGCCTGTCCCGCAGTACGTCGGTCACCACCGTCGCCTCGCATGACACCGCCTCGGCGGTCGTCGCGGTCCCGATGGATTCCACCAGCGCGGCCTACATCTCCTGCGGAACCTGGGGACTGGTGGGCGTCGAACTGGCCGAACCCGTCGTCACCGAGGCCGGCCGACAGGCGAACTTCACCAATGAGGTCGGCGCCGACGGGCGCATCCGCTACCTGCACAATGTGATGGGACTTTGGCTGCTCAGCGAGACCGTGCGGCAGTACCAGCGCGAGGGCTACCGTGCCGACCTGTCCGAACTGCTTTCCCAGGCCGGCGAGGTGCGGCCGGTTTTCGACGTCTTCGATACCGCCGACCCGCGGTTCCTCACCCCCGGCGATATGCCCGGCCGGATCCGGGCCTGGTACGACGAGCGCGGCCTGCAGGTGCCGATGACCCGCCCGGAGGTCGTGCGCGCCATCGTGGAGAGCCTCGCGGCGGCGTTCGCCGATGGTGTGTCCCGGGCCGCGCAACTGTCCGGCACACCGGTGCGCACCGTGCACATCGTCGGCGGCGGATCTCAGAACCGGCTGCTGTGCCAGCTGACCGCCGACCGGAGCGGGCTGCCGGTGCTCGCCGGCCCCGTCGAGGCCACCGCGCTGGGCAATGTGCTGATCAGCGCGCGGACCCACGGCCTCATCGCTGGCGATCTCGAGGCGCTGCGCCATATCGTTGCCACCAGATTCCCACCCCAGCAATACTCACCCCGCACACAGCGCACACACATCCCGCGTACGGTCGGGGCAGGAAGGCGTATTGCAGTGAAAGAGGTCCGGCCATGAAACGTCGTATCCCCAAGGTCGCCGATCTGGCTCCGCTGATGCAGTTCAAAAAGCCCGAGCTGAACGCACGCACCCGCAGGCTGGCCGCAGCGCTCACCGTGGAGGATCTGCGCACGATCGCCAAGCGCCGCACCCCCAAGGCCGCCTTCGACTACACCGACGGCTCCGCGGAGGCCGAGCTGTCCCTGGCCCGGGCCCGGCAGGCGTTCCAGGACATCGAGTTCCACCCGGCGATCCTGCGCGATGTGTCGAAGGTCGATACCAGTTGCACCATCCTGGGCGGCCGCTCGGAGCTGCCGTTCGGTATCGCGCCGACCGGCTTCACCCGGATGATGCAGACCGAGGGCGAGTACGCGGGTGCGCGCGCCGCCGCACGCGCCGGTATCCCGTTCTCGTTGTCCACCATGGGGACCGCCTCCATCGAGGATGTGCAGGCCGCCAACCCGCATGGCCGCAACTGGTTTCAGCTCTACATGTGGAAGGACCGGGATCGGTCGATGGCGCTCGTCGAGCGCGCCGCCGCCGCCGGTTACGACACCCTGCTGGTCACCGTCGATGTGCCGGTGGCCGGGGCGCGATTACGTGACAAGCGCAACGGCATGTCCATCCCGCCCGCACTTACCGCCAAGACGGTGCTCAACGCGATCCCCCGGCCGCAATGGTGGATCGACTTCTTGACCACCGAACCGCTGGCCTTCGCCTCGCTGGACCGGTGGTCGGGCACCGTGGCCGAACTGCTGGACACCATGTTCGATCCGACGGTGACCTTCGAGGACCTGGCCTGGATCAAGGCGCAGTGGCCGGGCAAGTTGGTGGTCAAGGGCATTCAGACACTGGCCGACGCGCAGGCCGTCGCCGATCTCGGAGTGGACGGTATCGTGCTGTCCAATCACGGTGGGCGACAACTCGATCGGGCGCCGATCCCGTTCCACCTGCTGCCGTCGGTCGCTCCCGCGGTCGGCGACCGCACCGAGATCATCCTCGACACCGGGATCATGTCGGGTGCCGATATCGTGGCCGCCATCGCGCTCGGCGCCCGGTTCACCCTGGTCGGGCGCGCCTATCTGTACGGCCTGATGGCCGGTGGTGAGGCCGGGGTGGACCGGATGATCGAGATCCTCTCCGACCAGATCAGCCGCACCATGCGGTTGCTCGGGGTGACCACCCTCGATGAGCTGGTCCCCGAGCACGTGACACAGCTGCAGCGGTTGGTGCCGCGGCAGACCTGATTCACCGTGGCGAAACTCGCGTACCCGTTGCTCTCCACGCGGGTGCAGCAACGGGTACGCGAGTTTCGCCGGTGGACGGGGTTGAAGTGTGGCGGCATCGGCACGGTGCGACGAGGATGGCGGAATGGACCACATCACCTTCATCCCATCGCCGGAGCAGTTCGCCTTCACCTTCGGCGGCGCGGAGCCGGTGCTGCGCATCACGACGCCGACCGTGCTCACGCTGTGGGCCGAGGATGCCTTCGGTGGCCGGATCACCAGCACCGACGATATCGCGACCCGGGCGCTGAACACCGAGGACCTCAACCCGCAGACCGGACCGTTCTGGATCGAAGGCGCCGAACCGGGTGACACGCTGGCCGTGCATCTGGTGGACCTGACACCGGCGCGCAGTTGGGGGGCCTCGACACTGATCCCCTTCTTCGGTGGCCTGACCAGCGTGCCGGTCAGCCCGACCCTGCAGGACCCGCTGCCCGAACGCACCTGGATCTACGAATACGATTCGGCGGCAAAAACAGTCGGGTTCTCGGCGCGCGGCAGCGATTTCGAGGTCGCGTTACCGGCCAACCCGATGCTCGGCACCGTCGGCGTCGCGCCCGCCCGCCGCGAGGTCCGCACCTCGCTGGTACCCGATGTGTTCGGCGGCAATATGGACACTCCGGAGATGGCCGCCGGCGCCACCTGCTACCTCCGGGTGAACGTGCCGGGAGCCTTGTTCTCCCTCGGCGACGGGCACTACCGCCAAGGTGAGGGTGAGTCGTGCGGCACCGCGGTGGAGGGCGCGATGAACATCACCGCGATCGTCGAGCTGATCAAGGGTGGCGGCGGACCGGCGTGGCCGAGGTTGGAGACCGACACCCACCTGATGTGCGTCGGATCAGGCCGGCCGCTGGAGGAAGCGTGGCGGGCCGGGCAGGTCGAGATGATCACCTGGCTGGGCGAGTTGTACGGCCTGGACCGGCTCGACGCGTACCAGCTGCTCACCCAGATCTCGTTGGCGCCGATCGCCAATGTGGTGGACACCAACTACAGCGCGGTGACCAAGATCGACAAACGGCTGTTGCCGACGGTATCCGCCTACGGCGGTGTGCACTCCGAACTACGCCGCGCAGCAAAATCATTCGGCACCATCACCTACTGAGAAAAGGACTGTCATGGATCTCGGACTGTCAGGCAAGCGCTTCGCGGTCACCGGCGGCACCCGCGGTATCGGGCGGGCTGTCGTCGAAGGCCTGCTCGCCGAGGGCGCCACCGTGGCGTTCTGTGCCCGCACCGCCGAGGCGGTGGCCGAGGCGCAGCAGGAACTCGGTGAAGCCACGGTGGGCACCGCGGTCGATGTGGGCGACCCGGCGGCGGTAACGGCCTGGGTGAATTCGACCGCCGAGGCCTTCGGCGGTCTGGACGGGGTGGTCGCCAACGTCAGCGCGCTGGCCATCCCCGAATCGGCGGAGAACTGGCGAACGACCTTCGAGGTCGATCTCATGGGTACCGTCGGACTCGTCGACGCCGCGCTACCCCACCTGGAGGCGTCCGGCGCGGGATCAATCGTGACCATCTCCAGCGTCTCGGGACGCGAGATCGATTTCGCGGCAGGACCGTACGGCACGATGAAGGCCGCGATCATCCACTACACCCAGGGCCTGGCCCATCAGCTCGCCGCAAAGGGTGTGCGCGCCAACAGCGTCAGCCCCGGGAACACCTACTTCCCCGGCGGGGTGTGGCCCTCGATCGAGGAGAACAACCCCGAGCTGTTCGCCACCGCGCTGGCACTCAACCCGACCGGCCGGATGGCGACCGCGCAGGAAGTCGCCAACGCGGTGGTGTTCCTGTCCAGTGCGGCAGCCAGTTTCATCACCGGGACGAACCTGCTCGTCGACGGCGCGCTCACCCGCGGCGTTCAGTTCTGACGGACACCCAACAACAACGGCAGTCTCGGGAGCGTACTGGTCGGGGACGGCCATCGGATCTCAGGTCGGTACCCATCGGCCAGTCCGAACTCGGGTATCCGCTGCAGCCATTCGGTGACCACGACATTCATCTCCATCCGCGCCAGGTGGGATCCGACGCAGCGATGTGGCCCGCCGCCGAATCCCCAGTGACGGTGAAGTTTACCGTCAAGCATGATCCCGTCCTGCGAGATGTCATCGCTGCCATCGCGGTTGATGGCCCCGAGACAGAGCCGAACCTTGGATCCCGCAGGCAGCGTGACCCCGGCGATGCTGACCTCCTCGGTGGTCACCCTCGGCACGATGGGCGCCGAGGATTCAAGGCGGACCATCTCCTCGACGAATACCGGTATCTGATCTGGGTTGTCGATCAGCTCTCGACGCAGCAGCGGCTGTCGGGCCAGCTCGAGCATCGCGGCGCCGATCGCCGAGGTGACGGTATCCAGCCCGGCCAGGACGAAGAAGAATGCCATGCCCAGCGCTTCCTCATCGGTAAGCGGGTCCTCGCCGGTGAGCACCTGGGACAGCACGTCCTCACCCGGCTCGTCTCGATGGGCCGCGACCGCATCGGTGAGGTATGCGAACAACTCCAGCGCCGGCGCCAGATCGGGTATTCCGTCGGACGCCGCCATGCTCAGCTCGATGATCGCGTCCTTCCATCCGATGAGACGGTCGCAATCGGCCAGCGGCAGCCCGAACAGCGTGAGGAAAACCTGCGACGGATAGGGGGTGGCCAGATCGGTCATGACGTCACATCGGTCACGCTCGGCGATCGCACCGATGATGTCGGCCGCCTGGCGCTGCATGGACGGCAGGATTCGGGCCAGCGCATGGGGGCCGAAGAACGGATGCAGTATCCGCCGGAACCTGGTGTGATCGGGCGGGTCGAATGCCGCGGGTACCAACGGCAATGGGCTGCCCACCACCTCGAAGGCCTTCTTCGACGAGAAGATCGTCGGATTCCGCAGCGCGGCAAGCACATCTGCACGTCGGGTGAGGGTGTACCAGCCATCGCTGAGGACCACCGGCCCGGCGTCCCGCAATGCCGCCCAGCCGGCGCCGCGGTCATGCGCCATCGGCACATCGACCAAGTCGAGTACCGGGACGCCCGGCGAGCCTACGGAGTGGGGCATGTCGATCCTCTTCTCGGCCGCTACGGGCGGACCAGTCCGCGGGGCCGAACCAGACCGAGGTCCAGGTGGGTGACCCAGCCGGGCCGGGCATCGCACACCGCCGGGATGGTGTTGATGGCGCCCATCGCCGTCCACGGATAGCCGGGATGAGCCATGGTGCCGTCGGGCTGCCGAATTCCCTTGAGAGTCAGCTCGGTCGGTGGGTCACCCTCGATGACGATCTCGTAGCGGGTCTCACCCCAGTCCCACGCCGGTTCGAGCTGCTCGGGGCCCGCAGTCACGTAGATGGCGTGGAAGACGATCAGCGGCTGACCGTCCACCCAGGCGGTCCACTCGTGACGCTGCGCCGCGACGGTTCCCACCGCGATCGCGCCCTCGTCATGCGAGATGGGTTGTCGCGCCGTGGCGACATCGACCGCGGCGGCGGTCACCTCGTCGATGGTCACGCCGAGACCGTCGGCGATCATGTACATCGATTGCGCGAAGAACGGTAGACCGAGCCCGAGGATCGTCGGCTCGGCGAGGAAGGTGTCCTTGTCCTTGCCGAATCCCATCCAGTCGATATGGTCCAGCGGCGCATCCTTGATGACGTCGACGACCTCGTAGACGTTGATGCTGTCGATTCTGCTCATGACGCGAGCCAGCGTCAGCGGCAGGATGTCGCCCGCGTAGCCAGGGTGGATACCACCACCGTGAAAGGACGTTCCGCCGTCGGCGCACGCGGCGCGAATCTTGTCACCGTGCTCGGCGAAATCCGGACTCGGATAGAAGAATCCACTGGTGGTGACGACGTTCTTACCGGAGCGCAGCAACCGACAGACGGTGTCGACGTCCATGATGATGGGGGTGTAGAACACACAATCGGCCTCGAGGGCGATGATGGCCTCGACATCATCGGTGGCGATCACACCGGTGGGCGGTATCCCCGCGATCTCGCCGGCGTCCTTGCCGACCTTCTCCGGCGAGTGCACCAGGACGCCGACCAGATCGAACACCGGGTTGTCGGTGAAATGCCGGACGCCGACCTGACCGACATCACCGGTCATCCACTGGATCACTCGATAGGTCATCGGCCATCTCCGTTCGAGAGCACGCCGCGGCCCACGATGGTCGGTAGGTCCAGGAAGGTCCGGATACCCGGTGCGGCGGCGCACACCGGTGCGATCGCGTGCACGGCATGCATCGCGGTCCCGAGACAACCCTGATCGGTGTCATCCTCGTCGTGGATGGCGATGCGGGATTCGAGCACCATCGATGGCAGTCCTTCGACTGTGACCTTCCAGCCGCGCCCATTCGGCCAGTGTGGAGCCTGTTCCGCACCGAGCCTGGTGATGTGTTCGACGGTCAGCGCCCGCCGCCCACCGATGACGGCGGTATAGGAGAAGCGCTGTGCAGAAACGGTTCCCGCCTCGATGCGCCCGGCCTTGATGTCGATGGGAGTGTCGGTGACCGCGGTCTCGCGCTCCCAGATGTAGTCATCGATGGTCGCGCCAAGTCCCTCGGCCAGCAGCATCAGGGGCGCCTTGAACGACAACCCGCCGACCGCAGCGTCATCCATCGGCACCCGCTCATCGGGTGGCTTGCCGAAGCCCATCACATCGAACAGCACGAAGGGCACGTTGTAGGTGGTGTAGTCCATCAGTTCCTGCACCACCAGCGAATCGATGCGGCGGAACAGTCCCGACATCGTCAGCGGGAGCACCTCGGCGGCCCAGCCCGGCTGAATCCCGGTGCCATGGAACAAACTCTGGCCCTGTCGGCAGGCCTCCGTGAGCCGCCCCGCCACCTCATTACCGGCGCTCAGCGGGTAGATCCACGCGGTGACGGCGGTGGACACCACGTTCTTTCCCGAGGCCAGCAACCGGCAGATATCGTCCAGCGCGACCGGTGGGTTCCAGTCGCCTTCGGCCATGTACAGGACGCAGTCGGCATCCAGGGCGATGATCTCGTCCGGATCCGCGGTGGCGATCACGCCGGTGTCGCCGATGCCACACACCTCGCCGATATCGCGGCCGGCCTTGGCCTCGTTGTAGACCCGGGCGCCGACGAGTTCCAGATCGGGATGTTCGTGTACGGCGGCCACGGCGTGACGGCCGACATTGCCGCTGGCCCATTGGATGACGCGCAGTGTCGATGCCATCTCAGCCACCCTGCCCGGCGAGCCGCGCCTGACGGGCCTCGTAGCGGTCGACCAGTTCCCGGAATCCGAGCCGATCGTATTTCGGGACCGGTTGAATACCCCATTCGTCCTTGGCGGTGTCCTTACCCTCGGCACCCTCCGGGGGTCCCAGCGGCGGGTAGGGGAACTTGCACTCCAGTGCATCATCGGAATACCGGACTTTGAGCAGTTCGCTGCAGATCTGGGTGAGGCTCAGCGTCGGATACCCGTAGTAGACCGCCATGAACGGCAGCGTGAAGGCCCCCTCTAGGACCAGTGCGACCAGGCAGACCAGCACAGCGCGTTTGATCCACTTGTGCATCCGGGCGTAATACGGGGTGGTGCCCGGTGGCAGGTCCTCGGCCCCGGCTTCGGTGGTATCAGGTGTGGTGGTCACGGTGGCTCCTCGAATACGTTCAGTCGGTGAATATTTCGCGGTTCACCGTGTGCAGATACGGGATCGCGAGGAACGGGGTGATGTAGAAGATGTCGTAGAGCCACCAGCCGATGACCGGGAACACCACACCCGCGAAGCGGACGTCGGCGAACATCGTCATGTTGAACACGTACAGGACCCAGATGACCACGCCCATCCAGCAGGTGACGATCATCCACTGATGGCCCCAGCGCTTCATCTGCAGGAAGCCGATGGCCGCGGCGCAGCGCATGGCGAAGACGGTGATGATCATGCCCAGCACCATGGCCTTCTCACCGGGCCCCGCGGCCCCGCCGACCCAGAGTTCGTTGTAGTGCCAGAAGTATCCGGCGTCGAACATGTGGCCCCAGCCGACCATCAGGACCCGGTTGATCAGGGTGTGGTTGGCGACCAGATCCAGTGCCCAGCCCAGGCTGTTGAGCATGCCGTCGATCAGCACCAGGTAGCCGATCAGGGTGACGATCATCGGACGTACCGACAGGCCGGCCCGTTGGGCCTGGCGCTGCAACCACACGCCGCGCATGAAGATCGGGAAGCCGATCAGCCCGGGTGCCCACATCCCCATCAGGGCGGCGCCGACGATCATCCACTTGTCGGCCCG
>JBPPMV010000466.1:0-2474 GCA_051306235.1 Mycobacterium sp. | reverse complement strand
CCGTCGACGATGCCCGTGCCACCATCGCGGCCCTGGGCACGGGGGAGCGCGGTCGGTATCTGACCGCGTTGACCTTCGGCAACGTGCACGGTGTCTACCACCCCGCGTCGGTCCATCTGCGCCCGGAGATCCTGGAGGAGATCCAGACCGTCGTCGGCGCCGAAACCGGCAGGGCCAAGCCATTCGACCTCGTGTTCCACGGCGGGTCGGGTTCCAGCGCCGAGGACATCGCGTCCGCTGTCGCAAGTGGTGTCGTCAAGATGAACATCGACACCGACACCCAGTACGCGTTCACTCGGTCGATTGCCGGCCACATGATCGGCAAATACGATCAGGTGCTCAAGGTCGACGGCGGCTACGGCAACAAGAAGGCCTACGACCCGAGATCATGGGGTAAGCCGGCCGAGAATGCCATGGCGGCACGGGTTGTCGAGGCCACGCAGATGCTGGGGTCAGCCGGGCGGGCCATGCACTGAGCAGCTGTCCGCGTCCAGTGCCACCTGCCCCGGACTCCGGTCGAACATGGCCCGGAAGTGGGCGGACGTGGCTGACCTCATTCGGCGGGTCCGGGGGTTCCTCGTGCGTTACGTCCATCCGCTGCATCCCCGCCTGCTCTCGATACGGCTAACCGCCCCATCACCCATCCGGCAGTGATGCCGTGGACGACTACCGAGAGCACGATCGTGAACGCGACGATCGACCAGACCTGCGCGGACTCGCGGCCAGAATCGGTCTCGGTGAGTGCGTACGAGGTGTAGTAGATCGATCCGATTCCGCGGATGCCGAAGAATGCTGTGACTAATCGTTCCTGGCGGTCCATCCCGGCGCAGCGTTGCAGTGCGAGCCACCCGGCGATCGGCCGAATCACGAACACAAGCAGCACGCCCACCAGCGCGCCCTGCCACGACAACGCCGCCAGGATTCCGGAGGTGAGCGCCGCACCGAGAAGCAGCAACACAATCAGAGTCAGGACATGCTCCAGGTCTTCCACGACGCTGTGCATCTCTTCGTGGTATTGACTTCCGCGTTCGATGCGCCGGATGGCCAACGCGCAGGCGAACACCGCGATGAACCCGTAGCCACCGATGAGCTCGGTGAGTCCGTACACGGCGAGTACGGCTGCCAAGGCCACGATCGGCTCGCCACGGTCTGCGAGTCTGGCGTTCGCGATCGGAAAGTGGAAGAAGGCACGGCCGAGCAGGTCACCGACGACCGACCCGATGATGGCCCCGACGATGATCTTGCCCGCGAGTTCCCAGCCGAGCCAGCCGGGTAGCCAAGTACCCGCGGGGTTCATCGTCGCAAGGAAGAGCGCCAGGTAGACGAACGGAAACGCGAGCGCATCGTTGAGCCCAGCCTCCGAAGTGAGGGCAAATCGCACTTCATCGTCTTCCTCGGATGAACCCTCGCCCGGCGTCGGGCCCTCGACCTGTACGTCGGAGGCCAGTACGGGATCGGTGGGAGCCAGCACTGCGCCGAGTAGGACGGCCGCAGCCGGCGTCAACGCTGCAGCCCACCATCCGAAGAGCGCTACCGCAGCTATGCACAGTGGCATGGCGATGCCGAGCAGGCGCCACGTCGGCGCCCAGGTCGTCCAGCTCAATGGGCGGTCGATCGCGAGGCCGACGCCCATGAGCGCCACAATCACGCACAGTTCGGCAAGGTGTTCGGTCACCGCCGAACGCGACATCAGTGCGGCGGGATCAAACCCACCCCGTCCGAGGACAAGACCGCCGAGAGCACCGATTCCGATCACGAGCATCGGCGCGGTTATGGCACGGTTCTTGAACAGACGTGGGACCGTTGCTGCGACCAGCAGTGCGATGCCAGCCAGCAAGTACAACGTCTCAATCTCGGCTTCGGTCATTGCTCTCCTCAGCCCCAGCGTCGCGTTTCCCGTTGTCAAAGCAGGCGGGCGGCTACCCAGTATGTACTTATGCGAAACGGGCGCTGAGGTGATGAAACGGAAAGCAGTCCGGCAAGTCGGCCGCCGTCACGCCCTCGCCTGTGCCCTTGATCGAGGCCACGCAGATACTGGGGTCTGCCGGGCGGGCCATGCGCTAGGCAGGTCCGCGGCTATCCGACCTTCGTCAAGGTGAAGCTGCCCTGATAGGTCGCCCCGGCCGGATCGCCGCAGCCCGCGGTGGACTGAGTGTTGACGGCGGTGCCGCTCATCGACGCCGCATCGAACGAGAATGCCACTGTGCCAGGGATTGTCACACCATCGTTGGGCGGCTTGCACCGGACGGCCTGTGCGGTCTGAACGATCAACACCCACCGCCCGTTTTCCAACCGCGCTTGTCCGCGGTAGGGGTGCACTCTCGGATCGGTGACGGGGGTGGAGGCCACCTCGGCGCATCCGGGACCGCAGGGGGTCACCGTCCACGTGCCGAACCGACCGGTGTCGGACCGATAGCTGTAGGTGCCGCTCAGCTCACCCGGTGTGCCGGCAGGAGGCCCGCCGGCCCACGCTG
>JBPPMV010000465.1:0-4950 GCA_051306235.1 Mycobacterium sp. | reverse complement strand
CGCGCTCGATAACAGGACGGTAACGAAGATCGGTTAACCGCGCCAACTCGCCACGGTATCCAATCCGTACGCGTTCACCGCATTCTTCCAGGTGATTTCGGCCACCTCGGCCGCCGGCCGGTCGAGAACGTCGGCCAGCGCCCGCACCGTGTACGGCAGACAGTAGGACTCATTGGGCGCACCGCGGAACGGGTGTGGGGTCAGGAACGGGGCGTCGGTCTCGACCAACAACAGCTCGGTCGGGACGACGGTGGCGGCCTCCCGCAGGGCGTGCGCGTTGCGGAAGCTTACCGTCCCCGACAGGCTGACCAGCCAGCCGTTGGCTGCGCACGTCCGGGCCATCTCGGCATCGGAGGAAAAGCAGTGGAAGATCACCGTCTCCGGCGCCCCCTCGGCGGCCAGCACATCGAGAACCTCGGCGTCGGCGTCCCGGTTGTGGATCATCAACGGCTTACCCGTCCGCTTGGCCAGATCGATATGCCAGGCGAAACCGTCGCGCTGCTCGGCCGGGTCGGCGCAACCGTCGAGGCGCCCCGGCCAGTACATGTCCATACCGGTCTCCCCCACCGCCACCACCCGCGGCTGGACGGCCAGCATTTCCAGTTCGGCCTTGGCGGCGTCATCGAGGGCGTTGGCGCGGGTCGGGTGCAGGGCTACGGCCGCATAGACCCGCCGATCCCAGTCCGCGGCCTGCACGGCCCAGCGCGCGGCATCCAGATCGTCGGCGATGGTGACCACGGCCTGCACGCCGACCGCGCCGGCCCGATCCAGGATGGCCGTGACATCGGCCGCGGTTTCGGCGCCGCAGGCGTCCAGATGGGTGTGCGCATCGATCAGCGGGGCCAGCGGCTCGGGAGCGGGTGGTTTGTCCCTGGCTGAACGTTTGGAACTCACTGCAACACCATAAAGTGAGTGCCGATGAGCAGCGAATCTTCGTCCCGGCCGCCGTACTACATCACGACGGCCATCGACTACCCCAATGGTGCGCCGCATATCGGTCACGCCTACGAAAAGACCGCCACCGACGCGATCGCCCGCTTCAAGCGCCTCGACGGTTATGACGTCCGCTTTCTCACCGGCACCGATGTGCACGGCCTGAAGATGGCCGAGACCGCCGCGGCCGAGAACATCCCGACCGCCGAGCTGGCGCGGCGCAACTCGGATGTGTTCCAGCGCATGCAGGAGAAGCTCGACATCTCCTTCGACAGGTTCATCCGGACCTCCGATGCCGATCACTACGAGGCGTCCAAGGAGATCTGGCGCCGGATGAACGAATCCGGTGACATCTACCTGGGCACCTACGCCGGCTGGTACTCGATCCGCGATGAACGGTTCTTCGCCGAGGACGAGACCGAGGTGCTGGCCGATGGCTCGCGGCTGGCGACCGAGACCGGCACCCCGGTCACCTGGACCGAGGAGCAGACCTACTTCTTCAAACTGTCCGCCTACGCCGACCGGCTGCTCGCCCTCTACGCCGAGCAGCCGGACTTCATCGGGCCCGACGTCCGGCGCAATGAGGTCGTCAGCTTCGTCTCCGGCGGCTTGCGTGACCTCTCCATCTCGCGCACCACATTCGACTGGGGTGTTCCGGTGCCCGACCATCCCGATCACGTGATGTACGTCTGGGTGGACGCGCTGACCAATTACCTGACCGGCGTGGGCTTTCCGGACACCACTTCGGAGTCGTTCCAGCGCTACTGGCCGGCCGACCTGCACGTGATCGGTAAGGACATCATCCGGTTCCACACGGTGTACTGGCCGGCGTTCCTGTTGTCGGCGGGCCTCGAACTGCCCCGCCGGGTGTTCGCACACGGGTTCATCAACGTCAAGGGCGAGAAGATGAGCAAGTCGGTGGGCAATGTCATCGACCCGATCGCGCTCGTCGACGCGTTCGGCGTCGACCAGGTGCGCTACTTCCTGCTGCGGGAGGTGCCCTTCGGTCAGGATGGCAGCTACAGCGAGGAAGCCATCATCGGCCGCATCAACGCCGACCTGGCCAACGAACTGGGCAATCTCGCGCAGCGGTCGCTGTCCATGGTGGCCAAGAACCTCGACGGTGTCGTTCCCGAACCCGGTGAGTTCACCGCCGAGGACGCGGCGCTGCTGGCGTTGGCCGACGGACTGCTGCCGCGGGTGCGGGGCCACTTCGACGAGCCCGCCATGCATGTGGCGCTGGAGACCATCTGGTCGGTGCTCGGCGCCGCCAACAAGTACTTCTCCGCCCAGGAGCCCTGGGTGCTGCGCAAGACCGACGAGCAGAGGTTCGCCACGGTGCTCTATACGACGCTGGAAACCGTGCGCATTGCCGCGCTGCTCACCCAGCCGGTGATGCCGACGGCCACCGCCAAGCTCCTCGATCTGCTGGGACAACCGGTCGATGCCCGGGATTTCACCGCGATCCGGACGCGACTGCCGTCGGGTACGACGCTGCCCGCCCCCGAAGGTGTGTTCCCGCGATACGTGATGGAGTGATCTGAGTTCTTGAGTGATCTGAGTTCTTGAGTGATCTGAGCCACACTTGTAGCTGCGGTGTCACACTCCGGGCGATGCCGGTGTCTTGAGGGCACAACCCTCAGACAGGAGACCATCATGGCCGAGCAGATCAAGGTCGTCGTCATCGGCGGCGGGTACGCGGGCGTCATCGCCGCCAACCACCTCCGGGTGAACCCCGATGTGGCCGTCACGCTGATCAATCCGCGACCTCAGTTCGTCGAGCGGATCCGACTGCACCAGTTGGTCACCGGTTCCGATGACGCGGTGGTGGACTACCCCGAGATCCTGGGTGCCGACGTCGAGCTGCTGGTCGACACGGCCGACCGGATCGATGCCGCCGCCCGCACCGTCCTGTTGGGATCCGGCGGCACCGTCGGCTACGACTACCTGATCTACGCCGTCGGCAGCACCGGCGCCGCGTTGACCGTGCCGGGTGCCGCCGAGTTCGCCTATCCCATATCGGAATGGGAGCACGGTGCCCCGCTGCGCGATGCCATTGCGGGCACGCGCATCGGCGAGCCGGTGACCGTGGTGGGCGCGGGTCCGACCGGTATCGAGATGGCCACCGAGCTGGCCGAGGAGGGGCACGCCGTCACGCTGGTCTGTGGCGGGGTGCTCGGCCCGTACCTGCATGAGCGGGGCCGGACATCGGTGGCCAAGGTGATGCGCAAGCTGAACGTCACCGTCGTCGAAGGCCCCGGCGCCAAGGTCGCCGAGGTGCGCGCGGATGCCGTTGCGCTGGCCGACGGCCGGTTGTTGCGCAGCGCCGTGACGATCTGGACGGCGGGGTTCGGTGTGCCGGATCTGGCCGCGCGCAGCGGTCTGGCGACCGACGCCCTGGGGCGTCTGCTGACCGACGAGACGTTGACCAGTATCGACAACCCGTACATCGTGGCGGCCGGTGATGCCTGCGCACCGTCGGACCTGCCGCTGCGGATGAGCTGCCAGGCGGCGATCCCGCTGGGCGCCCAGGCCACCAACACCGTGCTGAGCCGCATCGCGGGCACCGAGCCCGCGCCGGTCAACCAGGCGTTCACCGGCCAGTGCATCAGCCTGGGGCGCAACGCCGCCACCATCCAGCTCGCGCACCTCGACGACCGGGTGATGCCGCTGGCCATCGGCGGACGGGTCGCGGCGACCATCAAGGAAGCCGTCTGCAAGGGCACCGTCTCGTTCTTGGCCAAGGAGGCGCGCAAGCCGGGTTCGTACTTCTGGCTCAAGGGCGGTAAGCGTGCCGAGAAGCTCGAGGCCGTGAAAGCGTGAACGAACACGCCGAGCGGTTCACCTCGCTGCGACCGCTGCTGTTCACCATCGCCTACGAAATCCTCGGTTCGGCAACAGAATCCGATGATGTGCTGCAGGAGAGCTATCTACGCTGGGCCGAGGTGGACCTGGCCGGGGTTCGTGACACCAAGTCCTACCTCGCCCAGCTGGTGACCCGCCAGGCCCTCAACGCGCTGCGGGCCCAGTCCCGGCGCCGCGAGGAGTACGTGGGTCCGTGGCTGCCCGAACCGCTTCTGGTCGACGAAGCCGACGCCGGCACGGATGTGGTGCTGGCCGAGTCGGTCTCGATGGCGATGATGGTGGTGCTGGAGACGCTGACCCCCGACGAACGCGCCGTCTTCGTGCTGCGCGAGGTGTTCGGTTTCGGTCACGATGACATCGCGGTGGCGGTCGGCAAGTCCACGGCGGCGGTGCGTCAGCTGTCGCACCGTGCCCGCGAACACGTGCACGCCCGGCGCAGACGCTTCGAACCGGTCGACGCCGCCACCAGTGAGCAGATCACGTTGCAGTTCTTCGCCACCGCCGCCACCGGCGATGTCAGCAGCTTGATCGGCATGCTGGCACCGGATGTGGTGTGGACGGCCGACAGTGCGGGCAAGGTCAGTGCCGCCCGGCGGCCGGTGCACGGCGCCGACCGGGTCGCCCGGCTCATCATCGGGCTGCTGCGCATCGGCGGCGACGAAGGACGGGTCGAGTTGGCCACCTACAACAACGCCCCGGCGCTCAAGCTCTACCTGGGCGACAGCTTCGAAGGCGTCATCACCGTCGAGATCACCGAGGGGCGGATCTCGCACTTCTACGCGATGCGCAACCCCGAGAAGTTGACCACCGCCACCGTCCCGCGCGCCATCAGCCGCTAGCTTCTGACAGGCTGAGCCGGTGCGAATCGACCGGCTCGGCCCCCTGGGCAGTGCCCCAGCGGTGCTGCGCGGGGTCGCCGACGCTGCGCGCCGCCTGGGCCTGCCCGCGCCGGCCGCACTGATCGGCGACTGGTTCGGATCCAAGGCCGTCATCGCGCCGTCTCTGCACGCAGTGCCCGCGACCGAGGTCTTCTCCGCCGTTCCAGGATCGTCAACCACCGTCGGCGGCGGCTGGTTCGGTTATCTGTCCTATCCGGACGGCCCCGGCACCCCCCGTATCCCCGCTGCCGCGGGTGGCTGGTCCGATTCGGTC
>JBPPMV010000464.1:0-2354 GCA_051306235.1 Mycobacterium sp. | reverse complement strand
TGGCCGCTGCGCAGGGTCGGTGTGCAGTTCCACGCCGCCCAGGACGGTAAGGCCGCCGCCGAGGCCGCGCTCAATCTGCTCGACTCGCAACCCAAGCCGGCGCGCGGCACGGTCGAGCCCGCCGCCTCGGCCATCACGGTCCGGGGGGCGGGGCTGTCGGTGGCGGGCCGGGACGGTATGGCGCCCGAGGGGCTGACGGCCGATATCGTTCCCGGGCGGATCACCGTGTTCACCGGCCCCAACGGAGCGGGCAAGAGCACCGCTGTAGCGGCCATCCTGGGCCTGACCGAACCCACCTCGGGCCGGGTGCTGATCGACGGGGTCGATATCGCCGATATCGACCCGGCGCAGTGGTGGAGCCGCATCGCGTGGTTGCCGCAGCGACCGGCGCTGCTACCGGGCACGGTGCGCAGCAACCTGGAATTGTTCGGCCACCTGCCCGATATCGACTCCGCCTGCCGCGCATCGGGATTCGATGACGTCCTGGCCACCCTGCCCGACGGGCTCGATCAGGTCATCGGCCGCGGCGGCACCGGTCTGTCCCTCGGGCAGCGTCAGCGTCTGGGCCTGGCGCGCGCACTGGGTTCCCCGGCGCCGGTGTTGCTGCTCGACGAGCCCACCGCACACCTGGACAGCACGGCCGAACAACGTGTGCTGAACTCGATCTCGGCGCGGGCCAGATCGGGTGCCACCGTGCTGCTGATCGGGCACCGCGGGCCGGTGCTCACCATCGGTGACAGTGTGGTGTCGCTGGGAGGTGCGCACGTTGTCCATCAATGACGTGTGGAAACTGTTGCAGCCGCGGGTTCCCCGACTGCTACTCGCGGTGTTGTTCGGCACCCTGGCACTGGGCAGCGCACTCGCCCTGGCCACCGTCGCGGCCTGGCTGATCACCCGGGCCTGGCAGATGCCGCCGGTACTCGACCTGACCGTGGCGGTCGTCGCGGTGCGCGCCCTGGGCATCTCGCGTGGTGTGTTCAGCTATTGCGAACGACTTGCGATCCACGACACCGCCTTACGCGCCGCGGGCAACACCCGGGTCGGACTGTACCGCCGCCTGACCGAGGTGCCGCCGGAGACCGCGCTGCGGCTGCACAGCGGTGACCTGGTGGCCCGGGTCGGCGCATCCGTCGACGATCTCGCCGACGTGCTGGTGCGCGCGATCCTGCCGATGTGCGTGGCCGCGGTGTTGTCCGGGGCGGCCGTCGTCATCATCGCGCTGATCTCACCGGTGGCCGCCACGATTCTGGCGGTCTGTCTGCTGGTGGCCGGTGTGATCGCGCCCGCGTTATCCGGGCGCGCGGCGGCGGCCACCGAAGCGCTGGCCGCTGAACATCACAGTGCCCGCGATACCGCCACCGTGCTGGCGTTGGACCACGCGGCCGAACTGCGGGTGGCGGGCCGACTGGATCAGATCATCGCCGAATCCGTCAGCGAACACCATGATCTGGGCCGCGCGCAGGATCGGGCTGCGGCACCCGCGGCCGCCGCGGGTGCGGTTGCCACCGCGGCGGTGGGGATCTCGGTGCTCGGGGCCGTCATCGTCGGGATCATGCTGGCCGGTCACACCGGCCCGACCTCGCTGGCCATCCTGATGCTGGTGCCGCTGTCGGCATTCGAGGCGACCACCGCGCTACCGGCGGCGGCCGCCCAACTGGTGCGCTCCCGGATCGCGGCCCGCAGGCTCACCGAGCTGACCACGCCGGCGCCCGCCGATCGTTGCCGCCCGGATACCGAACAGGTGCGGTTGTCCCCCGGAGACAGGCTCGCCGTCCTGGGCCCGAGCGGCTGCGGCAAGACCACGCTCTTGATGGCGATCGCCGACAGCTACCCGGAAAAGCCGGTCACCGCAGCGTTCTTCGCCGAGGATGCGCACGTGTTCGATACCACCGTGCGGGACAACCTGCTGGTGGGCCGTGGCGACGCGACCGACGCCGAGCTGATAAAGGCACTGGCCGACGTCGGTATGGGCGACTGGCTGGCGGGACTACCCGACGGGCTGGCCACCCTGTTGCGCGGCGGGGCGGCGGCCGTCTCGGCGGGACAACGCCGGCGGCTGCTGCTCGCCAGGGCGCTCATCTCGGACTTCCCCATCCTGCTGCTCGACGAGCCGACCGAACATCTGGACGCCGCGGACAGCGACCGCCTCATCACCGCACTGCTCGGCAGGGACGGACTGTTCGCCACCGACCGGACCGTCGTCGTCGCCACCCATCACCTGCCGGCCGAACTGGATTGCCCGGCGGTCCGGCTCGGGGGCTGAGCCCTCGGCGGCCGGGGGTCCCCGCACCCTATGAGCTCCCCCGGGCCCTACCCCGCGCCGAACGGGCCCTACCCCGGCTAGCCGCCGGTCC
>JBPPMV010000463.1:0-4030 GCA_051306235.1 Mycobacterium sp. | reverse complement strand
GAACCCGGAAGCTAAGCCTACCAGCGCCAATGATACTACCCAAAAGGGTGGAAAAGTAGGACACCGCCGAACACACATTAAGCCCTCGGCCCTCCAAAAACACCATTTGGAGGGCCGAGGCATTTGTGCATTCTGGCGAAAACAGGAATGGCATAGAGGGATTCATCCTGCTGTTTATCCATTGAGTACGAATTGTGCACAACGTATGCAACTGTCGAGAAACGCCGGCTCCCGGCTATCCTTTGCAGGACGTGATCTACCAGGAAGGCGACTGTGGCCGAGGACAGACATGGCGGCAGCGACGATCGGCGCCCCCGCCGGGCATCGGGCGATAGCCCACGTGTGGGTGGGAACAGTGCAAACCGTTCGGGCGCCAACGGCGTTCAGCGCTCGGGGACCAGTGGCGGGCCTCGACGAGGCGGCGGCGATCGACCCAAGCCGCCCTGGTCGTCGACACCGGATCGCGCCCGCCGGGATCAGCGCGGCGGTGATGACGCGGACCCGCGTCTTGCCGGCCCCTCGATCCCCGCAAGCATCGAAGCCAAGCAACTCGCCCCGGACATCCGCAGTGAACTGATCACGCTGGACAAGTCCACCGCCGATGTTGTGGCACGCCATCTGGTCGCAGCCGGCGAGCTGCTCGAAGACGATCCCGCGGCGGCCCTGGAACACGCGCGCGCTGCGCGTGCCCGGTCGGGCCGCATCGCTGCGGTCCGTGAGGCCGTCGGTATCGCCGCCTACTACTGCGGTGACTGGGCACAGGCGCTGGCCGAACTGCGCGCCGCCCGCCGGATGGGCAGCAAGTCCGCCCTGCTTCCGCTCATCGCCGACTGCGAGCGCGGCGTCGGGCGTCCGGAACGTGCCGTCGAACTCGCGCGTAGCGAAGAAGCACTGCTGCTCACCGGCGACGATGCCGATGAGCTGCGCATCGTGGTCGCCGGCGCGCGCTCGGATCTCGGTCAACACGAACAGGCCCTCGCGGTTCTGTCGAACCCCCCACTGGATGCGACGCGCCTCGGGCAGACGAGCGCCCGGCTGTTCTACGCCTACGCAGAGACGCTGCTGGCTCTGGGCCGCTCCGATGAATCCGTCCAGGCCTTCATCAACGCCGCCGCGACCGATATCGAAGGTGTCACCGACGCCGAAGAGCGTCTCGCCGAGCTGAGCTGAGCTGAGATGAGCACGCTGGCACAGGAGTACGACTGCCTACTCCTGGATCTCGACGGCACCGTCTTCCGCGGCCACGAGCCCACCACCGGCGCGGTGGAGAGTTTGGCATCACTGCAGGCCCGCGCTCTCTACGTCACCAACAACGCATCCCGTTCGGCAGCCGAGGTCGCCGGACACCTGCGCGAGCTCGGCTTCAGTGCCCAACCCGACGATGTCGTCACCAGCGCTCAGAGCGCCGCGCGACTGCTGGCCGGCCAGGTCCCCGCCGGCTCAGCGGTCCTCATCGTCGGCACCGACTCGCTGGCCGCCGAGATCGAAGGGGTCGGGCTCAAACCGGTCCGCAGCTTCGACGACGCACCGGTCGCCGTCGTGCAGGGCCACTCACCGCAGACCGGCTGGGCGGAGCTGTGCGAGGCCGCGCTGGCCATCCGGGCCGGTGCCCTCTGGGTCGCCGCGAACGTCGACCGCACCCTGCCGTCGGAACGCGGGCTGCTGCCCGGTAACGGCTCGATGGTTGCGGCGCTGCGCACCGCCACCGACACCGAACCCCAGGTCGCAGGCAAGCCGGCGCCGACACTGATGAACGACGCGCTGGCCCGCGGCGATTTCCGGACGCCGCTGGTGATCGGCGACCGCCTGGACACCGATATCGAGGGTGCCAACGCCGCAGGGCTGCCGAGCCTCATGGTGCTGACCGGGGTGAACAATGCCGCCGACACCGTGCACGCCGCGGCTGGTAGCCGACCGGACTTCCTGGCCGAGGATCTGCGATCACTGCACACCGACGCCGCCGCGCTGCGGATCGCCGCGCACCCGGCATGGCAGGTCGACGCCGACGGGTCGACGATCACCGTGCGGGCGACCGGCGAGGATGCCGGTGATCCGCTGAGCATCGTGCGGGCCACCGCCCACGTGGCATGGGCCACCGGTCCGGACCTGACCGTGGCGGCCGGCGACGACACGGCGCGGGCAGCACTGCAGCGCTGGTCGCTGCTGACCTGACCGCATCGACTAGCGTGATCAGCGATATGAGTACCGATCCCGAGCAGATCCGCACCCAGATTGCGGCACTGCTGGCAGACCTGCCGGATATCGAATCCGGTGCGTTCGAGGACTCCGAAATCGACGCCGTCGCAGCGCACCTGGAACAGGCGCACGACCTGCTGGTCCGCGCCCTGGAATCGGTGGAGGGCCGGGGCGACGCGATCCGGGGGCACTGACCCGATGACGCGACGAGCGCGGGTGGACGCCGAACTGGTGCGGCGGGGGCTGGCCCGGTCCCGGCAGCAGGCCGCCGAACTGATCGGGGCCGGCCGGGTACGCATCGACGGGATGCCCGCCGCCAAACCGGCCACCGCGGTATCGGTGGACGCGAACCTCACCGTCGCCGCCGACGAGCGCACCTGGGTGTCGCGCGGCGCGCACAAACTGATCGGCGCACTCGACGCCTTCGGGGTGAACGTCGAGGGTAGGCGATGCCTGGACGCAGGTGCGTCGACCGGCGGCTTCACCGAGGTGCTGCTCGACCGCGGGGCGGCCGAGGTGGTCGCCGCCGATGTGGGATACGGGCAGCTCGCCTGGTCGCTGCGCTCCGACGAACGGGTCCATGTGCTGGAACGCACGAATGTGCGGGCCCTGACACCGGAAGCCATCGGGGGACCGGTTGATCTGGTGGTGGCGGACCTGTCCTTCATCTCGCTGGCCACCGTGCTGCCCGCGCTCACCGCCTGCGCCGCACGGGACGCCGATATCGTTCCGATGGTGAAACCTCAGTTCGAGGTCGGCAAGGACAGGGTCGGTGCGGGCGGCGTCGTCTCGGATCCGGCGCTGCGTGCCGACGCGGTTCTCGCTGTCGCCCGACGGGCCGCCGAATTACATTGGTACGCCGTGGACGTCACCGCCAGCCCATTGCCGGGACCGTCCGGCAATGTGGAGTTCTTCCTACGGTTCCGGGCCGCCACCGATGAGCCACTCCTCGGTGGCGACCTCGAACGCGCTGTTGCTCGTGCGATTGATGAAGGGCCGCAATGACCTCCCAGAGATCGAGCTCCGAACGAACCGTCCTGCTCGTCGTCCACACCGGGCGCGAGGAGGCCACCGAAACCGCGAGGCGCGTCGAGAAGGTGCTCGGTGACCACGGCATCAGCTTGCGGGTGCTGACAGCCGAGGCCGTCGACCGCAGCTCGCTGCACCTTGCTCCGGAGGGCGTGCACACGCTGGGCGGGGATATCGAGGTCGTCGACGCCGACGACCAGGCCGCCGAGGGTTGCGAGCTGGTGTTGGCCCTCGGTGGTGACGGCACCTTCCTGCGCGCCGCCGAACTGGCCCGCAATGTCGAGATTCCGGTGCTCGGCCTCAATCTCGGGCGCATCGGCTTCCTGGCCGAAGCGGAGACCGAGGCGCTCGACGAAGTCCTCGACCACGTCATCGCCCGCGACTACGCGGTCGAAGACCGGATGACCCTGGACATCGCGGTCCGCGACGGCGGCACCGTCCTCGACCGCGGCTGGGCGCTGAACGAGGCCAGCCTGGAGAAGGGCCCGCGGCTCGGTGTGCTCGGTGTGGTCTTGGAGATCGACGGCCGTCCGGTGTCCTCCTTCGGATGCGACGGTGTGCTGGTCTCCACACCGACGGGTTCCACGGCGTACGCGTTCTCGGCCGGCGGCCCGATCCTGTGGCCCGATCTCGAGGCGATCCTGGTGGTGCCGAACAATGCGCACGCCCTGTTCGCCCGCCCGATGGTCACCAGCCCGAACGCCTCGATCGCGATCGAGATCGAGGCGAGCGGCAATGATGCGGTGGCCTTCTGCGATGGTCGCCGCAAGATGCTGGTGCCCGCGGGCGCCCGGCTGGAGGTGAC
>JBPPMV010000462.1:0-6480 GCA_051306235.1 Mycobacterium sp. | reverse complement strand
AGCCACGAAAGTGGCAGAATCTGCCAAGCGCCTTGCTTAACGGCCTCGGTCGCCGCCGCGCTGTGGTACAGCTAACCCATGGGCAACGGGGGAGCTGTCGGTCGGGTCGGTGCTTTGGCGGTGGCGTTGGGGATCGGATCTGCGGTGATGGTCGGCGCTTGCCCGACCGCGGTCGCCGATGCCGGGGAGTCCTCGCAGGTCTCGGGCAATGCCGCAGCCGACACACCGGCGCCTGCCGAGCACGAGGACAGTCCGCCACGCGGCGTCGATGCAGACAAGACCGCCTGAAACCCGGCCGAGGACTTCGCCGCACGGGTCCGCGGCGCCTTGGGCGACGCATTCGATCGCCGGGGCCCGCGACGCTCCGAAAGTGACACGACCCCTGGCAGTGACGCCCGAGACCGCAAGCGGGCCGAGCGCGACGAATCGGCTCTCACCCGGCCCGACAAGCGAGTCACGCGGGCGTCAGGGGACGCGACGGGTCCCAGTCCCGATCTGGGGCGCGAGCCGATCGACGCGGCGCGGCGCGCACCCGCTATCCACGGTGGATTCGCCGACACGGTTGTCGCAGCGGTGCGGAACGTGTTCGCGCCGGTGTCAGCGAATTCGACTCCCGATACGCCGGAAGTCACCCCGGCCGCCTGGGTGCTGCTCGCCGCCGCGCGGCGCGAGCTCAACCAGACGATGCAGCCGCGGACGGTGCAGGCCGGCGGGGTCGTAGCAGAGCGGGAGGCGGAACGGGAGCTCGAAGCCGCCGCATCGACCACCTTGGCACCGGGAATCGTGGTGCCACCAGAACTTTCGGACAAGGTGACCGCGACCGGTCGGCCGTCACTGATGGACATCATCACGGTACGAGCCTTGGAGGTGATCAAGCGGGTCAGCCAGTTCATCGGCGTCAACGTCACGATGCAGTTGGGCCGGGTGATCACCACACCGACCCCGCCGTGGTTCACCACGATCGGCCTCGACGTCACCAAGGACACCTACGAGGGCGGTGACGTCTGGGTGATCTCCCGCCCCAACCCGACCGACGAACGTGTGATCGCAGTGCACGGCAGCGGATTCATCTTCAACCCCAACATCATCCACTGGATGGACTATGCCCAGATGGCGCGCGAAACCGGCGCCACCGTGATCGTGCCCCGATATCCCTTGATCCCGAACGGCGGTAATGCGGCCAATTCAGTCCCCGCCATGGCCGACTTCATCGCCAACGAGGTGGAAACCTACGGCGCCGAAAACGTCAGCATCTACGCCGATTCGGCCGGCGGCAACCTCTCCACACTCGCCGTGCAGAAGATCGTCCGGGAGTGCGGAGGGAACGCCGGCTGCCTGGCCGCCCGGGTGCCCTCGCGCATGGTGCTGCTCTCCCCCGCCCTGGACGGGAAGGGCATGCAGACCGACCCGAACGCGGCGTTGACGAATGACCCGGTCGTCTGGATCCCCGCCAAGGATCTGGAGTACTACAGCTCGTGGTCCACCGGTCCGGAGGAGCTGTGGAACCCGATGCTCGGACCCACCCACGGCATGCCGCCGACGGTGGTCTACGTCGGCTCGCGCGAACAGTCCGCCCCCGGCGCCCTGCTCTACGCCGCCCGCCTGGTCAATGCGAACCCCGCCGCCGATATCTCGGTGGTGATCGGGATGGGTCAGATCCACGACTGGGCGCAGGGCGGCTACCTACCGATCAACTCCCAGGCCGCAAACTACCGTCGTGCCATCTACCGGCAGCTGGGCATCGTCGACGCGGGCTGACCTCGCCGACCTCCGTTCAGCGAACCCTGGCGATGACGTCGAGTTCGACTCCACGCGCGACCGCGAGGTGCACCGGGTGGCGGGCCGCCCCCTGTTCGAGGTCGACCGGTCCGTGCGGCGAATCCCATCCCCACCCGTCGAACGCGCGCCTGGCGTCCTCGACGGTCGGCACCGACGTGGTGGCGATCCCGGCGAGCAGATGCACACCGGAGTACGTCGTCTCGGCCATCGTCCCCGGCTGCGGGGCAGCCGACTCGCCGATCGGGCCGGTCCCATTGACCAGGTCGAACGCCCGGGCAAACCCCGCACTGAACTCCCTGGCCGATGCCGAAGCCAGTCCGGCGAACCAGCCCGCCGAGATGAACAGGTTCCCGGTCGCCGCACTACCGCTGGCCAGCATGACGGTCTCGTCGGTGAACGGACTGAAGCGCGTCACCGTGGCATCCAGGCCCGCGTCGGCGAATGCCCGGTTGAACCGCACCGCGTCCGAACCGACCAGCAGCGTGATGACTCCGTCGGCATCGGCCGCGACGATATCGGCCAGCACCTGATCCCAGCCATGCGGATCGTCGACGCCCAATGGCACGAACCGCTCGCCCAGGATCGAGATATCGGAGCCCTCCAGCCCCGCCCGTGTGGCCATCGCCGAGCCGCGCGGCCACACGTAGTCGTTGCCCACGATGAACCAACGGCGCAGCCGCAGTTCGGTGCGCAGCCAGCGCAGGGACGCGATGATCTGATCGCCAGGCACCTCACCGCTGCACAGCACGCCGTCGCTGCGCTCGCCGCCCTCGTAGGCGGCGGCATACACGTAGGGCACTCGGCCGCCGAGCGCCTTGGCGATCGCCTGCCGGGCGTTGGACAGGTGCCAGCCGGTGACGGCGTCGACCGCGCCGGCATCCACCAGATCCCTGATCGTGCCCGCCACCGCGGCCGGATCACCCCCGGCGTCGACGTGCACGAACTGCACCGAGCGGCCGGCAACTCCGCCGGCCGCGTCGATCTCCGCGGCGGCCATCTCGGCAGCGGCGTGGCACTCCAGCCCGAAGATCCCTGCCGGCCCCCGCCGCGGCAACGCCAGTGCCACCCGGAACTCCGAGGCATCCGACCGAAGGTATTCCACCCCGCTGCCGGCATCTGGCATGCTGTGGACTCCCCGGATCAGTTCGACCGGCGGACGGCCCGATCCAGAAGGCGCGCCATGGACGACCTCGTCGAGGTACTCGCGTTGCTCCGACGTGCCGCCGTCGTGGCCGCCGGTATCGACGACGCGCTGGCCGGAACCGACCTCACCGTGGACCGCTGGCGTGCGCTGCACTTCGTCCACCAGAATCCGGGATGCTCCATGTCCGACATCGTGGGGGCACTGGCAGTGCCATCCACTTCCGCGACACGGATCGTCGACGCGCTGGTCGAACTCGGCGCGATCTACCGCACCGTGTCGCAGCAGGACCGACGCCGAACCACTCTGCGGTCGTCCTCGCATGGTGCCGAACTCCTCCGCGACGCGCAGTCAGCAATCACCCCAATGGTTTTCCTCAAGGAAAGCGACCCCACGCCAATCTAGAACGTGCGTATTGCGCCATTGTAAATCTGCCAGGCCCGGCATTTGTTGCGATCAGCACGAGACGTGACGACCATGTGAACAAATCCGCCCCCACCCCGCTCATGCGGAGTTCTCCCTTGACGTCGGGTGGCACGGGTGTAGGTTCGAGATTATTCCCAAATGGGAATATCGACGACGACCGGCGGAGGACTCGTGCCAGGCTATCGCTATCGCTGCCCAGTCGACGGCGTGTTCGACATGCGCTACACCATCGGCAACGCGCCCGCCACGGTTCCCTGCGAAACATGCTGCGGCACAAGCACTCGCGTGTATTCCTTCGGAACAATGCGGACATCGGACCCCGTCGGATCCCGAATTCTCGATCTGCACGCACAGTCCCAGTCATCGCCGGTGGTTGTCCGCCGACCGGACCGCGCAGCCGATTCATCGGCACACCGCTACGCAGACCCGCGCCACCGCATGCTGCCCAAACCGTAAACATACCGCCGCACAACACTTTCCGACAACCGAGGAGTCATACGTGCCTGACGTGATCTTTCCCGTCGACCAGAGCAAACCATTCCGTGAGCAGCAACTGGTCGGACACAACCGATGGCACCCCGATATCCCTGCCGTGGCCACCGTGAAATCCGGTGACAGCTTCCGGGTGGAATCCAAGGAGTGGTTCGACGGCACCATCCTCGATACCGATGATGCCAACGATATCCGCGACTGCGACCTGTCCATGGTTCACCAGCTCTCGGGTCCATTCGCGGTCGAAGGAGCACAGCCCGGCGACCTGCTGGTCGTCGACATCCTCGATGTCGGCCCGGTGCCTCAACAGACCGGCCCGGTGGCCGGTCAGGGCTGGGGCTACACCGGCATCTTCGCCAAGGAGAACGGCGGAGGCTTCCTCACCGACTGGTTTCCGGCTGCCTACAAAGCGATCTGGGACTTCGCCGGCCAGAAGGCCACCAGCAGGCACGTACCCGGTGTCGAGTTCACCGGACTCATCCATCCGGGCCTGATGGGCACCGCGCCGAGCGCCGATCTGCTCGCCACCTGGAATCATCGCGAGGCCGAGCTCATCGCCACCGACCCCGATCGGGTGCCGCCGCTGGCGCTGCCACCGCAACCCTCCAACGCGGTGTTGGGCAGCCTCACCGGAGCCGACTACGAGCGCGTCGCGGCCGAGGCGGCCAGAACCGCACCACCGCGGGAGAACGGCGGCAACCAGGACATCAAGAACCTCTCCAAGGGCAGCCGGATCTTCTACCCGGTCTTCGTCGACGGCGCCAACCTGTCCCTGGGTGATCTGCACTTCTCCCAGGGCGACGGCGAGATAACCTTTTGCGGTGCAATCGAAATGGGTGGATACATCGATCTACGCGTGGAGATCATCAAGGGCGGCATGGAAACCTACGGGGTCACCACCAACCCGATCTTCATGCCCGGCAACGTCGAGCCACGGTACTCCGAGTTCCTGACGTTCGTCGGATTCTCGGTGGACCGCAACGGTACTCAGCACTTCCTCGACACCACGCTGGCCTACCAGAACGCCTGCCTCAACGCCATCGAATACCTCTCCAAATTCGGCTGGACCAAGGAACAGGCGTACCTGATCCTCGGTGCCGCCCCCGTTGAAGGTCGCCTCTCCGGCGTGGTCGATGTACCCAATTCATGTGCCACGCTGTACATCCCGACCGCCATCTTCGATATCGACATACGTCCGTCGAGTACCCCGCCGAAACCCGTGGACCGCGGGCAGTGTGCGGTGAGCAACTGATGCCCGCCCCCACCGACGCCGAGTACTTCGATCTCGGGGACCTCACACTGCAGAGCGGCCACACTTTGCGCGACGCCGTGCTGGCCTACAAGACCTACGGCACGCTCAACGCCGACAAGTCCAACGTGATCGTCTACCCCACCTGGTATTCCGGCTGGCACACCGACAACGAGTGGCTCATCGGACCCGGGCGCGTGCTCGATCCCGCCGAGCATTTCATCATCATCCCGAACATGCTGGGTAACGGGCTTTCCTCGTCGCCGTCGAATACTCCCGCGCCCTATGACGGGCCCCGTTTCCCTCCCGTCACGTTCTACGACCAGGTGGAGGCGCAGTACCGACTGGTCACCGAGAAGTTCGGCATCTCGTCGATCTCGCTGGTCACCGGGTGGTCGATGGGCGCCGGCCAGACATATCAGTGGGCGGTGAGCCATCCGGAGATGGTCCAGCGCGCCGCTCCGTTCTGTGGTTCCAGTGTCACCGCGCCGCACAACAAGGTGTTCCTGGAGTCGCTGGTTGCGGCGCTCTCTGCCGACGCCACCTTCGCCGGAGGCGACTACGAGCCGGATCGTCTGCCGGTCAAGGGTTTACGCGCGTTCGCGCGGGTCTACTCCGGCTGGGGCTACTCACAGGCGTTCTACTGGCAGGAGACCTGGCGCGAACTCGGCTACACCTCGTTCGACGACTTCCTGTACGGATTCTGGGAGGGGTTCTTCCGCGACGGACGCGACCCGAACAACCTGATCGCCATGATCGCCACCTGGCATGGCGGAAATGTCGGTAACACACCGGGTTTCGACGGTGACGTGAAGAAGGCACTGGCCTCCATCAAGTGTCCGCTGCTGGCCATGCCCGCCGAAAAGGATCTGTATTTCCCGCCCGAAGACGAGCAGTGGGCCAGTCAGTTCATCCCGCACGGCGAGGTCAGGGTGATCCCCGGCATCTGGGGCCACTTCGCCGGCGGCGGCGCCAACGACACGGACACCGATTTCATCGACGACGGGTTGCGTGAACTGATGGCAAAGCCCGGCTACGCGCCGAGCTGACCCGATGCCGAATGTGCGATGTCGTACGGCGCCGACCGGCGCGTTGCGTACGACATCGCACCCTCGCGCAAACGTCAGGCGTTGGCGGCCTCTTGCTCCCGTTTGATCTCCAGGGCGATGTCGATGAGCTGGTCTTCCTGGCCGCCGATCAGTTTGCGCTGCCCGGCCCGGTGCAGCAGCTGATGGGCGGGCACCCCGTAGCGCTCGGACTGGCGGATGGCGTGCTTGAGGAAGCTGGAGTACACCCCGGAGTAACCCATGATCAGGGCGTTGCGGTCGAGCAGGCATTCGGCAGGCATCGCCGGGCGGACCACATCCTCCGCGGCATCGGCGATCTCGAAGAA